>NZ_JBALVJ010000111.1:0-8144 GCF_036961165.1 Sulfitobacter sp. | reverse complement strand
GTTCGGGTTGGATACATCTTAGCACGCTGTCCAATTTTGCCGGACCACTTCACCATGATGCTGGTGTGGATGCCTCTCAGCGTTAATTAGGAAAGCGTGCCTGTGAGCACATAGCGCAGGATTTCCACAACCTGCGCAGGCTCGGACGCGACTGCCAGCGCAGCAGCGTCCACTTCCTTAAGCGCATGTGCATGGTCAGGCCCGTGCAGAATGATCAAAGATTTCCCCAACGCCGCAGCGTAGCCTGCGTCGAATGCCGCGTTCCATTGCTTGTACTGATCGCCAAACCGCACCACGACGACGTCAGCGTCGGCGATGCCTTTGCGGGTGCGGATCGCGTTTACCTGCGCGCCTTTGCGATCATGCCAAAACTTATCTGCCTCTGCGCCCAGAATTGCGACACCGCAATCATCACTGGCCGCGTGGTCCGTCACCGGCCCCGTGAACTCAACATCCATACCCTGCGCACCCTGAGTGATCTGCTCACGCCAATCGGTGTGGATTTCTCCAGACAGATAAACCTTCATCTTCGCTCTCCTAACAGTTTTCAAACCGTATCCGGCCGGTGATTACCCGCGCAGCACGCCGCCGGTGGCCCTGGTCACCTTCTCAATCACCTTAGCCCCGACAGCTTCAATATCGGCATCCTTCAAGGTCTGCTCACGTGGCTGCAACCGCACTGTCAGCGCGAGCGATTTCTTACCTTCGCCCAGACTGCCGCCAACAAACTCATCGAACACCCGCACATCGTCAATCAGGGCTTTGTCCGCCCCCATGGCAGCGTTAACCAGCGTCAGCGCCTCCACTTCGGCATCCACGACAAAAGCAAAGTCCCGCTCTACCGCTTGCAGGTCACTGATCTTAAGCGCGGGGCGCGTCGCACCCGCCTTGCGCGGCATCGGCACCTCGGCAGGCCAGAGAGTGAAAGCCATCGCAGGCCCCTTCACATCCAGCGCAGCCAATACTTTCGGATGCAATTCACCGTAAACGCCCAAGACCTTCTTGGGGCCAAGGCAGATCATGCCGTGACGACCAGGATGCCACCATGCGTCCGCGCCGCGCAGGATCTGTACCTTCGCAGGCGCGCCGATGGCTGCAAGAATTGCCTCTGCATCCGCCTTCACGTCGAAAACATCAACATCGCGGGCCGCGCCCAATACGTCCTTAGGACCAGTGCGGCCGACCAGAAGGCCCGTTACCTGCAATTGCTGCTCACCCGGTTCGCCGCCTTGAAAGACGGGGCCAACCTCGAACAGCGCCATGTCGGCAAATCCACGCGCCTGATTGCGTGCTGCGGCCTGCAGCAAACCGGGCAGCAGGGCAGGGCGCATGTGGCTCATGTCCTGACTGATCGGGTTCTCCAGACGCGTCGCATCGGTGCCACCACCAAATAGCGCGGCGGATGCCTGATCAATGAAGCTGTAGCTCACACATTCATGATAGCCGAGCGTGGCAGCCGTGCGCCGTGCTGCCACTTCGCGCCGCTGCGCGGGGGACATCACAGGGCGCGGGACACCAGTGGTCAGACGCGGCAATGGCCTGCCTTCAAGCTTGGTTAGTGACGCAATACGCGCGACCTCTTCGACCAGATCCGCCTCCCCCTGCACATCGGGGCGCCAGCTGGGCACATAGGCCATGTCACCGTCCAGACGGAAGCCCAACGCAGTCAGCGTCTGGCGCTGCTCTGCCTCAGGGATTTCCATCCCCACCAGCGAGATCACCCGCTTGGCGTTCAACCGGTAGGCGCGGCTGGTATCAGGCACCTTGCCCGCCACAACGACTTCTGACGCCTCACCGCCCGCGTTATCAAGGATCATGCGCGTTGCGTGCTCAATCCCGTAGGGCGTCCACCCAGGGTCAATGCCCCGCTCAAAGCGATAGCGCGCGTCCGAGTTAATCTTGAGCGCGCGGCCCGTGTACGCGGTACGCACCGGATCGAAGTAGGCGGATTCAACAAAGACGTTCACGGTCTCGTCGCTCACGCCGGTTGCCGCACCGCCCATAACACCGCCAAGGCTTTCGATGCTATTGCCGTCGGAAATTACGGTCATCCCGTCAACCAGCATGTATTCCTTGTCATCCAGCGCAACAAGCGTCTCTCCGCCCTTGGCGCGATGCACGCGCAGGCTGTTGCCCGCGATCTTGTCCGCATCAAACACGTGCAACGGGCGGTTGCGGTCGAAGGTGAAGTAGTTCGTCACATCCACAAGGAAGCTAATCGGGCGCAGGCCAATCGCGCGCAGCTTGTCCTGAAGCCACACAGGGCTTGGGCCATTTTTAACACCGCGAATGACGCGGCCATAGAACACGGGGCACTGCTCAAGCGTGTCTTCGTCAATGGTTACGCTGATGGGGCAAGGGAACGCCCCCTCAACCGCAGGCACATCGCGCTGCTTGAGTTTACCCAAACCGCGTGCGGCCAGATCGCGCGCAATGCCGCGCACGCCCAGCGCATCGGGGCGGTTCGGCGTGATCGCGATCTCGATCACCGGATCAACCTTGGCCGGATCATGTTCGGCCAGCCAATCAACAAAGCTGTCGCCGACATTGCCCGAGGGCAGCTCGATGATGCCGTCATGCTCTTCGCTGAGCTCCAGCTCCCGCTCGGAGGCCATCATGCCAAAGCTTTCGATCCCACGGATTTTGCCCACACCGATGGTGGTATCAATGCCCGGCACATACACGCCCGGCTTGGCGATCACGACGGTGATGCCTTCGCGCGCGTTGGGCGCACCACAGATGATCTGTTGCAGGCCTTCGTCGGTTTCCACCTGACAGACACGCAGACGATCCGCATCGGGATGCTTTTCCGCGGATTTCACGAAACCCAGCGTAAAGTCACGCAGCTTCGCGCCGCGGTCTTCGACCCCCTCCACTTCCAGACCCAGATCGGTCAGGGCATAGGTGATCTCATCGACCGAAGCCGTGGTGTCGAGGTGCTCTTTGAGCCAAGAGAGTGTGAATTTCATTTTTTCATATTCCCATCATGCAGTTCCGGAGGAAGAGCGTCTTTCCGCATCTCGAATAAGACCATATCGAAAAGGCTACCTGCTTCATCATCGAAAAAATTAGAGTGCTCTTGAGTTGCAGGGTCTGCCCGACTGGTTTGTTCGCGCAGATAGTTCAAAAATTCGTGATGAGCGTCGCAGACTGATTGTGGTGCTATAATTTGCATTGCAGAGCCAATTTCATTCAACCGTTTCAAACGATCATGATGAATATCAGAATCCACGAGAACACGGCGATAAATTGAAGGGCTCACCTCTTTCACGTAATCTACATATAGTTGCCGTCGCTCTTGAATGACCTCAAACTTACGATCCAAAGTACGTTGATAAGAATAGGTGAACGCTGCGATCAGTGCTGCGCCTAAAGCACCGAGAACACCGAAAAGGATACTCACCTACTCAACCCACCGTGCAAATTCGGCTGATCCAAGCTCGCGAAGCCGTAGTGCCGCAGCCAGCGCAGGTCTGAATCAAAGAACGCCCGCAAATCAGGTATCCCGTATTTCAGCATCGCAATCCGGTCGATCCCCATGCCAAAGGCAAAGCCCTGCCAGATGTCGGGATCAATCCCGCCAGCAGCCAGCACTTTGGGGTGGACCATGCCAGAGCCCAGCACTTCCATCCATCCGTCGCCCTCACCGATACGCAGCTGGCCATCGACCCAAGAGCATTGGATATCCACCTCTGCCGAAGGCTCAGTGAAGGGGAAGTGGGACGCGCGGAAGCGGGTCTTGATGCCGTCAATCTCAAAGAACGCGGCAAAGAATTCCTCAAGCGTCCATTTGAGGTTCGCCATCGAGATGTCTTTGTCGATCGCCAAACCTTCGACCTGATGGAACATCGGCGTGTGGGTCTGGTCATAGTCGGCGCGGTACACGCCACCGGGGCAGATGATGCGCAGGGGCGCGCCTTCGGCCTCCATCGTGCGGATCTGCACGGGGGACGTGTGGGTGCGCAGCACGTGTGGGGCGCGATTATCACCCTCGGCACGGGCCATATAGAATGTGTCCATCTCGGCGCGCGCGGGGTGGTGGCCGGGAATGTTCAGCGCGTCGAAGTTATACCAGTCGGTATCAATACGCGGCCCTTCGGCGACGGAAAAGCCCATCTCGGCGAAGATCGCTGTCAGCTCTTCGGTGACCTGAGACACAGGGTGCAGCGTGCCAGCGGGGCGCACCCGCGACGGCAGCGTCACGTCCAGCCATTCGCTGCGCAGACGCTCATCCAGCGCGGCATTGCCCAACGCAGCCTTCTTGGCTGCCAGCGCCGAGTTGATCTCGTCCTTCAGCGCATTAAGCGCGGGACCAGCGGTCTGACGCTCTTCTGGGGTCATCTTGCCCAGTTCGCGCATCTTGAGGGCGACTTCGCCCTTCTTGCCTACAGCCGTCAGACGAATGTCTTCCAACGCGGCCTCATCAGCCGCCTTTGCAATCCGGCCAAGGTATTTTTGCTTGAGATCATCCATGTCACGCACGTCCTTCAGAATATGCAAACCTGCTACCAGAACCGCGCGCAAACGCAACCCATGAGGGCGCGGCAGGCACCCGCCCCGTTCAGAACATTCAAACGCAAAACGCCGCCCCGATGACCGGAGCGGCGTTTCGATTTCAAGTCAGTGCGCTGGCGCTTAAGCGGCCAAAGACGCCTGAGCCTGCTTCACGATCGCAGTAAATGCTTCGGGCTCGTTCACGGCCAGATCGGCAAGCACTTTACGGTCAACTTCGATACCTGCGAGGTTCAGACCGTTGATGAAGCGCGAGTATGTCAGCGCTTCGTCGTGCATGCGAACAGCAGCGTTGATACGCTGGATCCACAACGCGCGGAAGTTCCGCTTACGAACCTTCCGGTCACGTGTTGCATACTGGTTGGCCTTATCGACGGCCTGGCGCGCGACCTTAAAGGTACTCTTGCGACGGCCATAATAACCTTTGGCTGCCTTAACGACCTTACGGTGACGGGCGTGGGTAACTGTACCACCTTTTGTACGGGACATATCGGCTCTCCTTAACGGTCGTAGGGCATAAAGCCCTTGATGATCTTGGCATCTGGCGCCGACAATGCTGTCGTGCCGCGTGCGTTACGGATGAACTTTTTAGTCCGCTTGATCATGCCGTGCTGTTTACCAGCCTGACCACCGATGACTTTGCCGGTCGCCGAGATCTTAAAGCGCTTCTTAGCGCTCGATTTCGTCTTCATCTTGGGCATTTCTGTCTCCTGTCGTCTACAGTTTAAGCGCGACTCGGCATGCCACGTGAGCCGGACGCGCAGGAATGAAATCTGGCTATAGGATGCAAGGCGTCCCAACGCAAGAGAAGAAAAAGCGAAACGACCAAATCTGCGCGCAGGCCTGTGACTGTTTCGCCAAAGCCTCAGGGCATGTACCGCGCGATCACGCCCACAAAGATGTCCGGTACCTCAGAAAGGCTATACCCCCCCGGCTTGCCCTGAATTGCAAACAGGATCAGCCCGCCCGCAATCAAGATCGTGATCGCAGATGCACGCGGCGCACGTTTGTCACTGAGTGCCGACAGAATCGAGGGCACCGAAAGTGCCGCAAGAATGATGCCGATAACCAGCGCAAGATCGGTGTCCATAACAGACCTCCCCAAAATTTCCGTGAGGTTACTCTGGATCAGACGCGAAAATCAAACGTTCATCGCAGGGCGCAACACGCAGAATATTGGTCGTGCCGGGTACGTTGAACGGCACCCCCGCTGTGACAACGACAAAGTCAGTCTCGACGGCGAAGCCTTCCTGCAATGCCGCGCGAGCCGCGCTCACCACTGCCATCTTGAAGCGGTCGAGCTCATCCGTGAGAACACAATTCACGCCCCAACTCAGCGCCAACCGACGCGCGGTCCGCTTGAGAGGTGTCAACGCGATGATCGGCACACGCGGCCGCTCACGTGCTGTTAGTAGGGCTGTTGTGCCGGAATGGGTAAAGCAGCAGATCGCTTTAACATCCGTAGTCTCGGCAATCTCGCGGGCGGCAGCCACCATCGCATCCGCAATCCCGGAGCGTGACGCAGTACGGCTGGCTTCGATGATCTGCGTGTAGGTGGGATCACGCTCCACCTC
The DNA here is from genome assembly GCF_036961165.1 of Sulfitobacter sp. GTDB lineage: Bacteria > Pseudomonadota > Alphaproteobacteria > Rhodobacterales > Rhodobacteraceae > Sulfitobacter. The sequence goes on along the minus strand of NZ_JBALVJ010000111.1, from coordinate 2,058 downwards.
CATTGCGACATTATCCATCATGCCGACTGCTTCTAGCGGATAGCTGCCCGCCGCGGATTCCGCCGAAAGCATCACCGCATCGGCCCCCTCATAGATGGCCGTGGCCACGTCAGAGACTTCGGCACGGGTCGGCATCGGGCTTTCGATCATGCTTTCCAGCATCTGAGTGGCAACAATCACGGGCTTACCAACAGAACGACACCGGCGCACCAGCCGCTTCTGGATTGGCGGCACGGCAGATACCGGCAATTCAACACCAAGATCACCGCGCGCCACCATGATGCCGTCGCTAACGGCTAAAATATCATCAAACCGTTCAACCGCCGACGGCTTTTCAATCTTGGACAGGATCGAGGCACGCCCTTTGGCGAGCGCACGTGCCTCTGCCACGTCTTCGGGTCGCTGGACAAAGCTCAAAGCGAGCCAATCGACACCCAAAGCACAGACGAATTCGAGATCAGCTCGGTCCTTATCGCTCAGCGCCGCGAGCGGCAGCACGACATCGGGGACGTTTACACCCTTACGGTTCGAAATGGCGCCACCGGTCACGACTTCGCACTCGGCAAAATCTCCTCCACAGGATTTGACCTTCAGACGGATCTTACCATCATTAACCAACAGGGTGGCGCCCTCTTTGAGCGCCGCAAAAATCTCGGGGTGAGGCAGACAAACCCGCTGCGCGTTGCCCTCGGCCTCATCCAGATCCAACCGGAACGTCGCCCCTTCGACCAATTCTTCGCTACCGTTGGCAAACACGCCCACACGCAGCTTTGGCCCCTGCAAGTCTGCCAAAATACCAATCGTCGACCCCAGCTCTTCTTCAACGGCGCGGATCATCGCGTGCTTGGCGCGGATTGCATCGTGGCTACCGTGGCTCATGTTAAGCCGGAACACATCCGCGCCCTTCTTGTGCAAGGCCGAGATCATTTCATGCGTGTCAGAAGCCGGTCCCAGCGTTGCCACGATCTTTACATTCCGTTGACGTCTCATTCCAGTCTTCCTTCAACTTTGGGCTACACTTTGATATTGTTTATAACAGATGTTAGCGGTCACATTCTAGTCTGGCACGCATGATATCTACCTTGAAACCGAAAACGGTTACAATCTGATGACGCAACGGCACGCGTACAGCTTGACCCGCGCGGCCTGTATGCGCATTTATCCCCCATAAACACAGGAGCTACCATGACCGAGTACAGCCAAGAAGAGATCGAACTGCAAGCCGCCGCCTACCGCCGCCTGCAAAAGCACCTGATGCAGGACCGTACCGACGTGCAGAACATCGACATGATGAATCTTGCGGGTTTTTGCCGAAACTGCCTGTCACGCTGGTATCAAGAAGCCGCCGCAGAGCGGGGCGTCGAGATTGGCAAGATAGAAGCACGCGAACTGTTCTACGGCATGACCATGGATGAATGGAAAGCCAACTATCAGACAGACGCATCGGGCGCCCAGCAAGAGGCGTTCAAGACAGCATTTGCCGAGAACGTCGGCAAAGATAAATGAAAACTCCTGCGCGTAGCCACCAGACCTTCTCTATCTCATAGTGCAGATGACCGAAAACCAATCTCGGAGCGTCAATGACCGCTTCGAGCCCTTAATGTTGAAAATCTTCAGGCACCAAAAGGCACAATCGATCACTGCGCTGCTGATGTATAGGACGTTATAGATAACTACGTATTAAACTGGCCGACAGTTGGATAGCCTCATGATCTTGTATCGATGAGAGCTGATAGTGACACCATTTGAAGATGATACTGGCCAAAGAAACGTTACTTTGACTCTCCAATCACTATTAGGAGATATTCGTTTTGCCGCAACAAGCAGATTGCCCTGATGAAACCGGCACACTGAATGAAATGCACTATCGTAGGCAACTGATTTCGCACGAGGTTCTGCTGGGGACAGAATTTTCAACGTTAGATAGCGGTTTTCAGAGACAGTTGCATCAAGTGGACCAGAAAATTGTGAAAGGGCACCCGTGAAGCTCGGCCAATAAGTTCGTTCTGAAGTGGTCCTGCTTTTTAGGACAGTTTTGCGGCTTGGCTAAGATGCATC
>NZ_JBALVJ010000110.1:0-8154 GCF_036961165.1 Sulfitobacter sp. | reverse complement strand
CCGCAGAGCGTTTCAATGCATGTGTTGCGTCGATCAGTTGAGACCGCCGGACAAACCGGACTTGTGCAAATGCAGCTAATGCGAGCGCAGAAAGCCCTCGCATTAGCTGCGGCACCCTTTCCGCAGTGCAGCGACAATCGCCGAAGCGGTCATGCAACAAGGCTGTTCGTCGCGGATTGCGGACTAATCGTTCACTGTGGTCTGTCCCAACGATCGACACGCTGACTTTGCTTCCACTGGATACTTCATAGCCGATGCCAGGTTTCGTTGCGTTAAATTCCTACGATGGACATGCAATTTGACTCTCGGTTACGGTGAGACCGCTACACTGCCACCTGAGAACCTAATTCGACGACCCGGTCACGCGGCAAATGGTAAAAATCAGACGGATCGGCCGCCAAGCGCAACATGAAGATGTAGAGGTAATCTTGCCAAATCGGCATCCCAATGTCGGCTTTGGCGACAAGCTTGCGGCGACCAAGGAAGAAAGTGGTTTTCATGCCTTCGAACTTCAGGCCCTGCTTACGGCAAGACCCCAACGCGCGGTTGATGTTCGGCGTTTCCATGAAGCCGAAGCGCAAGGTGATCCGTTCGAAACGGTCGCTGAGACGTTCGATGACAGCGCGTTCGTTCTCGGGTACGCGCGGCACATCACGTGTCTCGACGGTCAAAACAATGATATGCTCATGCAGGACATGGTTGTGTTTGAGGTTGTGCAAGAGCGCCGGTGGCGTGGCGGCAACATCGCTGGTCAGAAATATGGCTGCTCCGGGGGCCCGAAGAGCTGAGCTTTTTTCGATTCTTGGAATGAAATCGACCAAGGGCACGGACAGTTTACTGGACTGCTCAAATAGTTGCTGCGTGCCGCGCGCCCAAGTCCACATCATGATCACCAGCGTTGCACCCAGCATAAGCGGGACGTAACCCCCGTCCGAAACTTTCGCCAGATTGGCAGTAAGGAATGCGGCCTCGATCAACAAGATTGGGGCAAGTACCACTATGGCGGCGAACTTTGGCAGGCCCCAGACACGGTGTAGCATGAGGTAAGCGAGCGCCGTCGTGATGACCATCGTGCCGCTCACGGCAATTCCGTATGCCGCAGCCAATGCCGTAGAAGTCTCGAACTCCAGAACCAGGATGACGACACCGACGAGCAACAGAGCGTTGATGACAGGCAGGAAGATCTGGCCCGTCTCGGTGGTTGAGGTGTGACGGATCATGAGGCGGGGGAGTAGCCCAAGCTGTATTGCTTGGCGGGTCATCGAAAATGCGCCCGTAATGACTGCCTGGCTTGCGATCACTGTCGCAATTGTGGCTAAAATTACCAAACCTGGCAGCGCCCAAGAGGGCACCATCAGAAAAAACGGATCAGACACTGCTGAAGGCGTCTGCAGGACCAGCGCACCTTGCCCCAAGTAATTGAGCACGAGGGCTGGAAAGACGAGTGCGAACCAGGCAATCTGTATCGGTTTGCGGCCAAAGTGTCCAAGGTCGGCATAAAGCGCTTCAGCGCCTGTAACGGCCAAGAATACTGCCCCCAATACGATAAATGCTACTTTTCCGTGCTCAATCATAAAGGACATCGCAAAACGGGGATCAAAGGCCCACAGGACACTTGGATTTCCTACAATCTGTGCGACACCTGCGGCCCCCATGACCAGAAACCAGATTGCCGTGATCGGGCCGAACCACCGGGCAAGCGGGCCGGTCCCACGGCTTTGCACCATGAACAGCGATACGAGAATGCCGATAGCTATTGGGATCACGTAAGGCTCAAACAAGGGAGTGACGAGCTTCAGGCCCTCGACAGCGGAAAGAACGGATATCGCCGGCGTGATGATCGCATCCCCGAAAAACAGGGCCGCACCCGACACGCCCAGAACGAAGGTCACTCCAGTTTTTTTGGGTTTCTTTTGGACGAGTGCCACGAGTGACAAGATTCCGCCTTCGCCATGGTTATCCGCGCGCAGAAGAAACAGCACGTATTTCAGGGTCACGATCAGGATCAGCGCCCAGATTAACAGGGAAACGACGCCAAGGACCTCGGGTTTGGTCAAGCCGTCTTCTGCGGCGGGGCGCAGCGCCTCGCGAAACGCATAGAGCGGGCTTGTGCCGATGTCGCCGTAAACGATACCAACTGCTCCGAGCGTCAAGGCCGCGATCCGTTTGGGGCGGTGGGTGTCGCCGTCGTGGCCTTGCAGCGCTGCTTGGGCTTCATTCTTCGATGGCATCACTTGAGTCCTTAAAAAAAGCTCAGCATTGCGAAAGTGCCTGCGGCGAATATGGCAAAGACGATCGCAGTTGAAACCAGACTGGCAACCACGCAGCCTGCAAGCCACAAGCCATCATGTTCACCCAGACCAAGCGCCAAAGTGATCACCGCCACGGCGGGCAAAGAATTGGCAAAAGGGATGGGAGGAACATGTAAATGGCCATCACGAGACTGGTGAGTCCGACGATCCTTTCTGCCACGACGCGTGAAAACGGCCAATAACGGGGCCGCGCCATGCGCTCTACCCATTCGATCCAAGGAACGGCGTGGGTAACAGCCCGGGTGAACGCGCCGTGCTCTATCGAACGTTCGTTCAGCACCTTAGGCAACCAGACCGCAGGCCGCCCAAGGACAAGTTGAAACGCGATGAAGATAAGCGGCAATCCAGTAATGACCGACGATCCCGGCACGAAGAAGAACACGTTTGGCAGCGCGAACAGGATCATCAGGGGCACGAAACTTCGTTCCCCCAGTGCGATGATCAGATCGCCAAGCGAAATGCGCTTGCCCGTGCCCTGATCGAGTTCCCGCAGGACGTCCGACAGCTTCTTTGCGGGTGCGCCTTTGCCAAGGGGCAGTCCGGAGGACAAAGTGTTCATTCGGCTTTGACCTCGGCAAAGGGGTTAGAAGCAGAACCATCAGCCGTGGCGCGGGTGCGCCACAAGTACACGACAATGCCGCCAATCAGAATGGTCAACGTGATCCCCAATGAAATCGAAGCAGGCACTTTTTCGAGCCCCAGAACCTCGGCGGTAATGACCTTAGCGCCGATGAAGATCAGAACAAGCGACAATGCTGTCGGAAGGTAGGTAAAGCGATGGATCATGGCAGACAAAGCAAAATAGAGCGCCCTAAGACCGAGGATGGCAAAGATGTTCGATGTGTAGATGATGTAGGGATCCTGCGTGATCGCAAAAATCGCTGGGATCGAGTCGACGGCGAAAATCACATCGGCCAGTTCGACCATCACAAGCGCCAGAAAGAGAGGCGTCACATACAGTGCCACCTTGCCGGTTTTGGCGTGCGGCACGCGGACAAAGAAGCGCTCGCCGTGCAGATTTTTGGTCACTCGGAACTTGGCCCGCATGAACCGAAGCAAGGGATTGGCCGCGACGTCGTATTCGCCGCCACCTGACATCAGCATCTTGATCCCGGTAAAGATCAGGAACGCTGCGAAAACCAGAAGCACCCAGTCAAAGCGTGCGATCACCACAGCCCCAAGGCCGATCATGATGCCGCGCAAGATGACGACACCGATGATTCCATAGACCAGCACCCGGTGCTGATAGGCGCGCGGCACTCCGAAATATCCAAAGATCATCGCGATGACGAAGATGTTGTCCAGTGCGAGGCTTTTCTCGACAACAAAGCCGGTCAGATACTGAAGTGCAGACACATCGCCCAGAAAGTACCAGACCCAGAGTGAGAACAGCACGCCGATGCTGATGTAGAAGGCTGACAGCATCAGGCTTTCGCGTACCCCGATTTTGTGGGATTTGCGTTGCAAAACGCCAAGGTCAAAGACCAGAAGTGCCAGAACGAGCACCAGAAAACCAATCCAGCTCCAGACTGGTTTTCCCAGGAAATCGACGAAAAGAAGGTCCATGTTGCCAAAACTCCGAAAAAGACGGTTGACGGGTACTCGCAAGGTTCATTCACCCACGTGCCGCAGCTTCAGGAGCAAACCTGGGCCCAGCGTGATCGAAGTGTAATGAAGTGAATTCGCGAACAAGACCTGCCCGGATAATCTATTTTTCTGATCTGGACTTGATTTTTCATTGCCGCCGCATGAACAGGCCAATCCTGATGTAACGAGCGATAAACCGCCGATCTCTTTCGACTATTGCAATGCTGGTGATGAATGTCCGGTCGCACGGCCGCTTGCCGCCGCCTTGTATCTTAGCCCACGCGCGTCACCAGAAGCTTGTCTATGCGGCGGCCATCCAGGTCGATGACTTCAATCGACCAGTTTTGCAAATCAAGGCGTTCCGCGACTTCTGGAAGCCTGCCGATTTTTTCAAGGACAAAACCGGCTGCCGTCTCGTAATCACGATCATCCTCAAGCTCCAGTGACAGCAGATCGGCGAATTCGTCCACGGGCATCCATCCTGCGACAAGGTACGATCCATCTGCACGTGTGACAATTTTTGGCTCGTCCGTATCGCTGTCAGGAAAGTCGCCGGTTATGGCCTCCAGAACGTCCATCGGCGTGACGATACCTTCGAAGTGGCCATATTTGTCATAGACGAGAACCATATGCGCGGGTGCCGTGCGCAACCGGTCGATGACCTCCAGCGCACTTTGTCCACCCTGGACGACCGGCGCTTCGCGCAGCAGGGCGCGCAGATCGAACGGCTCGCTCATCAGGGCGGGGACCAGAATGTCACGTGTCATCAGTACACCGATGATGTCGTCGGCATCGCCGTCCTGCACCGGCAGTCTGGACCGGCTCATTTCGCGAAGCTGTTTGAGGATCTGCGCCTTGGTGCTGGATGCGTCGAGCGTTTCGACCTCGTGGCGCGGTGTCATCAGGCCGCGCGCGGTGCGGTCGGCCACGCGCATGACGCCCGCGATCATTCCGCTTTCGGCTCGGTTCATGGCCCCGGTGCTTTCGGCCTCGGCGATGATCAGGCGCACTTCCTCATCGCTCACCTTGCGTAACTGGGCGCCGGACTGACCGAGCAGACGCAATACCAGATTGCCGGACCGATCAAGCACCCAGATCAGCGGTGCCGCGACGCGTGCGATAAGCCCCATCATCGGGGCCATGCGGGCGGCGACCTGTTCAGGCGCACGCAAGGCGATTTGTTTGGGAACAAGTTCGCCCACGATCAGCGACAGATAGGTGATCGCTACAACCACGGACACCACACCAACAGGTTGAGCAAAGTTTGCCGCCAAACCAGCCTCAATTAGCGATGTGGATAAACGCCCGCCAAGCGTCACACCGGAGAAAGCGCCCGCCAGCACACCCACCAGCGTGATCCCGATCTGAACACTGGACAGGAACCGGCCGGGGTCCTTGGCAAGCGTGATGGCTATCGCGGCACCCCTGCTGCCCTTGTCGACCATCAGCATCAACCGAGCGGGGCGGGCAGACACGATGGCGAGCTCGGACATCGCCAGAACGCCATTGATCAACGTGAGCAGAATGACGACTGCAATTTCTAAGACCATTTTCTCCAACTTTTACTGGATAGTTCCGGAATCCATTTCACAGGTTTTGTGTCAAATACCACGATACGGGACCAAGCGGCAGCGCGCTAATTCCGAAACAGCCGAAATGCGCTGCCGACGACATCCCAAAGATTGAGCAGCCGTGCGTAGTAGTGTTCGCGTACGGCGAAGGGCTTTTCGCCGAGGCCACAAAGCTCCACCTCGAGCGTGTCAATGAGGCGCAAAAGACGACTGCTGTGAATGCCAAGACGGCTCTGGACCAGATCAGCCAGCACACCTGCAAACGCGGCAAAGACCGACCAAATCATGACAAGGATCGCCACACTTGCGGCGACAAACAGTGGCGATGCGTCAGTGGGGAACATGCCGTACCATAGGCCTCCGATGGTCTGCCCCATCGGAAACTCCGCAATCGCCGTGGATAGTGCCACAGCGTTTGCAACGCCGGGTGCCATCGAGATCATGCCAGGGGTCAGAGCCTGGAACACAATCGCGCCCACGGCCAGCGTGACCAGACCTGTGCTCATCTCTGCCACCGCCGACCTTGTTCCTGCATAGTCACTAAGCGCGTCCGCAATCCTCTGACCGAGAACTTCCGCCTCGGCCGCGCTTCTGCGGATCAGTTCGCGAAACTGGGGGGCCGCAAGAACGGCGCGCGACATAGGCAGGTCCAGAAAGTCAGTCGCAACCAGAAACTCTACCCGATGCGAAACCGCTGTGGGCAGCAGGATGCGCCGCGCCCCAAGCCAGTTGGCGGTTGCAGGCAGCCTGATCCGCCGACACACAATGGCGGCGATCCGGGTCAGGACAAGGACCGGAGACAGCATTACGTTGATCGGCGCGCGCAGGACATCCCAGCCGAACGCTGCGCTGTGAAGATGCAATGTCCCGGGCCAGGTAAAGTGGTGTTCGACAAACCGGTCGACCTTGGCCCGTTGGTCAGCAAAATATGCCTGGCCAATCGGCAGGCCGGTGTCGTCGCCTTTTGACGCGGCATTAAATGATGAGATCATGGCGGTAATCCACCATCTCCATTGTTTCTGCGCTGGCGCGCATTTCTTTTGGCAGGTACGAATAACGTTCTCCCGCCGTGGGATCCAAGACTACAGATCATGCCTCCACAGCTTTCCTTCAAGGTTTGCTGCCAAGGCATTTTCTGCTATTTTTCGGTTCGCAAATTTTCTTTGCACGGCCCTTGCAAGCTCCCCGCTTCATTCACAACTTACCGCGAAGGGCAGACCACTTGCCCCTTGGGGCACCGCTTTGGATTATCTCTACTTGTTTATCGGACTGATTGGTCTGTTCTTCGGAGGCGAGGCATTGGTGCGGGGCAGTGTCGGCATCGCCCGGCGCATGGCGATCCCCCCGCTGCTGATCGGCCTGACCGTGGTGGGCTTCGGCACATCTACGCCTGAACTTCTGGTTTCGGTCGACGCAGCCTGGCGCGGCGTTCCCGATATCGCATTGGGCAACATCATTGGGTCCAACATCGCCAACATCCTGCTGATCGTCGGCCTTTCGGCGCTGGTCTGGCCGATCAAGGTAATGGGCGCGACCCTGCGGCGCGACACGGCCGTCATGATGGCGGCGGCACTTTTACTGGTCCCGGTCTTCGTCTTGGGCCAAATAACCCGCCTGTCCGGACTGGTTCTGTTCGGCGGATTGGTGGCCTATCTTGTCTGGGCCTACCTGAAGCCGGGTGAGGCCGAAGCCGAGGACGAAAGCCTGAAACCGCCAGCATCAACGCTTGTGTCGGTGCTCTGGATCGTTGGCGGGCTTGTCGCGTTGATGGTCGGCGCGCGGTTCCTGGTAGACGGGGCTGTGTCGATCGCGCGCGGATACGGCATATCGGAGGCGTTCATTGGCCTGACCATTGTCGCCATCGGAACGTCCCTGCCAGAACTGGCCACATCGCTGATCGCGGCCTTCCGCCGCCAGTCCGAAATTGCCATCGGCAATATCATCGGGTCGAACATCTTCAACGTTCTGGGCATTCTCGGCGTCACCGCCCTGATCGCACCGATCCCGGTCTCGTCGCGGTTCCTGACCTTCGACCTTCCGGTGATGATTGCTGTGTCGCTGGTGCTGACCGGGCTTCTGCTCACCCGTCCGGTGATCGGACGCGGCATTGGGGTCGTGATGCTGGCGGGATATGCCGCCTATGTCTGGGCTGCGCAGGGATGACAAAGGGGCGTGGCCAAGCCGCAAGGGGGATGGCCGCGATTGTGTCGCGGCTTTTCCTTGTGCTGGCGGTTGCGCTTTTTGGGGCGCATGATGTCGGCGCGGAACGAACTACCACGCGCAATGGCCTTGTCGCGTCAGTTGAGACCGCATTTTCTCCGGTCATCCTGACAGAGCAGAGCAATCTGATCCGCGCGTCAGTGCCCAAGGGTGACAAGCCGCAAGCCACCGCGCCCGCACCAAAAATCTCCAAGCCACGACAAACGCTGGCGCGCGTGTCGTGGCAATATGTGGCATCCGTTTCTACTCCTGCAATCATTATCCTTCCGCCAGTCCGGGGACCGCCTGCGGTCTGACATCCCGACGTCAAACCGAACACTCAGGCACCAAAGGATACTGAAAATGCGCCAACCAGCAGGGGTCGTGATGACCTATGCCGTCCTTCTGCTTCTGGCAGTTGTGACGGCCGTCCCGAACTTTCTTTCCAAAGACATACGCGACAGGCTGCCGCCTTGGGCAACCAG
>NZ_JBALVJ010000012.1:0-77596 GCF_036961165.1 Sulfitobacter sp. | reverse complement strand
TACCTGACCTACTCGATCAGATCTCGCCGGACCAAGAGATTGGCACTGTCACAGGAGACCGCGCTTACGATAGAAGGACAAGCTGGCGGCAGCCATGTGGTAGACTTTGACGGAGCCGCCAACTCAATTGCTTCACTCAATCAGGTGCAGGCTTCTAGGAGCAAAGTGTAAACGGGCCGCGCATTAAAGGGTCGGCTCAATGGGCGTAAAGATACATTTTTGGGCACATCCTTTGACTTGGGACGGTCCATGCATGCGATCATTCCGCGTCGCTTGACTTCACCGCGTCATGAACCATTGTTGAATTGGTTCGTTGATTAGGATTCGCGATGATAAGGATGACAAAATAGATGTTGCCGCAACCTGATATAGATGCGCCATGCAATGGGCATGCAGGCACATTGATGTCACTGACTGATTTGGTCCTGCGCTTTAGGGGCCAGACCAATGATGTGATTGATGGTGTCAGCTTGACCGTGAAACGTGGTGAAGTTTTGTGTGTCGTTGGTGAATCCGGCTGCGGAAAAAGCGTGACAGCGATGGCGCTGATGGGCCTCTTACCTGCCGAATCCACGCGAATTTCATCAGGAAAACTTGGTATTGATGGCGCTCAGTTTGATTTATCGCAGACAACTTTGCCCGCAGTGATGCGGGGCAACCACGTCGCAATGATATTTCAAGAGCCGATGACATCGCTCAACCCCACCTTCACCATTGGGAACCAGATCGAAGAGGCGGTACAGCGTCACACGAGCGCGACCAGGACCCAAGCGCGCGATCGGGCGCTACAGATGTTGGAACGTGTGGGTATCGCAAATCCAGAGCAGCGTTTATCGGAATATCCGCACCAATTGTCAGGTGGTATGCGTCAGCGAGTCATGATTGCTATGGCTCTCGCAAATGATCCGCAGATCCTGATTGCAGACGAACCGACCACCGCCCTTGATGTGACGATACAGGCCCAGATCCTCGACCTGATCCGCGATCTGCGCGACGAGACGGGGATGGGCACCATTATGATCACGCATGATCTGGGTGTCGTTGCCGAAATCGCAGACACCGTTGCGGTGATGTACGGCGGCCAAGTGGTGGAACAGGGGCCCGTGGCGGAGGTTTTCAACAACCCGCAGCACCCATACACAATCGGCCTGATGAGCGCGATGCCTCAGCTTGATAAGCCCGGGACGCGGCTGGCCATTGTCCCGGGCACAGTGCCGACGGTTGCGAATATGCCCGTCGGATGCCGGTTTCGCACCCGCTGTGCCTTTGCCACGCAAACCTGCAAGACGCGCCCACCGCTTTCAGAGATCACGCAAGGCCATAACGTGGCCTGCCACTACGCCCCCCTTGAGGCAAACCTATCGGTGACCGCATGAGCGATAATATCATTCTTGAAGCGGCAAACGTGGTTAAACACTTCGGCGGCGGCGGCGGCGGCAGTTGGTTGTCAACCGCACCGGTTGTTCAGGCGGTCGACGGGGTGTCATTGCGGGTGCGTCGAGGCGAGACGTTCGCAATCGTCGGTGAAAGCGGCTGCGGGAAATCAACGTTGGCCAGGGTTTTGATGCGCCTGTTGGCCCCGACGTCCGGAGATGTCCTGTTTGATGGTGACGAGGTTGGTGCCGCCAGCGGTGCCGCTCTTCAGACCCTTCGCCGAGACATGCAGTTCATTTTTCAAGATCCGTTTTCATCACTCAACCCGCGCATGTCTGTGGGCAAACTGGTCGGCGAACCGCTGGAGGTGCATGCCCCTGAATTGAGCGCGCAACAACGACGTGATCGGGTCGCAGACCTGCTGCGCAAGGTCGGGCTGCGTGAGGAATATGCCGGGCGTTATCCGCATGAGTTCAGCGGCGGGCAGCGGCAGCGGATCGGGATTGCCCGTGCGCTTGCATCCGGCCCTAAACTGATCATCGGGGACGAACCTGTTTCCGCGTTGGACGTTTCGGTTCAGGCACAGGTGATCAATCTGCTCGGTGATTTGTCGCGCGACATGGGGCTTACGCTGGTGATCATCGCGCATGATCTGGGTGTCATCCGCCATATGAGCGACCGCGTGGCGGTGATGTATCTGGGCCGGATCGTCGAAAGCGGGCCGACCGAGGACGTCTATAACAACCCGCGCCACCCCTACACACGGGCACTGCTGGCATCGATCCCGACCATGGGCGGCAAGCCGACTGGCCAAAGGTCGAGCGTACTGGGCGAAATGCCGAGCCCGACCGCTCCACCTCCCGGTTGCAGATTTCATACACGCTGCCCCTACGCGCAGGCGAAATGCAAAATCGACTCCCCTAGCTTAGAGGGGACAAACACACAAGACCATGAAGTCGCCTGCCACTTCTGGGACAAACTTCCCAGTGAGCCACCGCTCACCCCGACACTACCAAAAACCAAGGCCGTAGAAGCCCGGTTCGCCCTTTACCGTGCTGCGGTCGAGGGCGGGACCGTCACTCACAAGACCCATCAACCGACAGAGAGGAATTGACATATGTCACATCTAAAGACTGCCATGATTACGGCGCTGCTGAGTGCGACCGCACTCGTTGCCAGCCCCGTTGTTGCAAAAGACCTACGCATTGCGTTGCAATCGGATGCCGATGTTCTTGACCCCGACCAGTCCCGCACATTTGTGGGTCGGATCGTTTATGCGTCGTTGTGCGACAAACTGGTCGACATCACCCCAAACCTTGAGATTATCCCGCAACTTGCCACGTCGTGGACGACCTCCGAGGACGGCACGTCGATCACCATGCAATTGCGCGAGGGCGTCGTATTCCATGATGGCACCCCCTTTAATGCTGAGGCGGTGGCCGCAAATATCGAACGTTCCCAGACGATGGATGAATCCCGCCGCAAGTCCGAACTTGCGTCGATTACATCTACCGAAGTGACAGGCGGATATGAAATCAAACTCAACCTTGCAGGGCCTGACGCCACGCTCCTGGCACAGCTGGCCGATCGCGCTGGTATGATGGTGTCACCGACAGCGGCTGCTGCTACGGGCGCTGATTTCGGCCTGAACCCGGTCTGTTCTGGCGCGTTCAGTTTTACCGAGCGTGTCGCGCAAGACAAGATCGTACTGACCAAGTTCGAAGACTATTGGAACGCTGATGAAATTCACTTTGACAGCGTTACCTTCCTGCCGATCCCTGACACAACGGTGCGTTTGGCAAACCTGCAATCGGGCGATATTGACATGTTGGAGCGTCTGGCCGCAACCGACCTGACACAGGCCAATGGCGATGACAGCATTGTTGTCGATAGCGCTGTATCGTTGGGCTATCAGGGCATTACCTTTAACCTCAACAACGGCGAAAAGGGCGACAACCCTTGGGGCAATGACAATCGCCTGCGTCAGGCGCTTAGCTACGCCATCGATCGCGTGGCGCTGAACCAGGTGGTGTTCGAGGGGGCATTCGCGCCCGGCAACCAGTCCTTCCCGTCGACCTCACCTTGGTACAACACGAGCTTCCCCGTAGAGCCCGCGAACATCGAAAGAGCGCGCGAGTTGCTGGCAGAGGCAGGCTATCCCGACGGGATCGAGCTTGAGGTTCAGGTGCCGAACTCGACTGAGCCGCTGGCTGTGATGCAGGTCGTTCAAGCCATGGCCGCACAAGCCGGGATCGACATCTCGCTGACCTCCAAGGAATTCGCGACACTGCTGTCTGATCAGTCTGCGGGCGATTATACCGCCAGCCAGATCGGCTGGTCGGGCCGCGTAGACCCCGATGGCAACAACCACCAGTTCGCCACAACCGATGGAGGGATCAATGACAGCAAATTCTCGGACCCGAAGATGGACGAGTTGCTGAACGCCGCCCGCGTGGCCTCTGGCACTGCGGAACGCAAAGCGCTTTATGACGAAGCGACAGCGATGATGCTCGACGAACTGCCGCGCCTCTTTCTGTATCACGTGAACTGGATCTGGGCCTACGACGCCAAGATGAAGGATTTCACCCCTTACCCCGACGGGATGATCCGCCTGGAAGGCGTTACCTGGGAAGAGTGATCCCTTCATACCCGCGCCATGCACCTGTGGCGCGGGCTTTCATCCAAGGAGCCTGACATGCTGCCGTTTTTGTTGCGCCGTATCGTGATCGCATTGCCGACCATTATTCTGATTTCGATCTTTGTGTTCGCGATGCAAAAGCTGTTGCCGGGCGACCCGTTGCTGGTGCTGGCCGGCGAGGAACGCGACCCTGAAGTGCTGGCCCTGCTGCGTGAAAAATATCGCCTAAATGATCCGATCTGGATGCAGTATTTGACATGGATCGGCAACGCGTTGCAGGGTGATCTGGGCATATCATTGCGCACCAACCAGCCCGTGACCGAGTTGATGGCGCAAAAGCTGCCAGTGACAATCCAGCTTGCGGTCATGTCGATGATCTTCGCGCTGGTGATCGGCATCCCGGCAGGCATTTTGTCGGCGGTGAAGAAGGGCACGGCCACGGACTACATCGCCAATATCGTCGCCCTTTCGGGCCTGTCGATCCCAAATTTCTGGCTTGGCATCATGCTGATCCTGCTTGTCGCGGTGAAATGGCAGCTGCTGCCGGCGTCTGGGTATGTGCCCCTGTCCGAGGATTTCGGGCAATCCATTCGGACGATGCTGATGCCGGCCTTCGTGCTTGGCACCGCATTGGCCGCGACGCTCATGCGGCACACGCGATCCTCGATGCTCAGCGTGCTCAGCGCCGATTACGTGCGCACTGCGCGCGCCAAAGGGCTGGCCGAACGGGTCGTGATCCTCAAACATGCCTTGCGCAACGCGCTGACCCCGATTGTAACGCTGACCGCGCTGTTGTTTGGGGAGCTCGTCGCAGGCGCGGTTTTAACCGAACAGATTTTCACCATTCCGGGATTTGGCAAGCTGGTCGTTGATGCCGTGTTCAACCGGGATTATGCCGTGGTGCAAGGAATCGTTCTGGTCACCGCCGTTGGCTTTATCTTTATGAACCTGTTTGCCGACGCAATGTATTACGTCCTCAACCCACGTCTGAGGGGGCAATGATATGACCGACGCTAATATCACCGACACCGCCCTTTCTGCCGAACCGGCGCTGACCGCCAAGCCTGAAAATCGCGTCTGGAAGAAATTGCGCAGTCACAAAAGCGCGATGGTTGGTGGGGTTCTGGTCGCCTTCTTTCTGCTCATCGCCCTTGCCGCCCCAATCCTGCCGATCCCTGATCCGGCCGCGACCGACTGGGGTGCTGTACGAAAAGCACCAAGCTGGGCGCATTGGATGGGTACCGACGAGATTGGCCGCGATGTGATGTCGCGCATGATTTGGGGGGCGCAGGCCTCGCTTTTGGCGGGTGTCGTCTCTGTCAGTATCGCGCTGCTGATCGGCGTCCCGCTCGGCATCTTTGCGGGCTATTTTGGCGGCTGGACTGACGCCTTGATCTCCCGATGCACTGAGGCGCTTTTGGCAGCACCCTTTCTGATCCTCGCCATTGCCCTTGCCGCATTTCTGGGGCCGTCGCTGACCAACGCGATGATCGCCATCGGGATCTCGGCCACGCCGATTTTCATTCGCCTAACACGTGGGCAAGTCATCAACATCAAATCCGAGGATTACGTCGAAAGCGCGCGCGCCATTGGCTTGCCGACGCCGCGCATCCTGAGCCGCTACATCCTGCCCAACGTGCTGCCTCCGATCCTTGTGCAAGCCACGCTGACCATTGCCACGGCGATCATCGCCGAGGCGTCACTGTCCTTCCTTGGCCTTGGCCAGCAACCGCCAGAACCCAGTTGGGGTTCCATGCTGAACACAGCCAAGAACTTTCTCAACCAAGCCCCTTGGATGGCCCTTTGGCCCGGAATTTCGATCTTCCTTGTGGTGCTCGGCTTCAACCTATTGGGCGACGGGTTGCGCGATGCCCTCGACCCGCGCGAACATTAATCAGGAGAAACCATGTCCGATTTCACAACCCGTCCCGAAATAAGAGGCACCTTTGGCGTCGCTACCTCGACCCATTGGATCGCCTCGTCCGTGGGCATGAGTATACTGGAAAAAGGCGGCAATGCTTTTGACGCGGCCGTTGCCACCGCTCTGACATTGCAGGTCGTCGAGCCTCATTTGAACGGTCCGGCAGGCGACATGCCGGCGATCTTCTACTCTGCCACAACCTGCAAGGTCGAAGTGCTCTGTGGGCAGGGCGTGGCGCCCGAAGCCGCCACGATCGCCCATTACAAAGAGCAGGGCCTGACACTCATTCCTGGCTCTGGCCTGCTGGCCACAGTCGTCCCTGGCGCATTTGACGGCTGGATGCTGATGCTGCGCGACCACGGCACGATGAGCCTGCGCGACGTGATGCAGCCGGCCATCGATTATGCCCGCGACGGGCATCCGATGCTAGCGCGTGTGGCGAATACCATTGCCGGACTGGCGGATTACTTCGCCGAAGAATGGCCAACGTCTGCCGCTGTCTGGACCCCGAATGGCGCCGCACCCGCGCCGCACGCACTGTTCAAAAACCCTGACCTCGCCGCGACATATGACCGGTTAGCCTCAAGCGAAGGCGACACCCGCGAGGCGCAGATCGACGCGGCCCGCGCCGAATGGCGGACAGGCTTCGTGGCCGACGCGATTTTCGACTACCTCAAGGACGCCCATGTGATGGATGTGTCCGAGGCCAAGCATTCCGCCGTTCTTGCCCCGTCCGATATGGCCGATTGGCGCGCCAGCTATGAAGCCCCGTTGTCCTATGATTACCACGGCTGGACCGTCCACAAGACGCATGCCTGGTCGCAAGGACCTGTCCTATTGCAGGCTTTGGCGATCCTCAAGGGCATTGATCTGGCGGCAATGGACCCGAACGGGACCGAATTTGTCCACACTGTGATCGAGGCCATGAAGCTCGCTTATGCTGACCGGGAGGCCTATTATGGCGATCCTGATTTCAGCGACATCCCAATGGATGTGCTGCTCAGCGACGCCTACAACGACGAACGCCGCAAATTGATCACCAGCCAAGCCTCAAACGAGCAGCGACCGGGCCGCGTGTCAGGATTTGAGGCGTTGGCCGACGCGTACATTGAGCGCGCTCAGCGGGATTTCAAAGTTGGGAACGTCGCAGCGCAAGAGCCGACCATGTCGCATCTGACCGAGAAGCGCGGCGACACCGTGCATCTTGATATCATTGACCGCTGGGGCAACATGGTGGCCGCGACCCCCTCCGGTGGCTGGCTGCAAAGCTCGCCGGTAATTCCCGGCCTCGGCTTCCCACTAAATTCGCGCGCGCAGATGTATTGGCTGGAGGATGGCCTGCCGACGTCGCTGGTGCCCAAAAGCAGGCCGCGCACCACATTGACGCCCAGCTTGGCCGAAAAGGATGGCATGCAACTGGTTTTTGGGACGCCCGGCGGTGACCAACAGGACCAATGGCAGTTGATCTGGTTCCTGCGTTTCGTTCATTTTGGCATGGGCCTTCAGGAATGTATGGACCAGCCTCTGTTCCATTCGATGCATTTCCAAGGTTCGTTCTTCCCACGCGAGGTCAAGAGTGGCGAGATGATGATCGAGCCGAACGTGGGCGAGGATGTAATCGCAGACCTGCGTGCGAGGGGCCATAAGGTGACGGTGGCCGAGCCTTGGACCGTCGGTCGCCTAACCGCGGCCCTGCGTGAACCAGACGGAATGTTGCGCGCAGCCGCCACGCCGCGCCTTATGCAAGCCTATGCGGTGGGCCGATGACCTATTCGTTGATTGCAAAAGACACCGATGGAAGCATTGGTCTGATCGTAGCGAGCAAGTTTTTTGCCTGCGGGGCAGTGGTCCCATTCGTGTCCGGCACTGTCGCCGTGGCGAGCCAAGCGTTTTGTAACCCGATATGGGGCACCGAGGGCCGCGCCCGTTTGATGGCCGGTGAAACTGCTTCACAGGTGCTGGAAGACCTTGCTGCGCGCGACGAAGGCCGCGCTATCCGGCAGGCGCATATGGTGGATGCACACGGGGGCTTTGCCGCTCATACAGGTGAGGACTGTGTGGGTTGGGCGGGGCATATCATCGGGGACGGCCATTCAGCTGCAGGCAATATGCTGGCCGGACCACGGGTGATCGAAGCCACGTCCCAAAGCTATCTCGCTAATGCCGCGCTGCCCTTCGCCGAACGTCTGATCACGGCCATGGTGGCGGGTGAAAGAGAGGGCGGTGATAAGCGCGGGCGCCAAGCTGCGGGGCTGATTATCCACCGCGGCGAGCACCACCCATGGCTTGACTTGCGCGCGGATGATCATGCCGATCCTTTGGCGGAACTGGCGCGGCTTTGGGATGTCGCACAGGAACGCTACGTGCATTTCGCCAAAGGCATGCCCTCTGCTGAACGGTTCTCCGGTTATCCGACCCGCGACGTCATCGACGCAGGCATCGCCGCAGCCGAAGCGCTGCGCAAGTCCGAGGGCCGCCAGAGCCGCTCGCAGGCCGTAGAGCTTGAGTAATGACATTGGCTGATATTATATTGCGCCTTGGTCTCAATGGCCTATTGGAAACGCTATGAATATCATGTCCTCCGAAGGCCGGCCTGCACAGGTGCGGGACCGGCTGCTCGATCTCATAAAGTCGGGTGATATCGACCCTGACGGCAGGCTGCCGACAGAACGCGCATTGGCCGATAAGTTTGGCGTTGGACGGCGTTTCGTGAGGCAAGCCCTTGATGCGCTAGAGGCAGAAGGGCTTGTCTGGCGCAAGCAAGGCAAAGGCACATTCGCTGGCCTGCCTGCCGATCCAATGGGCGATCTTGCAGCAAGAATTACGGGTGAAACCAACGCTCTTGAAGTCATGGAGGCCCGTCATTGCATTGAACCAGAACTGGCCGCCCTTTGCGCTAAGAGAATGAACCCACAAGAAGTTGCCCGCCTTCGGACCTTGGCGCAACGTCAACTGGAAGCGGCAGATGCACAAGCGATTGAATTATGGGACGGATCCCTGCACCGCCTGATCGCACAATGCGCTGGCAACCGGCCTTTGCTGATGGCGTTCTCGCTGCTTGATAAAATCCGGTCCAATCCGGACTGGGTCAGCCTGCGCGCAAACAGTCGCGACCGCGCATCGCTGCAAGTCACCCATAACGAACATCTTGCCATCATTGATGCAATTGCTGCAGGTCACGCGGACGTCGCGCGCACAGCCATGCAGGACCATCTTGAAACCCGTTTCGCGGCCCTTCAAGGTGATCTGGAAACGGCGCCACAGCGCAGCGGTGAGACGTTTTTCATTGCAGCCGATCAAGGTGATTGATCGCACATGAAAGGAATGACCATGCTTGGATACCTTCGATCTGACGAACCGCTTGGTGCAGGGAACGCCGCCCATCAAGAGCCTGTCGCATGATTGTAAACGCTGGACCTGAAACCTGTCACTGGGGTTATTTCGACGCCACCCTTGATCCGGTTGCGACCGTGCCAAGTGGGGCGGAGGTGACGATCAACACGATCTCAGGCGGCCCCGAGGTCCTGCCCGGCGAGGGGTTCCATATACCGCCGGAATTGCTGGAAATGCACAAGACAGGCGTGCCAACAGTCCCCGGGCATCTGCTGACCGGACCCGTTGCCGTGGAAGGAGCCATGCCTGGCGACGTGCTGCAGGTCGATATTCTTGACGTCAAACTTAGGCAGGATTGGGGTTATACTTTTATTCGTCCTCTCTCGGGAACGCTCCCTCTCGACTTCGCAGAACGCTATGACATAAACATCCCGCTTGATGCACAAAGTGGTATTGCGGCCCTGCCATGGGGCCTCAAGCTGCCGCTTGCGCCGTTCTTTGGCGTGATGGCCGTTGCCCCACCGCGCGCTTGGGGTCGTATTTCAACGATTGAGCCGCGCGCGCATGGGGGCAATCTCGACAATAAGGAACTTGTGGCGGGAACCACGCTTTACTTGCCGGTTTTCAATGAGGGGGCGTTGTTCTCTTGCGGAGATGGTCACGGCGCGCAGGGTGACGGGGAGGTTTGCGTTACTGCGATCGAGACCGCATTGCAGGGTCGGTTCCGCCTGACCGTGCGCCGTAATTTGCAGATAACCTATCCGGAGGCCGAAACCCCGACCCATTTGATCACCATGGGGATGCATTCTGACCTCGACACCTGTGTTGAAATCGCGCTGCGCCGGATGATTTCGGTAGTATCGGACCGGGTGGGCATCAGCCGGGCAGAGGCTTATATGTTGTGCTCGCTGGCCGGTGATCTGCGCATCACGCAAACCGTCAACCGTGAAAAAGGCGTTCATATGATGATGGCCAAGTCGCTGTTCTAGAATACATAAGTTGGAAGCGAATGACTGCGTAATTGGGTCGAGGCCATGACATCCGTCAAACGTCCAGAAAAAGGCGGTATAGAGCGATTTCATGTTGAAACATGATGCACGCAGCGGGTTTCAAATTATTGAAGTAAATAGATAAAATTGAAATACGTCATGACGCAGTCTCAACGGATCTCTTTCGAATGACCTCTATCAGACTATTTTTGGAGTTTCGTATATTTTGCAGCATCTGGTAAAATGGACACAAGGTGGCCAACCGCTGCGCTTCAGTTCATGCGCCGTTTCCAGAGACATCTGACCGCTTTGCCAAAGAGCGTTCGGAATTTACGAAGGCGTATCAACGCTGAGAACACCAAAGGATCAGAATATGAGTGTAAGAACTGCTGTTATTGGCTTGGGGATTATGGGTCGCCGGATGGCCGAACACATGGCGTTACATCCGGGCTTCACCCCGGTCGCCTTGTGGGATCCCGATCCCGCCGCCTGCCGCGCCGCGCATGAATTAGCACCGGACGCGCGGGTGACAAATACACCGGAAGAGGCGATTGCGGCTTCAGATCTGATCTATCTGGCCTGTCCGCCTGTGCCTCGTAAGGCTTATGCCTTGGCGGCAGCGGATGCGGGAAAATCCCTGTTTCTGGAAAAACCGCTCGGTGTTGATATCGCGCAAAGCAAAGCGCTTGTTGCCCACTTGGAGGAGCGGGATGTTCCTGCCGCGGTCAACTTTACCCAAGCGGCCGGTGCAGCCCTAACCGGTGTGTACGAAGCGTCGCGTGCGGGCATTATGGGGGATATCCTGGGCGCAGATATTGTCGTGACATACTCAGCGTGGCCGCGGGAGTGGCAAAAGGCAGCGGATTGGCTGAGATTCCGGGACGAAGGTGGTCCCACGCGGGAAGTGATTTCGCATTTCCTGTTTTTTTCGGAACGTATTCTTGGACCACTTTCCGTGGTTTGGGCCCGTCCGTCCTATCCGTCGGATGGGGGTTTATGCGAAACGCAAATGCTGGCACGGTTGGAAACGCACGACGGTCGTCCCGTCAGCGTCATGGTCAGTGTGGGCGGCGCTCAGCCGGACCGGCAAGAACTGACCATCAAGGGATCGCGCGCCAGCCGACGCATTTCGGAGTTCTACATTGATGAGGTGTCCGACGGCGGACCATTTTCCGAGATCACCGAGCGGCCCGAAGATCCCCGAGCCACTAGTTTAAAAGCCCAGTTAGACGATCTGCTGCTTTGCCTGGACAGGAAACCGAATAGGCTTGCCACACCGCAGGAAGCTCTGCGGGTACAGATTTTGGTCGAGCAGATGTTATCGGGCAAATCCTGAGTGGAGGGCGCACTACCGGAAGCTGTCCGTGGCCCTTGGCGCCGCGTTGCGGTGCAGTCCCTCTTGGGATCAGGATTGGCACAAACCAACTCTATTTCTTGCAGACGTTTTTCAAGCCTTCGAACAAGACGCATCTTTTCCGTTCAGGTAAGCTACAAACGCTAGTCGAGCTAAAGCAAGTCTGGTCATGGAGCTCGAATGCAATTCATAGCCGCTTCCCGTGGCGGTTTTATCCGCGTCTCGATTGTTAAAACCGACCGCAGCGAAGGGACAATTTGGAGTCGAAGTCTCTTGGTGGGATCCAACGACCGCTTTGGCGACATAATTTGAAACGTAGCGACAAGAATACTGCAAATGCGAGGGCTGTCTGCTGCAGCAATAGCCGCAGCTGCAAAAGTCTGGTTTGTCCGGCATAGCAGACCTTAGTACCTCAATAATGCTGCGGCACCGTATCAATGTCCGCTTCGGTGAAGCTGCGCCGCAGCGTGCGGGGGCAACGCGAACGGCAGCCTTGGGCCGGTAGATATAGCCCGCCTTCAGAACGAGCATTGCCAGTGTGGTAAATTGTTTCTGATCGCACGCGACACGCTTTAACTTTTAGATTTATCAGCTCAATCGCATCAGTAAACCAGCCATCAGCTTTGCCCGCTGGACAAGGCTATCCACGAAAATATGCTCATTGAGAGTATGGAGGCCCGCGCCCAAAACACCAAGTGAATCCAGCGACGCGATGCCCATGGCCCCGGTAAAGTTTGCATCCGATCCGCCGCTCTGGCTGCGGCCTTTCAATTCAAGCCCCAATTCCTGAGCGATGTCTTTAGCGAAGTTGAAAATTTCCATCGTGCCTGGTTGGTTGGGTTCCCACACCAGCCGTGTCACACCGCGTTTCACTTCAAATGCCACCCCATCTATTTCGCCCTGAAGGGCCATCATGCGCGCCACGCCGTCGTCAAGGTCTTCCTGCTTTTTGGCCATGGTTTACGCTTGCGCATCACAAAACGAAGAAACGCAGTTCACCCATTGTCCTGCGTGAATGACACCGACGCTGAATGTGCAATCGGGGCCGGTCATGTCCTCAATCTCACCAATCTTGCGCGCCATCGCAGCTATTGCTGATTTGCCATCACCCAGCCGCGCGCCCGCATGGCTGGGCTGGCCAATTGTGCGCAGATTGAACCGCGCAATCGCATAGCGCCCAATGGTGACGCCGCCATCTTCGTGACCCGGTTCGGGGACCAGCACGTATTTGTTGCGCGCGGCCTCCTGTTCGATCAGATCGCGGGTCGATGGCGTGCCGACCTCTTCATCCGGCGTAAATAGGACGGTCACGGGCAGGGGGGGGTAACCCCGCACGGATCATTTGGCGGATCGCATCCAGAGAGATGTAGTTGCCGCCCTTCATGTCCATCAGACCTAGGCCATAGCAGATGTTACCCTCGCGTTTGAACGGCAGCACGTCGAGAGTTCCGATGGGATGCACCGTATCCATGTGGCCCGCAATCAGAATACCTGGCACGAGGCCCATATCGGGATGTGGAAAGCGCGCGCGCACCGATCCGCCAAAGCCCATACGGCCCGGTATGCGATCAATCTGTGCGCCCAGCGTGGCCATGTCATAGGCCGCGATATCCATCATTCGGTTGACGGCAGCGGCATCATAGGTCGGACTTTCACACTCGATCCAGGCGCGCAGCCCTGCGATCATGCCATCGGTGTCAAAAGGTAGTTCTAGCGGGTTCATGGCGCGCCTCCTCAGGTGTTCAAACGGCGTTCAGCAACGCGCGCCATAATGGACGCGCCAATGGGCAGAATATCGGGATCGAGAAAAAAGCTGGGATTGTGCAGGCCCGTTGTGCCGGAGTGACCGACACGGCAATAGGCACCGGGGATGACTTTGAGCATATCGGCGAAGTCTTCGGAACCTGTCGCAGGTTCGTCCATGCCCGAGATGTTCTCCTTTCCCACGATGTCGGCGGCGGCCTCCATATAGGCGTCCGATAGGTCGGCATCGTTCATCAGCACGTCAAAGATATTGCGCAGGTCAATGCTGATCTCTACGCCGTAAGCGGTGGCAAAACCGGCACATAACTCGCGCATTCGGCTCTCTGCCAACTCACAGACCTCGTCCTTGAAATACCGTATGGTACCCGCCAGCGTCGCGGTGTCAGGCACGATATTATAAGCAGATCCGGAGTGCAGCTGCGTCACCGACAACACACAGGTGTCTAAAGGGGCGACATTGCGCGACAAGATCGTTTGCAGGCTGACCACAAGGGCAGAGGCGATCACCAGCGGGTCGCGTGATTGTTGCGGCATGGCGGCGTGGCTGCCCTTACCCTGAATGGTGATGTCAAAGAAAGAGGCGCCCGCCATCGCAGCCCCCTTGCAGATGCCAACGGTGCCTTGCTGTCCGTTGGGCGAATTGTGCATCCCGTAGATCTCATCACAGGGAAAGCGGTTAAACAGCCCATCTTTGAGCATGCTGCGCGCGCCGCCCAAACCCTCTTCGGCCGGCTGAAAGATCAGCACGACAGTGCCCGCGAAATCGCGGGTTTTGGCCAGATGTTTCGCAGCCCCCAGCAGCATCGTCGTATGGCCGTCGTGGCCGCAGGCATGCATCACACCGGGATTGGTCGAGGCATAGGCGAGATTGGTTTCCTCATTGATGGGCAGCGCATCCATGTCAGCGCGCAGACCAATGCGGCGCGGCCCTTCGCGATTGCCCTTGATCAGGCCCACAACGCCGGTGCCCGCGATCCCGGTATGGACCTCGTCCACGCCGTACTCTTCCAGCAGGCGTGCGACGATCCCGGACGTCCGGGTTTCTTGGAACCCGACTTCGGGGTGCGTGTGCAGGTCTTTGAAAATCGCGGTCAGCTCGTCTGTGCTTTCGGCGATAATGGGCAATGGAGCCATGGTGTGATCCTTCTTTTTCTATGCAGCGCCTTCGGCGAAGGGGCGGAAGTTCGCGAAATCCCAGTGACTTCCGGGCGCGGCCGAGATTAGTGCTTTGGTGTAGTCGTGTTTTGGGGTGCCCAGCACTTGTGCAGCAGGACCATATTCAACGATCCTGCCATGCTGTATCATGATGACGTAGTTGCAGATTTGCGCCGCCACACCGAGGTCATGGGTGATGAACAAAATGTCAAGGCCATGCCGCTCCTGCAATTCAGCCAGCAGATCAAGCACCTGTGCCTGCACTGAAACGTCTAGTGCTGATCGGTCTCGTCGGCAACTAGCACATAGGGGGCCATTGCAAGTGCGCGGGCAATGGCGATGCGTTGGCGTTGCCCACCCGAGAACTGATGCGGAAACCAATCCACAGCGCTGGCGGGCAGGCCGGCCAGTTCCAGTAGTTCGCGGGCGCGGTTCATCGCGTCGTCACGTGAGACACCAAAGTTGAGCGGCCCTTCGATGATTGATTGCCCCACTTCGATGCGGGGGGTGAGCGAGCGCATCGGGTCCTGAAACACGATCTGGATGTTCTTGCGCTGGGGTTTCAGCTCTTTCTGGGACATCGTCGCGATGTCTTTGCCGCCCGCCGTGATGCTGCCCGACGTCGGGTCGATCAACCGCATGATGCAGCGCGCAACTGTTGATTTGCCTGACCCACTTTCGCCGACAATGCCCAAGGTACGGCCTTTGGTCAGGCTGAGGTTGACGTCCGGTGCCGCTCTGACCTCCCGGGACCGATTGAAAATGCCTTCCCCCCGTAGATCTTGCACAGATCGCCGGTTTCCAGCACCAGCTTGTCCGATTTTTCTGCCGTGCGAGGCGGGGCCCCTGACTGGGAACAGACCGCAACAAGTCTCGGGTGTAATCGGTCTGCGGGTGCCGCAGCAGGCTGTTGACGCTCTGCGTCTCCATCACCTCGCCAAGCTTCAGGACGGTCATGTCATCGGCAATTTCTGAAACCACGCCCATGTCGTGGGTGATGAACAAGACCGCAGCACCTTGTTGTTCGCGCAACTCGCGGATCAGGCTGAGGATCTGCGCTTGCGTGGTCACATCCAGCGCCGTCGTTGGCTCATCTGCGATAAGCAGTTGCGGCCCCATCACCAGCGCCATCGCGATCATGATCCGCTGACGCTGTCCACCAGAAAGCTGATGGGGAAAGCTCGCATACACCCTGTCCAGGTCGGGTAGATGCACGGCTTCCACCATTTCTTTCGCACGGGTCCGGCGGGCGGTCTGACCAAGGTTGGAGTGAAATTCCAGCACCTCTTCGATCTGCTGGCCAACACGGGCCACGGGGTTGAGCGCCGTCATCGGTTCTTGAAAGATCATCGACATTGACGTCGCGCGCAGCTCGCGCATGCGGGCAGGGGAGGCATCCAGCAGGCTCTCGCCTTTCAATGTGATGGATCCCGCAATCGGGGACAGCACATTGGGCAGCAAGCCCATCGTTGCCAGCGCGCTCAGCGATTTGCTAGAGCCGGATTCACCAACCAGACACATGGTCTGGCCCGGTTCAATGTTCAGGTTCAGACCCTTGACCACCTGCTTGTCGTCTTCGCCATTCAGCGCGATGCGCAGGTTCGAGATTTCAAGAAGCTCATCTTTCGATCCCCCGCTTTGCCATGCGTGGATCAAGCACGTCGCGCACCGCGTCCCCCAGCAGGTTGATGGAAAGGATTGCGACGGATACCACGAGGCCGGGCCAGAGCACGATTCCGGGATTGATCTGGAAGTAAATACGACCCTCGGCCATGATGTTGCCCCAGCTGGGGGTCTCAGGATTAATGCCGGCACTGAGGAACGACAGGATCGCCTCTTTCAGAATGGCACTTGCACAGATGTAGGTGCCTTGGATGATCAGTGGTGCAATGGTGTTGGGCGCCAGATGCCGACGCATGATCAGCGCAGTAGAGGAGCCTGCAGCAATCGCTGCCTCAACATAGGGTTCTTCTCGGGCGGACAGCACAAGGGAGCGCACCAGCCGCACCACAGGAGGTCTTGCAGATAGCGGGGATTTTCAACTTCAGGAAGCTGTTCGGCGGATTTGGGAATTGCACGAAAACAGAAAAATTTGCCGTTACAGAGACATTTTTTGCTCAAATGGCGCTGGGTTCTCTGCGTCTGCCCAAGGTATCGTCGACAGTGTTAAAGCGTCACATTCGTCCGTTTCATTCGAGTTTTATGGCGGGCACGACATTGTAAGGGCCATGGCCATTGAGGGTCGCAAAACGGAAGACGGGCAACTGCAGGTGATCGGAAAAGAAATCCTCGAACGATCGTCAACAGGCTCAGTTGCAAGAAAAATGCGAAAATTCCCGGGATGAGTAATCATTGCGATGCCCTGATTGCCTGCAAGATCTCAGCCAGATGAGTGGCTGGATATCCCGACGGAACAGAGATGCCGGTATCGCCGAGCTGAACTTGACAGGTAAGTTGTCCAACAGATTGAGAGGGCGACAATTTGGTGTCCTGATTTGCATCATTTTTTACAAGCACCACAAAGTTCGGCGTTGATTTGCGGTCAGCAGCGTCATTGACCCATTTTGCTACTAGAGATTTAGTGGCCCCAGTTTCTTTGGCTATATCGATGATTTTCGCACTATCTATGACCTGCTTTACAGCCATCTCTCTTATCGTTTGGGGCCACTTCCGGCGGCCTTTTGGCGAGATTGGAACATTAATGTCCCAGACCTCAAACACTTTTGTAGTAGACATCGTCACCTCCATATTAAGATGATGTCAGTATCGCAAAAGCTATATTTTATTAAAACATGGGGTCTTTGCACCGCTTACAATGATTTTCTTGTTGAGAACCCTTGCCGGATTGCGACCAGAGTTCTTTACAAAGAAATAGCCCAGTCTCAAAGTATCTTGAAACCGATGACCCCGTAGCTGTTTTTAACTGTGGGGTTTTCCTTTATCGTATTAAAAACATGGGTATTTATAAAATTGAAGCTCGAAATTTTGCAATTTTAAAAATTTGATACCCATAACTAATTGATAGCGGTTGCGTCCATATGTGCGCTCCGAGCGTTTCCGCACGAAATTACGGTATCTCAAAACTGGGCGGGTGCGCTCGCACCGGACAACGCTTGGGCCGCAGGCAAAAATAAATTGAGTGGCAAATATATTGAGCCCAGGCGGCGAGACTGGAAGGGGAGCGTTCGTGCTCCCCTTGTTCGGGGGAATGGGCTCTAAAAATCGCGGGAAAACAACCACAGGAAGCAAACGTCGCATTATCCAAGGGTAACCCGAGCCATGACAGCATCAAACCGGTCCCAGCTGATTGCAGCCTTGTTTCCGGCATACCCTTCATAATGGGAGCGACCTGTGGAATTTGGCAATCCGGCCCAGATTTTCGCCATGTTGTTCATAAATGCCTGCCGCTCCAACGCGCCGGCAAGAAAGCGGTGCAGCCCTGCTTCGGCAAGCAGGATATCGGCCAATTGATCCTGCACCGTAGGACTGAACCGGTGCGAAGGTTTGATGCCCGCGCGGGCCGCGACCCTGCGCAGGGTTTTGGGGATGAACTGGTAGCGCCCTATGGCGTGGGGCTGTCCGGGGGTTGCATCGATCCACTCGAAAACCTCAGCAAGGGTCATCTGTGTCGGGCGTTTGTCTGGTTTGATCTGCGCACCATGTTGGACGGCGTCATACCCGTCACGCCGCGATTCTGCTTCCTGAATAAGCGCACGGATCAACGTTACACCTGTGCCTTCAATGCGGGCTGTCTTTTCATCTGCAAATGCAGGCTCATGGGCCGGACGGTCCTCGAACAGGCCCCCCGGCGCGCGGCCGATGAACAGCCCCGAGGCCGTCGCCCGCGTCGCCACTGGCGTTGAATGGAACAGGCTGCCGCGCACAGCCTCAGCTTGGGCAGTCGGGGCGCACATCAGTAAGGGCAGGGCAAAGCGGGCGAGGGTCATCAAAGCTCCAAAAACAACACAACTGCCATGCTTTTGAGGCAAAAGAGTTGCAAAGCCGTTAGCGCGAAGAAATCTGTGCCCGACTTTGGCTAGGCATGTTGGCGCCGACCCTATATCAAATGCATAGCAACACAGGATGCACCTTCATGAGCCTTCTTTTCGACCACTTCACTTTGGGTTCTCTCACGCTTGAGAACCGGATCGTTATCGCACCCATGTGCCAGTACTCTGCCGTGGATGGGAGTGCGCAGGACTGGCATTTGATCCATCTTGGTCAACTTGCACTGTCAGGTGCGGGTATGCTGATCACCGAGGCGACGGCGGTTTCGCCCAAAGGGCGCATCACCCCCGGTGATCTGGGCCTTTACTCTGATGCAAATGAGGCCGCGCTTGGTCGGGTAGTAACGGCGATCCGCGCGCAGTCAGATATTCCGCTCGTTATCCAGATCGCCCATGCCGGCCGTAAAGGGTCCAGCCACGCGCCTTGGGATGGCGGCGCTCAGATCCGCTTTGACGCGTCTGAGGGTTGGATAACCGAAGCACCCTCTGCTTTGCCGCATGCGCCGGATGAGGAAGCGCCCGAAGCACTGGATGCAGCAGGGCTGGAACGAGTGAAGCATGATTTCGAGGAAACAGCCTTGCGCGCGGTGAGATTGGGCTTTGACGGGATCGAAGTGCATATGGCCCATGGCTATCTGCTGCATCAGTTCCTCTCACCGTTGTCCAATCAGCGGGAAGACAGCTATGGCGGCACACTCGAAGGGCGGATGCGCTTTCCGCTTGAAGTGTTCGAGGCTGTGCGCGCGGCGGTGCCAGAAGACGTGCCGATTTGGGTGCGCGTCTCTGCGACTGACTGGGTGCCTGAAGGCTGGGATTTGGAAAGCACAGTTGCCTTGTCATCCAAGCTGAAAGACATGGGCTGCGCGGCGATCCACGTCAGCACGGGGGGCGTGTCGCCCCTACAAAAGATACCTGTCGGCCCCGGCTTTCAGGTGCCTTTCGCGGCGAAGATCAAGGCGGCCACGGGGCTGCCAACGATGGCCGTGGGTCTGATCACCGAGCCGGAGCAAGCAGAGGAAATCCTGCAAGACGGCGATGCCGATCTAATCGCGCTGGCCCGCACCATGCTATATGATCCACGCTGGCCGTGGCATGCTGCCGCCGCTCTGGGCGCGCAGATCAAAGCGCCAAAGCAATACTGGCGCTCGCAGCCGCGCGAATTTCCGACGCTTTTCAAAGACGCAAGCGTCGGTCAACGATAGGACCGTTTCGGTCGAAATTTTACTTAGCTATCCCCGGAGGGGCCATGACAGATTTTACATTCAATACAACACCTTCCATCCGGAAAATAACCGGAGGCGCGGCGCAATTGGGCACGCTGTTGCAGGGGCTGGCTTTTGCTTCGCAGCGCCGTGAAGTGATGTTTGTGACGGACCCCGGTATTGTAAAGTTGGGATTGTGTGATGCAGCACTGGCCAGCCTGCGCGACAGCGGCTTTCAAGTCACGATTTTTGATGGTGTGGAGCCTGACCCAAAGGCGACGACGGTGCTGGAAGCGGTCGGCATTGCGAAATCCACCAACATCGCTTGCGTGGTCGGCTTTGGCGGAGGCAGCTCAATGGACGTGGCGAAGGTGATCGCACTGCTGGCCTGTTCCAACCAGCCGATTGAAGAGGCGTATGGTGTCAATCAGGCAACCGGATCGCGGCTGCCTTTGGTGCTGGTGCCGACGACGGCTGGCACCGGATCAGAGGTGACGGCGGTATCGATCCTCACAACAGGCAGTGAAGAGAAAAAGGGCATCGTCAGCCCTTTGATCCTGCCCGATATGGCGCTGTTGGATGCCGAACTTACACTCGGATTGCCGCCGCATATCACAGCGGCCACCGGCGTGGATGCAATGGTGCACGCGATCGAGGCCTATACCTCGAAAAGTGCCAACAACAACCCGATGTCACGCATGCTTGCGGTGCAGGCGTTGGATTTGCTGGGCGCGAACATCCGCGAAGCGGTCAGCAATGGCAGTAACATTCAGGCGCGCAGCAATATGCTGTTGGGGTCGATGCTGGCGGGGCAGGCCTTTGCCAACTCTCCGGTGGCCGCAGTGCATGCGCTGGCCTATCCGGTCGGCAGCCTCTTTCACGTCCCGCACGGGCTGTCTAACGCGTTGGTGTTGGCCGAGGTGATGCGCTTTAACGCGCCTTACAGCGGTGAGGCCTACGCCGAGCTGGCCCCACACGTTTTCCCGGACATCGACCTCAATCGCCCGATCGAGGCTATCTGCGAGGACTTTATCGCCCGCCTTGTGCTGTTGAACATTGATCTGGGGCTTGAGAAGGGGTTGGCGCAGGTCGGGATCACGACGGAGGATCTGGACCGGTTGTCTTCGGATGCGATGAACCAGACGCGGCTGCTGGTGAACAATCCGCGTGACGTCACGCTGGAAGACGCGCGCCGGATTTACGAAGAGGCGTTGTAGGCTGTTCGTCTAAAGCGGGCTCTGGAACAGTGCGATCCAGATACCGGCGAACATCGCAATGCCGCCGAAGTTCACCCAAGTGTGCCAGATCGCATAGCGGAACGGCATGCTGCGGCGCACGTAAAACATGGTCCCGATTACATAACAAACCGCACCGCCGATGATGCACCATAGCGTTGTCAGCGGCACATCGCCAAGATCGGGCAGTGCGGACATCCCGATTGCACCCAGCCCGAGGTAGGACGCCGTCGACCAGCGCGCCTGCACCGCTTCGCCGGTGATCTTCGTCCACATCGCAACGGCTGTCAGGCCCCAGCACAAAACGAGCAAGAAATAGGTCCATGGCGTCCCAGCTTGCACGAAGAATGGTGTGAATGTGCCTGAAATAAAAGGATAAATGGCAACGTGGTCAATCCTGCGCAACAGGACGCGGCGGTCGTGCCGTGGCGCAAAATGATAGGTGCAGGAAGCCAGATTAGATAGCAACGCAAACAGCACATAAACCATGACGGCGATCAGCAGAGCTGGCCCAACCGTCCCTGTGGATTTTGCAATCAGAATGCCACCCGCACCAAGTACAAGCAGCAAGCCCACCATATGCACAGCCAAATCGGCGCGGCGGTGGGTCTGGTTCGCACTGGGGTAGGTTGCTTTTGTCATGGCATGCTCTGGCAATGTGATTGGTCGAGAGCTAGTCGCTCCGCTTTGCTAAGTCCAGAATTCCGGTGCGTCAGTTGGGTCGTACCCTCTAAAAGACGACTAGACCCGTTGGCGATCCGGTCAGGATACCCCATATGAAAGCAAAGCAGCGGCTTATAGGTCGCGTAGCCCAAAGGAATAGCGCTATGGAATTGAACGCCGATTTTACATCTCGCGTTGTCGTGCACTCTGACCAGATTGACTGGGTGGCCTCGCCGATGGCGGGCGTGGACCGGCGTATGCTGGACCGGATCGGTGGCGAAGTGGCTCGTGCGACCTCAATCGTGCGTTATGCGCCGGCCAGCAAATTCTCAGCCCATATCCATACCGGCGGGGAGGAGTTCATCGTGCTGGAGGGCGTTTTTCAGGACGAGCATGGCGATTATCCGGCGGGCACTTATGTGCGCAACCCGCCGACGTCGTCCCATACCCCCGGCGCGGCCGAGGGCTGTGTGATCTTTGTTAAATTGTGGCAGTTTGATCCGGAGGACCGCACCCAGTTCCGCAAGAACATGTCCGAGGAACTTGACGAAGCTCAGGACGGTGTCGCGACCGCGCTGCTGCACCGTGATGCCCGTGAGGTGGTCAGCTTTCATGCGCTGGACGCGGGCGCCACGCTTGTCAATAGTGACGCAGGCGGGATCGAGATGCTGGTGCTTGACGGTTCGGTGGTGGGGGGCGCAGAGACGCTTGATAAAGGCGCATGGCTGCGGCTCCCCGAAGGTGCGCCGCTGAGCGCGTTAGCTGGTGCACAGGGGGCGAAGATCTGGATTAAAACGGGACACCTGCCTTTTGCCAAGCCGCCGCAAGTTTGACGCAAGACAGGGGGCGGACATGCATACGTTGATCATCGGTGGCGGCCTGTCAGGGCTTGCACTCGCCGAAGCGCTTGAGCGGGAAGGGCGCGATTACCTGCTTGTCGAGGCGCGGGACCGTGTCGGTGGCCGCATCCTGTCGGCGCAGGTCGGCGGGGCGAGCTTTGATCTGGGGCCCGCGTGGTTCTGGTCAGGCCAGCAGCGCATTGCAGCGCTGATCACACGGCTGGGTTTGCAGAAGTTCGACCAATACGCCAGGGGCGAGTTGACGTTCGAGGACGCGCAGGGGCGCGTACAGCGTGGGCGTGGGTTTGCGTCAATGGAAGGCTCATGGCGGCTTAAAGGGGGGCTGAGCGCGTTGACCGATGCGCTGCAAGACCGCTTGCCGCCTGAGCGTGTGCGGCTGAACGCTCAGGTCACCGAGCTTGCTCAAACGCCAGACGGGATCACTGCCAGGTTTGCAAACGGCGAAGTAGTGCGCGCCGATCGTGTGGTGCTGGCGCTGCCGCCACGCGTTGCAGCCCAAATAAAATATACACCCGCTCTGCCAATAGTGGCAAAGACGGTGATGGGTGATGTGCCAACGTGGATGGCCGGTCAGGCCAAGGCGGTTGCGGTTTATGAAACGGCCTTTTGGCGCACAGCCGGACTGTCGGGGGCTGCCACCAGCCGTTTTGGCCCAATGATTGAAATCCATGATGCGTCACCGGCCCAAGACGGCCCCTCTGCGCTTTTTGGCTTCATCGGGGTGCCACCACAGGGCAGGGCGGATGTGCCTGCACTCCGGCAGCATATTCTGGCCCAGCTTGTCCGGTTGTTTGGCCCTGAAGCAGGGCGGCCCATTAAGCTGTTGGTGCAAGATTGGGCTTATGATCCGCTGACCGCCACAGAAGTGGACCGCGTGCCGCTTTATGCCCATCCCGACTACGGAATGCCCGCCGCCCTTCAGGAGCTTTGGGACGGGCGACTGATTATGGCGGGGACAGAAGTGGCGCAGCAATTCGGCGGTTATCTGGAAGGTGCGCTTGAGGCGGCGGAGGCAGCGTTTCGCACATGATTGCTTACGTTGGGTTGTTCGCTTCGGCGTTGGTGGCGGCAACCATTTTGCCCATGCAATCCGAAGCGGTGCTGGCGGGCTTGCTGGCTGCTGGGGGACGCTCGGTCGGGTTGCTGATTGCGGTGGCAACGGTGGGCAATGTGCTTGGCTCTGTGATCAACTGGTATTTGGGGCGCGCGCTGCTGCGCTTCAAGGACTGCCGCTGGTTTTCCAGCTCTGATGCGCAGCTTGAACGGGCGCAGCGCTGGTATGCGCGTTATGGAAGATGGTCACTGCTGGGCAGTTGGCTGCCGGTGATCGGCGATCCGCTGACTGTGGTGGCAGGGGTCATGCGTGAACCTTTGGGGCCGTTTATCCTGCTTGTAACAATCGCAAAGGGGACCCGCTATCTGGTGTTGGCCGCTTTGGTTCTCAGCTGGGTCTAGACGGAAGGGGCGAAGCCCCAGATCAACTGGCGCAGGCCAAGTGCTGCGCCTGCCATGATGCTTAGCAAGGTCACTGGCGCGCTGTAGGCCAGTACAGAAAAGCCCGACAGCCCCTGTCCGATACTGCACCCGACCGCCACAACCGCACCAATTCCCATCAAAACCGCACCAAGGATCTGGCGGCGCAGTTCGCGTGGATCATCGCAAGCTTCCCAGCGGAAATGTCCTTTGAACAGACTGCCTGCGAGTGCACCCAGCAAAACCCCCACAACAGAGCCTGTTCCAAAACTGAGTGTATTACCGGAGGAGGTCATCACATAAAGCAGGGTCTCGCCAATTGGCGCTGAAAAGGTGTGGCTTAGGATGGGAGTAGCATCATAGCCGTTGCTCGCGACCCACTGCGTTCCTGCCCATCCGCTGACCACCGCAATACCTGCTACCGCTCCCCACAGGATATGGCTTGGAGAAGCGCGCAGCGAGCGGCTCATCAGGGTGAGAGCAAGGATCACACACCCTAGCGCGATACCGGTAATGTCTGGTGACATACCCGTCAGCCGCCCCGCCGTCTGCGCAAAACCGGGGGGCGTATCTGCGGGAATGACGTCTCCGAAAGCCCAAAGCCGGAGGCCGGAAAACGGCCCACCCAGCGCCATATAGGCGGAAACGCCCATCACCAGCACAATCAACAAGGACCGCAGATCACCGCCGCCAACACGGGCAAGCGCGCCGTAGCCGCAATTGCCTGCCAGCGCCATGCCGTAACCGAAGACCAGCCCGCCGACAACGCTGGCCACAGGGTTCCAGATCCGGCCGAGGTAAAGCGTCTGGTCCAGCTCAAGCAATCCGGACGCCGACAGGCTGAACGTGCCAATCACCGACACACCAATCGCAATGCCCCACATGCGCAGCCGCAGGGGATTTTCGCCGTAATAGAGATCTTCGATAGCGCCAAGGGTGCAGAACCTGCCGATGCGGGCCGCAAGGCCCAGCAGTACGCCGCCAAAAAGGCCAACAAGGGCCACCAGCACTGGTTCGGATGCGATATCAAGCATATCTAGAGGGCGGTGCCCGGCGCATTGGCCCTGAGGGCCATGTCAGTTGCGCGCGGTCTCAATTTGGCCGACAGAACAGGTCATAGACAACTTCCATGATCTGCTTGGGGCGGTCATCAGCAAGGCTGTAAAAGATCGTCTTGCCGTCGCGCCGCGGCTTTACCAACCCTTCAAGCCGCAAGCGGGACAGTTGTTGGGAAACAGCGGCCTGCCGCGCGGACAACAGCTCTTCAAGTTCAGTCACCGATTTCTCGCCAGAAGCAAGATGACACAGGATCATCAATCGGCCTTCATGGCTGATCGCTTTAAGGAAGTTGGACGCTTCGACGGCATTTGCAGCCATCTTGTCCATATCTTCTTCACACATGTTTACGTCAAATACGGGTAGGCCCATTTTTTCCTCGTATGCCGATGTAGTTCCGGCGCTAAGATCGTTATTTTAAAGGCTCATCAGGGCCTCACCCACCCATGCACCAAAGTCACCGGGTTCGTATCATAAACTAGTTGGTCAATTCAACTCTTTCGCGTTCAAGCATTTGTTTCAGTAGCCCCCAAAAGAAATCCTCGCCCGGATAACCTTCGATGCGGGATGCTTCGACGTTGTCGACCATCAGCACAAATGTCGGCGTGAAAAAGAGCGGCCGAGAGAATGTAAGGTCTGCCGGAGTAGGGGCGCGGATGTCTATGCGCCGCAACGGAGCAGCCTTACCTTCGGGCGTCTTTGGGTAAATCTCCGAGATCTCTTCGTTCCAACGTGCACACCACATGCAGCCGTCTTCTTCGACCATGATCAGGCGCACCTCTGCCACCGCAGCCGATACGCTGAGGCATGCCAACAAAGTACCAAAAAAGAGAGACCGTATGAACATGCCAAATTGACCTTTGTTACTTATACCACGTAATCTGAATATGTGAATTTTACAAGGGCACGCCAATACCATGATGGAAATTACTTTTGCCGGTGCTGCGTTAGCAGGCCTTATTTCTTTTCTCTCGCCCTGCATCCTGCCGATTGTGCCGTTTTACCTTAGCTATCTGGCGGGGGTTGGCATGAACCAGATCAGTGCAGAGGCCAAGATTGACAGCAAAACCCGCCGTCGCGCGGTGATGGCTGCGTGCTTCTTTGCGGCGGGCGTCATCACTATTTTCATGGGGTTGGGGGCGGCGGCCACAATGTTCGGGCAGGTGGTGCGCGAGTACTTTGATATCCTGCGTTGGGTAGCGGCGGCGATCATCATCGCGATGGGTCTGCATTTTCTGGGCGTGATCCGGATTGGCATTCTCTATCGCCAGATGCGGGCGGATACGGGCAGCACCTCCAATGTTAGCCTGCTGGGTGCGTATGTAATCGGGCTGGCCTTTGCCTTTGGCTGGACACCTTGCGTGGGGCCCGTGCTGGCAGCGATCCTTTTCATGGCGGGTGGTGCTGAAACGGCCTCGAACGGAGCGCTGCTTTTGTTCGTGTACGGAGTGGGCATGACCGCGCCATTCATTCTTGCAGCGCTGTTCATCGGTCCGTTCATGCGCTGGATGCAGAAGTTCCGCAAACACCTTGGAAAAATAGAGAAAATCATGGGTGTCATGCTCATCATATTTGGTCTGCTGATCGCCACGAACTCGATGAATTACATTGCGCAGTGGATGCTGACTGTGGTGCCCACTTTCGGTACAATAGGATAATGGGAGGACGTTTGATGAAGAAACTAATGACTGCGGGTTTTGCGCTGATTGCCATGACCGTCTGGGCAAATGCCGCTACACTGGGCGATGACGGCCTGCACAAGGCGCCATGGATGCGCGATACGTTTAAAGATCTCTCAGAAGATCTGGAAGAGGCCAATGCTGAAAGCAAGCGCTTGATGGTGATCATCGAACAGCGCGGCTGCATCTACTGTAAGAAGATGCACGAAGAGGTGTTTCCTGTCGAAGAGATCGCTACGTACATCGACGAGAACTACTTCGTCGTGCAGATCAACATGTTCGGCGATGTCGAAGTTACCGACTTCGACGGAGAGGTTTTGCCCGAAAAAGACATGGTCAAAAAGTGGGGCGCGCTGTTCACACCGATGATCCTGTTCTTTCCCGAAGATGTGGCTGATGGGCTTAGCGCGTCACAGGCGGCGGTCGCGACGATGCCGGGAGCATTTGGACGCCACACCACCTTCAACATGCTTAACTGGGTGGTCGAAAAAGGGTATAACGGCGATGAACCGTTTCAGAAGTACCACGCGCGCAAGTTCGAAGAGCAAAGCAAATAAGGGCCGTTGGCACGTACTCTTGCCGTTTCAAGCATTATAATTCAATTAACTGAATTTGTTGTTGCGTGAAGTCGAGAGTGTGCGCTACGGTATACAGAATAAGGTCTGAGGGAGGACGCATGAGGATTTTTGGTATTACAGCCATCGCGGCTGGGGTTATGGCTTCGGGCGTCTA
The DNA here is from genome assembly GCF_036961165.1 of Sulfitobacter sp. Lineage (GTDB taxonomy): Bacteria > Pseudomonadota > Alphaproteobacteria > Rhodobacterales > Rhodobacteraceae > Sulfitobacter. Next base: position 50,161 of record NZ_JBALVJ010000012.1, on the reverse strand, counting down.
CGCCGAAGACGTAGCGCCGACAGCAGTTAGCTTCACTGACGGTGCGGTTGAGCAATCGTTGACCGGCGTTGCCGGTGATGCTGCCAACGGGCGTATGATTGTCGGCGACAAAAAACAGGGCAACTGTGTGGCCTGTCATGAAGTCAGCGATCTTGCGGATGTGCCTTTCCAAGGCAATATCGGTCCCGTGCTGGACGGCGCGGGGGAGCGTTGGTCCGAAGCGGAACTGCGCGGCATCGTTGCAAATGCAAAGGTCATGTTTGAGGGCAGCATGATGCCGTCATTCTATCGCACCGAAGGCTACACGCGCCCGGGCAATGCCTACACAGGGAAGGCGGCGGATGACACGTTCGGCCCGCTCCTGACGGCGCAACAGGTTGAAGACGTAGTGGCCTATCTGGCCACCCTCAAAGAATAATCAAACCCGTTCGGGAATGAAGGAGTATACAGATGGAAATGACGAGACGTGACGCCATTGCGATGGGGGCAGGGGCCCTTTTGATCGCAGGCTTGCCAATCCGCGCATCGGCGGCGGCAGAAGATGCAATTGCCGCCTTTACCGGTGGCGCAGAAATTGGTTCGGGCGATATCACCCTGACAGCCCCTGAGATCGCTGAGAACGGTAACACTGTGCCGGTCGAAGTGGCCTCGGAAACGGCTGTCGAGATTATGCTGCTGGCGACGGGCAACCCGACACCGGGTGTTGCGACGTTCAAGTTCGGCAAGTTGGCAGGGTCGCGCTCTGCATCCACACGAATCCGTTTGGCGGGCACACAGGATGTTGTCGCAATCGCCAAGCTGGAAGATGGATCGTTTGTACAAGCGTCGAGCACTGTCAAAGTAACAATCGGCGGCTGCGGCGGCTAAAGGTCTTTAGGAGAAACAATCATGGCATCTGATGTAAAACCACGCGTCAAAGTACCAAAGTCGGCCACTGTCGGCGAGGCCATCACGATCAAAACGCTGATCAGCCACAAGATGGAATCCGGCCAGCGCAAGGACAAGGAAGGCAACGTCATTCCGCGTTCGATCATTAACCGTTTTACCTGTGAATTCAACGGGGAGAGCGTGATTGACGTGAAGATGGAGCCTGCGATCTCCACAAACCCGTACTTCGAATTCGAAGCGTTGGTCCCAGAGGCCGGCGAGTTCAAATTCACATGGTACGACGACGACGGCTCGGTCTACGAAGACGCAAAAAAAATCGCGATCGGCTGAACGCATTTTTACCTTGGGAGGGACACCATGCGGAAATTGACAGGCGCACTGCTTGCAACTCTGTTGACGACATCGGCAGCTTTTGCCGATCCGGTCGATGATAAACTTATCCTAAACGAAGAAACAGAACTGGTCACGCGCACTGCCGCGCCGGCGCATGTTTCTGAGGCGCTGGATGAAGTCATGTCCGGCTGGCTGTTCCGCGGGACAGAGACCCGTGCGATGCAGACGGATGACTTCGACAACCCGGGCATGATTTTTGTGGAACAGGCGGAGGATGTCTGGAACACAGCCGAGGGGAGCGAAGGTAAATCATGCGCGGATTGCCACGGCGCGGCTTCGGACATGTCCGAGGTCCGTCCGACCTATCCGAAGTGGAACGCGGACGCGGGCGAAGTTCGCACGCTCGAGATGCAGATCAACGACTGCCGTACCAACCAGATGGGCGCAGACGAGTGGAAATATACTGGTGGCGATATGGTCAACATGACCGCATTGCTGGCCTCTGTTTCGCGTGGCCTGCCAGTGAACGTCGCAATCGACGGTCCTGCGCAATCCACATGGGAGCAGGGCAAAGAGATCTATTACACACGGACAGGCCAGCTTGAACTGTCTTGCGCAAATTGCCACGAAGATAACTATGGCAATATGATCCGCGCAGACCACCTGAGCCAGGGCCAGATCAACGGCTTTCCGGTTTACCGTCTGAAAAACACAAAGCTGAACTCGGCTCACAGTCGCTTCAAAGGCTGTATCCGCGACACCCGCGCCGAGACCTACAAAGAGGGCAGCCCGGAGTTTGTCGCACTTGAGCTTTATGTCGCGTCGCGCGGCAACGGCCTAAGCGTCGAAGGCCCAGCCGTCCGCAACTAAGCGATGAATGGCCCCGCCCGAGCGATCGGCGCGGGGTTTTTCGACCTTAATCCATTCAATAATGCGCATATGTATGCGTAACTGGGAGCGCCCGAAATGATTTCTCGTCGTGATTTTTTGCAAACCAGCATGGCGGCAGCCGCCCTCTACGGCTCTTCTGGTTTTGGAAGCTGGGCGCGTCTGGCGGCCCAGCAGGCGCTGACGCAGGACAAACTGCTGGAGTTTGATACCTACGGGAACGTCTCGTTGATCCACATCACCGACATTCACGCCCAGCTCAAACCAATCTATTTTCGCGAGCCTTCGGTTAACATCGGGGTAGGCGGCAACAAGGGCGCTGTGCCGCATGTCACCGGCGCTGACTTCCGCAAGCTTTACGGCATCGACGATGGCAGCCCGTCTGCCTACGCGTTGACCTACAATGATTTTGATGCGCTCGCGCAAAGCTATGGCCGCGTTGGCGGGCTGGACCGTGTGGCCACCGTGATCAATTCGATCCGCGCGGACCGTCCCGACGCGCTGCTGCTGGATGGCGGCGATACATGGCACGGCAGTTACACCTGCTATCAGACCCAAGGTCAGGATATGGTCAACGTCATGAACGCGCTCAAGCCTGACGCGATGACGTTCCACTGGGAATTCACGCTTGGGTCCGAGCGGGTGAACGAGATCGTTGAAGGGCTGCCGTTCGCCGCCCTTGGCCAGAACATTTTCGATGCAGAATGGGATGAACCCTCCGAGCGGTTCCCGCCCTATAAGTTCTATGAGACTGGCGGCGTCAAAGTGGCCGTGATCGGTCAGGCATTTCCCTATATGCCCATCGCCAACCCCGGTTGGATGTTCCCCGAATACTCCTTTGGTATCCGTGATGAGAACATGCAGGCCATGGTCGACGAAGTGCGCGCAAAGGGTGCCGAGCTTGTTGTTTGCCTTAGCCACAACGGCTTTGACGTGGATAAGCAGATGGCGGGAAAAGTGACGGGTATCGACGTGATCCTGTCGGGCCACACCCATGATGCGCTGCCCGAACCTGTCTTGGTGGGAGAGACGATCATCGTCGCCTCTGGCTCTAATGGTAAGTTCGTCAGCCGTGTTGATCTTGATGTGCAGAATGGCCGGATGATGGGTTTCCGTCACAAGCTGATCCCGATCTTCTCAGACGTGATCACACCGGACGCCGAGGTTGCTAAACTCATCGACGATCAGCGCGCACCCTATGCCGACCAGCTAAGCGAAGTCATTGGCCGCACAGGTGACGCTCAAACGCTTTATCGCCGCGGCAATTTCAACGGCACATGGGACGATCTGATCTGCGACGCGCTGATCTCCGAGCGGGAGGCAGACATTGCGCTCAGCCCCGGTGTGCGCTGGGGGCCGTCGATCTTGCCCGGTCAGGACATTACACGCGAAGACATCTGGAACGTCACCTCCATGAGCTACGGCGAAGCTTACCGCACTGAAATGACAGGTGAGTTTCTGCATGTGGTGCTGGAGGATGTGGCCGACAACTTGTTCAACCCAGATCCCTATTACCAGCAGGGCGGCGACATGGTCCGCACCGGTGGCCTTGGCTACAAGATCGACGTGACCAAGTCGCAGGGCAGCCGCATCACCGAAATCACGCTGCTGAAGACAGGCGAAAAGATTGATCCGGCGAAATCCTACCAGATCGCTGGCTGGGCCTCGGTCAATGAGGGCACCGAAGGGCCGAAAATCTGGGATGTGGTCGAGGCGCATATCGCCAAGCAAGGCACCATCTCGCTTGATCCGAATAACAGCGTGGAAGTGGTCGGCGCGTAAATCCGGTCCGTAAGGGAGAGAAACCATGAAGAATTTCGTCGCAACAACGGCTTTGGCCGTGATGATGGCCACAACTGCATTTGCCGAAGGTGTCGTGCACCGTGTGGCCGTGCATGTGGACCAGAACGATCCGCAGGTGATGAACATGGCGCTCAACAATGTTGCCAACCTCACCAGCTACTATGAATCGCAAGGTGACACGGTGATGGTTGAGGTCGTGGCCTATGGTCCCGGTCTCAATATGTACGTCCCCGGCAAAAGCCCTGTTGAGGACCGCATTTCCACCATGTCGTTAGAGATGGAGAACCTTACTTTTGCAGCATGCGGCAACACCCTGCGCAACATGAGCAAAAAGGCGGGCAAGGACATCACCTTGATGGATGAGGCAACTGTTGTGCCCTCCGGTGTCGTGCGCCTGATCGAATTACAAGAAAAAGACTATGCCTACATCCGGCCCTGATTTTCGCCGGACTGCTGGTATCTAACAAAAGGAGCATGCCATGACGCATAAACCCTCACGCAGACAATTTCTAAGAAGCAGTGTGGCGGCCGGTGCTGCAATCACTGTCGCCGGTGCTGCGAAGGCGCAAACGCCCGATCCGTTGATCACCGAAGTGCAGCCTTGGGCGCAGGCCTTTGGTGACGGGGTTGATGCGTCACCCTACGGCATGCCGATCCAGTACGAGGGTGATGTGATCCGCCGCAATGTCGAATGGCTCACTGCGGATACGGTCAGCTCGATCAACTTCACGCCGATCCATGCGCTTGATGGGACCATCACGCCCCAGGGCTGCGCTTTTGAGCGTCACCACTCCGGCGCAATTGATCTGAAGAAAGAAGACTATCGTTTGATGATCAACGGCTTGGTCGACACGCCGCTGGTCTTTACCTACGCAGATCTTGAACGCTTCCCGCGTGAGAACCACGTGTATTTCTGCGAATGTGCGGCCAACACCGGCATGGAGTGGGCGGGTGCGCAGCTGAATGGCGCGCAGTTCACTCACGGCATGATCCACAACATGGAATACACAGGTGTGCCGCTGCGCACCCTGCTGGAAGAGGCCGGTCTGGATACCGCGGGCGACCTCAAGGACAAGTGGGTCTTTGTTGAAGGGGCCGATGCTTCTTCCAATGGCCGCTCGATCCCGATGGAGAAGGCGCTGGATGATGTGCTGGTTGCGTTCAAGGCCAACGGTGAGGCCCTGCGCAAAGAGCATGGCTATCCTGTGCGCCTTGTGGTGCCCGGTTGGGAAGGCAACATGTGGGTCAAATGGATTCGCCGTATTGAAGTTGTCGACACACCCGTGGAAAGCCGCGAAGAGACCTCGAAATACACCGACACGCTTGCAGACGGCACAAGCCGTAAATGGACATGGGCGATGGACGCGAAATCCGTGGTCACCAGCCCCAGCCCACAAGCGCCTATCACCCACGGCACAGGACCGCTCGTGATTACCGGCCTTGCATGGTCCGGTCGCGGGGCGATCACCCGCGTTGATGTCTCCAAAGATGGCGGCATGACGTGGGAGACCGCGCGTCTGGCCAAGCCTGGAGAGAAGATGGCGCTTACGCGCTTCTACCTCGACACGGACTGGGACGGCTCCGAGATGATGCTGCAAAGCCGCGCCATGGACGACACCGGCTATGTCCAGCCCACCAAGACGCAACTGCGCGAAGTGCGCGGCCTGAACTCAATCTATCATAATAACTGCATCCAGACATGGCTGGTGCGCAGCAACGGCGAGGCGGAAAATGTCGAAGTTTCTTAAATCAACAGCTCTTTTGACAGCTCTCGCTCTGGTCTCCGGTCCGGCGTTTGCTGAAAAAATCGGCCTTGGTCGTCCGGCGCTTCCTGAAGAGGTTGCTGCATGGAATGGCGAAGTACACCCCGATGGCACAGGTCTGCCTGCAGGGTCGGGCGATGCCATCGTTGGCGAAGAAATTTTTGCTGACAAATGCGCAGCCTGCCACGGTGATTTCGCTGAAGGCATCGACAACTGGCCCAAGCTGGCTGGTGGGGCGGATACGTTGGATCACGATGACCCGCTTAAGACGGTCGGCTCTTACTGGCCATATCTTTCGACGGCCTTTGACTATATCAAACGCTCGATGCCCTACGGCAACGCAGGGACGCTCACCGATGATGAAACCTATGCCATCGTGGCCTATATCCTCTTTTCCAATGATCTGATTGAAGACGACTTTGTGCTGTCGAAAGAGAGCTTCTTTGACGTGGAAATGCCCAATGTCGATGGGTTCATCGTTGATGATCGCGCCGAGACGGAATATGCGGCTTGGTCGGGTGAGCCGTGCATGGAAAACTGCAAAGGCGAGCCTGTGAAGGTCACAATGCGCGCGATGGTACTGGATGTGACGCCGCAGGAAGAAGCAGCGGTTGAACCTGCTGCGCAAGAGCCAGCGGTTGTTGTGGCGGAGGCACCCAAGGGCGAAGCACCGGCAGCGGCGGAGCCCGAAGTGGTCGCCGCAGCATTTGATGCCGAGCTGGCTGCTAAGGGCGAAAAGGTCTTCAGAAAGTGCAAATCCTGCCATCAGGTCGGCGAAGGCGCCAAGAACAAGGTAGGCCCGATCCTCAATGGAATTGTTGACCAAGCTGCGGGTGCAGTGGAAAGCTTCAAGTATTCCAAACCGATGAAGAAAGCGGCTGAAGGTGGTCTGGTCTGGAGCGAAGCCGAATTGGCAAGCTTTTTGGCCAATCCGAAGAAGTACATGAAAGGCACCAAGATGTCTTTTGCGGGCCTCAAGAAAGAAGACGACCAGCTTGCGGTTGTTGAATACCTCAAGTCAGTGAGCGACTGACCCATGCGCAAGCTGGCTCATACCCTGACCGTTCTTGCTGCCCTTGTGGTGGCAGGGGCGGGTCGGGCCAGCGAAAGTGGTGATACCGAAAAAGGCGCTGCGATTTTTAAGAAGAACTGCAGCGCCTGCCACGATGTGGGGAAGGATGCGCGTAACCGCGTTGGACCACAACTTAACGGGATATACGGGCGCACGGCGGGGACGGAAGCGGCGGTAGCATATTCGCCCAATATGCTGCGTATGGGCAATGATGGTCTGGTCTGGACCGCTGAAACCCTTGATGCCTATTTGGAAAACCCTCGTGCGTTGGTCTCTAAAACAAGGATGAGCTTTCGAGGTCTGGATGACGTGCAAGAGCGCGCCGATCTGATGGCTTATCTGCGGGTGTATTCCGACAACCCCGCCAACATTCCCGAAGCCGAACCCACAGCGCGGGGCACGGATCATAATATTGATCCCGCGATTTTGGCCATTCAGGGTGATCCGGAATACGGCGAATACCTCGCCAGTGAATGCCAGACGTGCCATCAGGCAAGCGGTGCCAATGACGGCATTCCCGGCGTCACCGGTTGGCCCGAAGAGGATTTCATGGTGGCCATGCACGCCTATAAACGCAAGCTCAGACCGCATCCTGTTATGCAGATGATGGCGGGGCGATTGTCTGATGAAGAAATTGCAGCCCTTGCTGCGTACTTTAAGGACCTCGAATAACGGGGCTAATCAAAAGCGACAACTCTGGGAGGAGAAGACCATGACACTGAACAGAAGGATATTCCTCGGCACGGGGGCGGCAACCGCCGCAAGCCTTGCTGCTGCGGCAGTTTTTGCGGCTGGCCACGGTAAACCGCGTGTGGTGGTTGTCGGCGGCGGGGCAGGTGGTGCCACTGCTGCGCGCTATATCGCCAAGGATAGCAAGGGCGAGATCGCCGTGACGCTGATCGAGCCGACGCGCCAGTACTACACCTGCTTTTTCTCGAACCTCTATCTGGGCGGTTTCAAAGAGATGGATGATCTGGGGCACTCCTATGGCAGCCTTGCTACTGGTGGCGTGAATGTCGTGCACGACTATGCCGTGGGCGTGGACCGCGATGCCAAGACTGTCGCGCTCGCCAGTGGTGGCTCTGTCCCTTATAACAAACTGATCCTGTCGCCTGGTATTGATTTTGTGGATGGCGCAGTTGAAGGCTGGGACCTGTCGGCGCAAAACGCGATGCCGCACGCCTACAAAGGCGGCTCACAGACCGAGCTTCTAAAGGCGCAGTTGATGGCGATGCCCGAAGGCGGCACGTTCGCCATGGTCGCACCGCCAAACCCTTACCGCTGCCCTCCGGGACCGTATGAGCGGATCTCGATGGTGGCGCATTACCTCAAGGCTAACAATCCGACGGCCAAGATCCTTGTGGCTGACCCGAAAGAGAAATTTTCAAAGCAGTCGCTGTTTCAAGAGGGCTGGTCGAACCATTATTCCGGCATGATCGACTGGATTGGCTCGGATTTCGGCGGCGGCAATGTTGTGGTCGATCCTGATGCCATGACCCTGTCCATCGATGGTGAAGTCACCAATGTTGATGTCTGCAACGTCATCCCCGCAATGAAGGCAGGCCATATTGCCGAACTGGCAGGCGTGACAGAGGGCAATTGGGCACCGGTAAACGCGGCTGACATGTCCTCCAAGGCGGATGCGGATATCTATGTACTGGGCGATGCCGCGCAGCAGGGCGATATGCCAAAATCAGGATATTCGGCCAATTCGCAGGCCAAGGTCTGCGCCAATGCTGTGCGTGGCGCGCTGACCGGCTCGAAGGTCTTTCCGGCAAAGTTTTCGAACACGTGCTGGTCGCTGATTGACACCGATGACGGCGTCAAAGTGGGTGCGACTTATGAAGCAACGCCCGAGAAAATCACCAAGGTAGATGGGTTTATCTCTGCCACAGGCGAAAGCGCCGAACTGCGCAAGACCACCTACGAAGAGTCCGAGGGCTGGTATGCCGGCATCACCGCCGACATGTTCGGCACTTAAGTCAAACCGTCAAGGCCTTGATGCAGATCAAGGCCTTGGCATCCAGTCTGTGAGATGCTGGTGAGCAAAGGGGAGAGTGACATGGTACGATCTATTTTGTTGGCGGCTGTTTTTGGCATCGCAACCAGTGTGAGTGCTGGTGCTGAAGAGGCCTATACGGCGCATCCGTTCGAGGGCAGCTTTGACGATGCGACATTCAGCGTGGAAAGCGCGATTGTAGGTCGGGGGCTGGTAATTGATTACGTCAGCCACACGGGTGATATGCTCAACCGGACGGCTGCGGATGTCGGCAGCGAGATTAAGCTGTTTGAGGCGGCGGATGTGTTTCTGTTTTGCTCGGCCGTGGTGTCGCGCAAGGTGATGGAAGCCGATCCAATGAATATCGCACATTGTCCCTACGGGATTTTTGTTGCGGACCGTGAGGGTCAGGTGATGATTGGACACCGCAACTATCCCGAAGGTGCCATGCAGGAAGTACAAGCGTTGCTTGATGAAATCGTCCGCGAGGCGGTGGGGGACTAATGAACTATCAGAATTTTTTTAAGAGCGCGCTAGACGATCTGCGCGATCAGGGAAACTATCGCGTATTTGCCGAGCTGGAGCGTCATTGCGGCGACTTCCCCCATGCCACATCGCGCGGGACCGAGACAGCAGATGTGACCATCTGGTGCTCGAATGACTACCTTGGCATGGGCCAGCATCCCAAGGTGCTGGAGGCCATGCACGAAGCGCTTGATCGTTGCGGCGCGGGTGCAGGTGGGACGCGCAATATCTCTGGCACAACCCATGACCATGTCCTGCTGGAGGCCGAGTTGGCCGATCTGCACGGCAAGGAGGACGCGCTGCTGTTCACCTCTGGTTACGTCTCCAATTGGGCGGCCCTTGGCACGCTGGCGGGGCGCATTCCGGATTGCGTGGTCCTGTCGGACGCTCTGAACCATGCGTCGATGATCGAAGGTATTCGCCACTCCAAAGCCGAGCGGGTGATCTGGAAGCACAATGATCTGGTCGATCTTGAGGCCAAGCTGGCAGCCTTGCCGCTGGAGCGCCCCAAGTTGATCGCGTTTGAGAGCGTCTATTCTATGGACGGCGATATTGCCCCGATCGAAGCGATTTGCGATCTGGCCGACAAATACAACGCTATGACCTATCTGGACGAGGTGCATGCCGTGGGCCTTTACGGTCCGCGTGGCGGCGGCATTGCTGAACGTGACGGTCTGATGGACCGTCTCACAGTGATCGAGGGCACGCTGGGCAAAGCCTTTGGCGTGGTAGGCGGCTATATCGCCGCATCAGCCGAGCTTTGTGATTTCGTGCGCAGCTTTGCCAGCGGATTTATCTTTACCACGGCTTTGCCTCCTGCAGTTGCCGCAGGTGCGGCGGCATCTATCCGGCACCTTAAGGACAGCGCGACAGAGCGGGAGGAGCAGCAAGCCAAGGTCGCACAGGTACGCGCGCGACTTGATGCCATCGGGATTCCGCATGTTGAGAACCCCAGCCACATCATTCCGGTGATGGTCGGCGATCCGCATAAGTGCAAATTCATCTCTGACATGCTGCTGAAAGATTATGGCATCTACATCCAGCCAATCAACTATCCCACCGTGCCCAAAGGCACCGAACGTCTGCGCATCACGCCATCTCCGGTACACAGCGATGCGGATATCGAGCAGCTGATCGGCGCGCTTGAGGATTTATGGGCGCAATGCCAGTTGGCGCGGATGCCACTAGCTGCTCAATAACTGCGTTTGTTTCAGGCATCCGAAGCGCGCGAATAACCGTCCAACACAAAGGATCGTCAGATGCTTGAGACTGTATTGGATCGCTTCGGAGACGGTACCGTGTTGACCGCTGCTGGTGCAGTCACTGGCGTCTTGTTTGGTGTGATGGCGCAACACTTGCGGTTTTGCCTGCGCGCAGCTTCGGTTGAGGTTTGAGAGGGCCGCTTTGGCCCACGCCTGTCAATCTGGTTCATTGCTTTCTCAGCCGCAGTGCTTGCCGTGCAGGGCGAGATCTCGGCTGGTTGGTTGGACGTAAGCGAGGCGCGTCCACTTGCGGCCACTGGCAGCATGTCTGGCGCTGTGATCGGCGGGCTGATGTTTGGCTGCGGCATGATCCTTGCGCGTGGCTGCGCCAGCCGTTTACTGGTTCTGTCAGCCACCGGAAACCTACGCGCGTTGATGACCGGCCTTGTCCTCACTCTTGTTGCTCAAGCGTCCCTGCGCGGGGCGCTGTCACCCCTACGTGAAAGCTTGGGCAGTCTTTGGCTTGTGCAGGGTGGGGAGGGGCGCAATATCCTGTCGCTGATAGGGCTCACCTCAACTATGGCTGCGGGGCTTGCTGCCGTAGGGCTGATCTTTGGTATTTGGCTGGCACATCGTCGCCATGTTGTCACAACGGAGGCACTGGCTGCAGCTGGTGTCGGCCTTGCCATCGGACTGGGTTGGTTGCTGACCTTCGCCATCGCACAAAGCTCGTTCGAGGTGGTGGCAATTTTGTCGGTCACCTTCACGGGACCTTCGACAGACACGCTGATGGGGCTGGTCAACACTGCCGAATTGCCGCTTGGGTTTGGCGTCGGGCTGGTGCCGGGGGTGTTTGTTGGCGCTGGCGGCATGGCCCTGTTGCGCCGCGAGGCGCGGATAGAGCGGTTCGGCATAGACACCCCGATGGAGCGCTATTTGATCGGGACTGTGATGATGGGGTTTGGCAGCATGCTGGCCGGCGGCTGCGCCGTGGGGGCGGGCATGTCAGGTGGTTCAATCTTTGCGGTGACGGCATGGGTTGCGTTGTTCTGTATGTGGGCGGGCGCAATGGCGACGCATATCGCGCTGTCCCGCGTGTCGGTCGCCTCAAGCGCTACTGTTTAAGAAAAACCTGCGTGGCTGTCAGCGCCGTCTGTGCATCCACCACGGGCATGTCGCGGGCAAGCCACCCCGGCGCTGCTTCATTGCCGAACATTCCCTCGGAGACATCTATCACGCCGCTGATCCCGTTTCGCTCCAGCACTGAGGCCACATATTGGCTGCGCCCGCCAGTGGCACAGATCAACGCCACAGGGGTATCGGGATTTCGCGCAAGGATTGTTCGAAGCGTCGACGCAAAGCCCACGTCATTCATCGTTACGGTCAGCGCCCCTTGCGCCACGCCACTTTCGCGCCATTCCTCTGGGCTGCGGATCTCGAGCAGGATGATATGCCGCGTTGTAGCCGCATCAAATGCCTGAGGCGCAGAGATCGTCGCAGGTTCTGCCTGCGCACTACCGACCCAGCCGCCAGCGGCCAAGGCCAGCGCCATCAACGCCCCGCGGATCATTCGAATTCCATCTGCTCATACACACGGCCGGAGTTCTTTGTCGCCAGTTCTTCGAAGGTGTCCAGACCGGCATAGGGGGTCTGGTCCACATAATAGGCATCGGCAAGCGAGCCGCCGTCTTCCAGATGCGCGCCGATCTTTTCGCGCAGGTAGACCAAATAATCGTGGGTATAGCGGCGGACCTGATCCATATTAGTGGGGTGCCCATGGCCAGGAATGACATAAGTCGCGCCCATCGGCTCGAACACGGTTTCCCACGTCTCGATCCAGTCGGCGGTCATTGTGTCCTCGAAAATCGGTAGCATCCGTTCATGAAAAGCCATGTCACCCGAGATTACCAAGCCTTGCTCGGGCAGCCAGACGACAATGTCACCGGGGCTGTGGGCAGGACCAAGGTAGCGGGCTTCGATCTTCATATCTCCCATCTCGACGATGTATTCATCCTCAAAGGTGATCGTGGGGCCGACGACTTCGGTCTTCTGTGCGCGTTCTTTGGTCACTGCGATGGCCGCGCGCAGGGATTGATACCCGCTTTCCTCAAAGGCAGCAGCGGCCTCCGTGTGGGCCACAATATCAACCGCTTGCTCAGCCCAGTAGGAATTGCCCAGCATCGCATGACCCTGACCGTTTTCGTTAAAGACAAGCTTTACTGGTTGATCGGTCACTGTCTTGATCTCAGCGTGTAGCGCCTCGGCCAGTGCGTAGGACGCTCCGCCGTTGATCACCACCACGCCGTCCCCGGTGACGATGAAGCTAAGGTTGTTGTTGTGGCCTGCGTTCTCGTAAGTCGGCGGTGCGGTGGCGCCGATGGCAGACCAGACATGAGGGATCACTTCGACGGGCTTTGAGTAAAGCTCTGACGCAGGATACTGGTCTGCGATATCTTCGCTGGCATAGGCGGGCAGCGCAATGAGGGCGCAAAGAGCGATAAGATGCTTCATGCTTATGCTCCTGGCACAAAAGTATAGCCGGTCGCCGATTTTTCGACATAGCCGGTACCGTCTCCGACAAGGTGAAATCCGATGATCTGCGTTTTCTCGGCTGCGAGCTGGTCCATAAGCGCAACGCGTGTCTTCGCCGCTGCTTCGCCGTCCTGATCTGAGCCGGAAATCCATGCGGGCTGTTCAAAGGCGACATGATGGTTGCCGATGCAATCGCCAAGGATCATCACGGCATTGCTGCCGCTGCGCACCTCAAAGGACATGTGTCCGGGTGTGTGCCCCAAGGTCGCGCGGGCGGCGACACCGGGGATAATTTCTTCGCCGTCCTTGAAGAAGGTGATCGCATCCTCGATTGCGGCAAGACGGCGTTGTGCGCCTACGGCAAAGGATACCCGCGCTTCGCCAATCTCGTCCACTGTGTTGGGGTTCATCCAATAGTCCCATTCGGCTTTACCGATCATATAGCTGGCCTGCGGAAAGAGCGGATCGTCAAAGTCATCCAGTAGCCCCCAAAGGTGGTCAGGGTGCGCGTGGGTAAACACCACATCGGTGATATCTTCGGGCGTGACGCCAAGCGCATCAAGCGAGGTCACGATTTCCCCGGCGTTGGGCGTAAAATCGGGGCCGGAGCCGACATCAAAGAGGATCACCCGCCCACCGCTGCGCATAAGCGTGACGTTGCAGGGTGGCGTTAGCACATCCGCCGAGAGGTTGTATTTCTCGAGGATAGGCGCAAGCGCGTCTTTGGGCATCGGATCAAAGATGAACCCGCCGGGCAGGGTGAGCGATCCGTCACTGACAACATCGAGCGTGATATCTCCCAGTGTCAGCTGTGCGTTAGCTGTGCGGGGTGTGAGCCCCAAAGCGGCGCTTGCGGCGACTCCTGCACCGGCGGCCATAAAGTCGCGTCTTGTGAATGGCATCTCGCTGTCCTCCCATAAATTCGTTATTTAGAATATGATTGATTGTTGGGAAGGTAGCAAGATGTATGGTGAGCAGCATTCACTTGCACGGCTATAAAAGTTCGGCCACGGGCATCCCCGTTTCCAGCCCGATTTGGCGGCGTAAGGTGACCCTTGCGCGGGCAAGGCGCGACATCACTGTGCCCACGGGCACGTCCAGTCGTGTGGCGATTACACGAGGGCTCAACTCTCCTTGCAGGACCAGTTCCATAACACAGGCTTGATCAGGTGGCAGTGCGGTAATTGCACGGCACAGCGCGTCCAGCATCAGCCTGCTGTCGCCAAGCGGCGGGGTAGTTGCGCTGTCTTCCTCCAGCTCCGTCATTTCAACCTGCGCACGCCAACGCGCACGGGTGAGGTTGTGCAGTATGATCATGGCGTAGTTTTCGGGGGCATCTACACCGGACCGGGTCATGCGCTGCATCAGGCGGAGCAGGGCTTCTTGTGCCATGTCTTCGGCATCACAAGGCTGTAAACCCAATCGCTGCGCGCGGCGGCGCAGGCGCGTTACGAGGGCGTCAAGGTCTCCTGCGTTTCGGGTCATGCCCATCCACGGTCTCCTGCCAAGGTTCATGACAGGCAACATGACCAAATAATAACATTCAACCAGAGGGGGAATTCCGCCGATCAAACAGAGTGGAGTTTTTTCGGCGGTGTGGCGCGCATAGACAGGATGCAGATCGGCGGCGCACCGCGCTTGGCCAAAGGGGAGGGACGCAACCGCGCTCTGGCGCATCTGACTGTATGAGGGCGCCATCTGGTGCCCCGCCTCAGTAAACCACAAATGGAGACACCTATGAAACATCTCAAATCCTTCACTGCGATCGCTGCGACAGCTCTGTGCCTGCCCGCCTTTGCAATGGGGCAAAGCGCTACCCAGGCGGATGCGAACGAGGATGGCGTGCTGAGCCTTGCAGAAGTGCAAGCGGTCTTTCCCGACATGACCGAAGATCAGTTCACAACGATTGATCTCAACGGTGACGGCATGTTGGAGGACGCCGAAGTGAAGGCGGCGCAAGAGGCAGGGCTGATGCCGACAAGCTAAGCGCCCACGAAATTTGCGCGCAGATGTGGCAGCATAGCGCGCAGATTATTGGAGGTCCGGTCGCCCCCAGCGACCGGACCTCTGGTGTTTTATCGAATCCTAGCCCTTTAGGTGGATGTTGAACTTTGCGCGAACGGCGCGATCAATTGCGGGATCAAGAGCAGCCTCAGACGGTGCGCCCAGAATCGCCTCTTTGCGCGCAACGGCGGTTTCGATCAGGTCTGGCTTATCCTTTTCCACCCATTCTTTGGGCGACATGCGGTTGCCATAGCTGGGGTAGCAGTGATCGCTTTGCATCCGGCTGAGCGTGCCAGAGGTACCCAGATAGTGACCAGGCCCGCCCAGACACACCTCTGCCATCTGGTCCAGTGCGATGGTCTCGTCGTTGACCTCGATCCCGCGCACACAGCGCAAGGCCTGTCCGATAACATCATCGCCAAGGATCAGGCTTTCGTGGCAAAAGCCCAGCAATGAGGCGTGCATGCCTGCGGCTTCATAGATCATGTTGCACCCCGACAACCCTGCCATCACGTTGGAACACATTGTCTCCCATCCTGCCTGCATATCAGGCAGCTTGCTGTCGGCAATGCCCGCAGCGGCGCCACCGGGCAAATCGTAGAAGCCATGCATTTGCGCGCAGCCGGAGGTAAGCAAGGCCTGCTCGCCCGAGCCGCCAGTCATCGCTCCGGTGCGCAGGTCCAGCCCGAAAGGCCATGTGCCAAAGATCACCGGATGGCCCGGCTTCACTGCCGTGACATAGACCAGCCCAGCCAGACATTCCGCAACCGCCTGAACAATCGCACCTGCTACGGTAGAGGGCGCAGTCGCACCGGCCATACCAGCCGAGAGAAGCAGCACCGGCATGCCATGCTTGATGCATTCTTCCATGACCAGACAGCTCTCGGTCGCGAATTTCATCGGGGGCACGACAAAGCAGTTGGAATTCGACACGAAGGGACGCTCGCGCCATTTGTCCTCACCGCCAGCAATCATATGCAGCATCTCTATTGCGGGGGCGACAAAGGCGGGATCGGTGAAAGAGGTGCCCACATGTTTCGTGGTGCCGCTCACGCAGGCGAAGATGGAGTTATAGTCCATCTCCAAATTGTCCAGAATATCGCGGCAGACCATGGGGCGCTGGCAAAAGTGCACATTCTCTAGCGTGTTCACGATCTTGGCTGCGTCATGCAGATCCTGCACGCCGCAATCGCGGTAGTTCCTGCCGTCCACATTGACCAGATGCACCGCCGCACCGGCCGTGCCGTAGTGGACGCGGGTGCCCGACAGGTCGAGATCGTTTAACCCGTTGCGGCTGGACAGCGTGATGGATCGGTTGGCGCGAGCCAGTGCATCCTCGACCAGCGCGCGGGGAAAGCGGATACGCCCGTCATCGCCCAACACCGCACCGGCGCCCGTCAGGTATGCGATACCGGATTCCGGCGCATCGGCAAGACCGATGGTCTCCAAAGCATCAAGCGCTGCGTGGTGGATTTTGAGGACATCGGCGTCCGAGAGCGGTTTGTACTGGCCGCCTTCAAGGCCTGCGCGCACGGGGCGCAGATTGTCGGGCAGGGCGGTCGAGCGGGCAGCACGGCGTGCCGCGCGGCCACCGGAGCGGGATGATGTTTGAACATTCATAAGCGGTTCTTTCGAAAAGAGTGGCGTTAGGGGTGTGTTGTTGTGCCCTGTGGTGCGCCACGAGCCGCCCGCCCACGCTCGGCGCCAATTGTGCGCTTTACTAATATCGCTGTGCAGGTGGCGTGCTGCATACGGGGCTCCCTTTGAGCACCAGATTGGAAAGGATGGAAAACCAAATCTGTCCTGTTTGCGACGCTGTTCAAATTTTCGATACCGTCGGAAGATCGGCGCTTTTCTGCCCATTTTTTCCCGTTTTGGCACGAATTGGCCTGCCGCGATGTCTGCCGTTCGCATGATCGGGAACCAATGCCTAACTGCAGGGTTTTTGGATGGAAGGGCAGCAAGTCTGCCTGACATGGACAAAAGAAATATTAAGGAGATACCCATGAAAACGTTTCATAAATTCGGCGCGGCATCTGTTCTGGTAACATCATTGATCGGCACCACAGCCTTTGCAGGTAACCTTGCAGAGCCGATCTTGGAGCCCGTTGCCGAGCCGATCTATACACCTGTTGCTGTCGGTACTGACTGGACCGGTGCTTATGGTGGTCTGAACCTTGGCTATGCCGATATCGACGGTGACGGCGCTGCGGATGGTGATGATGCGACCTACGGTGTGCACTTGGGCTACGACTATGACTTTGGTCGTTACGTGCTGGGTGGTGAGCTTGAGTACGACAAGACCGACATCGATCTTGGCGGTGCAGCAAGCGCTGACAGTGTAACGCGCCTGAAACTGCGCGGCGGCTATGACATGGGCCGTACACTGGTCTATGCAACAGCTGGTGCCGCACGTCTGGACAGCAGCCTTGGCAAAGACACCGGTGAGTTTGTCGGTCTTGGTGTGGCTTATCAGGTCACAGACCGCTTCACCGTTGGTGGTGAAGTGCTGGAGCACCGCTTTGAAGATATCGGTGGCTCGGGTGTGGATGCTGATGCAACAACCTTCAACCTGCGCGGCTCCCTGCGCTTCTAAGGTTTGATACACGGTAAGAAAGGCGCGCCTATAACAGGGCGCGCCTTTTTTTGTGGCTAGCGTTTTGCGCTCAGCTCTTCAGCAAAGGTGCATAGCGTCTTGAGCGCTTGCTCAAAGGCGTTGTCTTCGATTGTCATTGCCACCCTGACATGGCCCTCGGCCGCGGCACCAAAGCTTTCGCCGGGCATCACAGCGATGTGGTGGGCGTCTAGCAGGGCGTTGGCGAAGCCTTCACCGCTCAGGCCCGTCGCCGAGACATCCAGCATCATATACATCGCCCCCCCGTTGGGCACTGTCCCGACCACGTTCTGCGCGGCCAGCACGTTTTGGGCCAGTGCGCGGCGACGGCGGAAGGGCTCTGCGATCTCGGCCTCGAAAGCATCACTTTGTTCCAAGGCAAACAAAGCCGCGTCCTGAATGTAGCCGGGCACGCCATAGGTCGTGTGGGTGGCCAGATTGACCAGATGGGCGATGATTTCTTCGGGTCCAACGACCCAGCCAACGCGCGATCCGGTCATCGCATGGCTTTTGGACATAGAGCCGACAACCAGCGTCCGATCGGCCATCCCGTCCAGCGCGCGCGGAGAGATGTGCGGGCCTTCCCAAACCTGCGTGTCATAGACCTCGTCCGAGATGAGCCACAGATCATGGTCGCGGCAGACCTTTGCGATGTCTTCCAGCGTCTCGCGGCTATAGATCACGCCAGTGGGGTTGTTGGGAGAGTTGACGAGCAGGGACTTTGCGCCCTGCGCCGCCGCCGCGATATCAGTTGCACGAGGCTGGAAGGCAGCGTCGGCGTGGGCTTTCACAGCAACAGGTACCGCGCTCGCTCCGCGCAGTGTGCCGGGGTAGGTCGCATAGTAGGGATCAATGTAGAGCGCCTTATCGCCAGGATCGATCACAGCCATATGCGCGGCAAACAGGGCCGCTTGCCCGCCCGGTGTGATCATGACGTTGTCGCGGCTGGTTGGCACACCCGTCTTTGCAGTAACGCGTGCGGCAATGGCATCGCGCAGCGCGTCGATACCGGGGACCGCGGCATAGCCTGTGTGTCCGGCCATAGCGGCGCGGTGCATGTCTTGCAGGATAGGAGCAGCGGTGCGGATGTCATGCTCGCCAATGGTCAGCTCTGTCACCGGCGTGCCTTCTGCGATCATCTGGCGCGCGCGCAAAAAGACCTCCCAGCCGTCAGATCCGCCGCCCAGAATACCGCTGATCCGTGTCGATGCCTGCATGATATGCTCCTTTCCAATTGTTCCGCGCAGGGGCGCAGAGGCTGGCGGAATTGTCAATCAACCTTGACCGGATGGCGCGCCTTGGGCTAGGCATAGGGTATGACAACGATGACGCTCATTATTTGCTGTACCATTACCTGCTGAGATACCTCTCGCGGGCCTTGATCACGTTGTTTTATTTCCATTGAAACTGTGCCATGTCCCGCGCATCCCCGCGCCGATAGGACATTTGCCATGACGACCCTCAAACTGCACAACACCAAGACCCGCAAGCGCGAGGATTTCGCGCCAATTGATCCGCAAAACGTGCGGATGTATGTCTGCGGACCCACGGTTTATGACCGCGCGCACCTTGGTAATGCACGGCCTGTGATCGTGTTTGATGTGCTCTACCGGTTGCTCCGTCACATCTATGGCGCAGATCACGTGACCTACGTGCGCAATTTCACGGATGTGGACGACAAGATTAACGCGCGCAGTTCTGTTACTGGCAGGTCCATTGGCGAGATCACAGATGAGACCATCGGCTGGTTTCTGGAAGATATGGGTGCAGTAGGGGCGTTGGAGCCAACGCACATGCCCCGCGCTACGGCCTATATCCCGCAGATGGTCGCAATGATTGAAAAATTGATTGCCAAAGGGCACGCCTATGCTGCCGAGGGCCATGTACTGTTTGCGGTAGAGAGCTACAAAGCCTACGGCGCGCTTTCAGGGCGTAGCATTGACGACATGATCGCAGGCGCACGGGTCGAAGTAGCACCCTATAAGCGCAACCCGATGGATTTCGTCCTTTGGAAGCCCTCGAATGCCGGGACGCCGGGTTGGGATAGCCCGTGGGGCCGTGGCCGCCCCGGCTGGCACATCGAATGCTCTGCCATGGCGCATGAGCTGTTGGGATCGCATTTCGACATTCACGGTGGCGGCAACGATCTGATGTTCCCCCACCATGAAAACGAGATCGCGCAAAGCTGCTGCGCAGGCGACAAGTTCGCCAACGTCTGGCTGCACAACGAAATGTTGCAGGTCGAGGGTAAGAAGATGTCCAAGTCCTTGGGCAACTTCTTCACTGTGCGCGATTTGCTGGACCAAGGCGTGGCAGGTGAAGTGATCCGCTTTGTCATGCTGTCGACGCATTACCGCAAGCCGATGGACTGGACGGAGAAGAAACGCGAAGAAGCCGAGAAGACGCTGCGCAAGTGGTATGCACTGGCCGTAGGTGCACAGGAAAGCGCAGTTGACGATTTGATGCTGGGTTTGCTTTTTGATGATCTCAATACTGCTGGTGCTATTACTCATATGAACAAGCTCGCAAAGGGAGGGGACGCAGTATTGCTGCGCAGTGGAATGCGTCTTCTTGGCTTGATGAGCGATGTCGTACCTGAATGGGCGCGACCTGTTGAGCCGGCTGATAAGGTGGCAGCGGATGGATGGTTCTTTGGAGCGCCAGCGATGGTTGGTGACGAGAGTGCAGAAGGAATGCAACAGCTCGTCGTGCCTATCTTAAAAAAATATGCCGCTTACATTGATCGAAAAGATTTCGAAAAAGCGGACTGTCTGCGTGACGAAATGTTAGCAGCTGGTCTTAAAGTACAAGTCGACCGTAAACAAAACTATATTGATAGCAGCAAAACCGAAAATTTCGATCCCGCAAAACTAGAGGCACTCAAATGATGCGCCTTACACCACAGACCTGTGCTCGGCCGCGGGGGGGGCTTGCCCCCGCCCGGGGGGGCGGCCGGGGACGGGTCGCGCAAACTGCACGGCCTAAGAAAGAGAAAAAGGCGACCGCATCATGACCAAACAACGCCTCTCCCTCTACGACACCACTCTGCGTGACGGGCAGCAAACCCAAGGGGTGCAATTCTCTACCGAGGAAAAACTGATCATCGCAAAGGCGCTGGATGCGCTGGGCGTGGATTATATTGAGGGCGGCTGGCCAGGGGCGAACCCGACAGACTCAGCATTCTTTGACGAAGCTCCACAAACCCGCGCCCGCATGACCGCCTTTGGCATGACCAAACGCAACGGCATGTCTGCAGAGAATGACGATGTGCTGGCCGCCGTGATGAACGCCAACACCGCTAGCGTCTGTCTGGTTGGCAAAACCCACGAATTTCACGTAAAAACTGCGCTGGGCATCACGCTGCCAGAAAACATCGAGAATATCGCAAAGTCCATCGCCCATCTGGTCGCTCAAGGGCGCGAAGCGCTGTTTGACGCGGAACACTTCTTTGACGGCTACAAATCGGATCCTGCTTATGCGTTGGAGGCGATCCGCACGGCCTATGACGCCGGTGCGCGCTGGATTGTGCTGTGTGACACCAATGGCGGCACGCTGCCCGCCGAAGTGGGGCGCATCACGGCCGAGGTGATTGCTTCTGGTATCAGCGGTGACCGTATGGGCATCCACACCCACGACGATACAGAGAACGCCGTGGCCTGTACGCTGGCTGCTGTAGACGCAGGTGCGCGGCAAATTCAAGGCACGCTCAACGGTTTGGGCGAGCGGTGCGGCAACGCCAATCTGACAACCCTCATCCCTATCCTGAAGCTCAAGGAACCCTACGCCAGCCTGTATGAGACAGGCGTGAGCGACGAGGCGCTGCAAGGGCTCACACGCACGTCTCGGATGCTGGACGAAATCCTGAACCGAGTGCCGATGAAGCAGGCGGGTTTTGTCGGCTCTTCTGCCTTTGCGCATAAGGCGGGGCTGCACGCCAGCGCGATCCTCAAAGACCCCAGCACGTATGAGCATATCGACCCCGCGCGGGTCGGCAATGCGCGGATCATCCCGATGTCCAATCAGGCGGGCCAGTCCAACCTGCGCCGCCGTCTGGCCAGTGCCGGACTTGAGGTTGAAAAGGGCGATCCGGCGCTTGCCGTTATCCTTGATGAGGTCAAGGCGCGGGAGGCGGAAGGCTATAGCTATGACACCGCACAGGCGAGCTTTGAGCTGCTAGCACGTAATGTGCTGGGCCAGATGCCTGAGTTGTTCGAAGTGAAACGCTACCGCGTGACCGTTGAGCGGCGCAAAAACAAGTATAACCAGATGATCAGCCTGTCAGAGGCTGTGGTGGTGGTAAAGGTGGACGGTGAAAAACGTCTGTCGGTTTCCGAGAGCATGGACGAGACTGGCAGCGACCGTGGGCCCGTTAACGCGCTCAGCAAGGCGCTGGTCAAGGATTTGGGCCAGTATTCGGCGCTGCTGGAAGACTGGCGGCTGGTCGATTTCAAGGTGCGTATCACCCAGGGCGGCACCGAGGCGGTGACCCGCGTCATCATCGACAGCGAAGACGCGCAGGGGCGGCGCTGGTCCACCGTGGGTGTATCAGCCAACATCGTCGATGCGTCTTTCGAGGCGCTGTTGGATGCGATCCGGTGGAAGCTGATCCGCGATATGGACGTGAAGAGTGCTGGTTAAGATTTTGAAATACATAATCATTGCGATTGTCGTCGCGCTACTCGTTGCGGTGGCGCTTGTGTTCTCGCAGCGCTCCAAACAGCTGAGCGGCGAAGGTGGGCTCGATTTTGGCGGTCAGCTTACCGCAGGGCGCGATAATCCCGCGCCATTACAGTCGTTGCCGATGCGCGACGGGTACCCTTTGCAAGTACGCACCTATGGCGGCGCGGACAATGTGCCACTGTTCGTTTTGGTGCATGGCTCCGGTTGGAATGGTTTGCAATTTGATAGCCTTGCCAGCGGCTTGTCCGGCGTAGCTGATGTGATTGTTCCAGACTTGCGGGGGCACGGCATTGCACCGGCGCGGCGTGGAGATGTTGATTACATCGGCCAGCTTGAGGATGATCTTGCCGAGCTCATCAAGGCTGTCGCAAAGCCGGGTCAGCAGGTTATCATGGGTGGTCACAGTTCGGGTGGCGGGCTAGTCGTGCGCTTTGCAGGCGGGACGCATGGTGATCTGCTGGACGGAGCCGTGCTGCTTGCGCCGTTTCTAAAGCATAACGCGCCGACCATGCGCGAAAACGTGGGTGGCTGGACGCATGTCCTAACCCGCCGGATCATCGGGTTGAGCATTCTCAACACCTTCCGCATTACGGCGCTTAACCATCTTCCGGTAGTCCAGTTCAACATGCCGCGCGCGGTATTGGACGGACCTTTGGGCGACACGGCAACAACGGCCTATTCCTACCGGCTCAATACCTCATATGCACCGCGCAGCAGGTATTTGCAGGACGTGGCTGCGCTTCCGCCATTCATTCTACTGGCTGGCAACGCAGATGAGGCATTTGACGCATCGCAATACGCGCCTACCATGGGAAACGTGACCGATAAGGGCCGCTATGACATGCTGCTCGGGGCAACCCACCTTGATCTGGTCGACGACCCGCGCACCCAAGCGATTATCAAAGGATTTCTCAATGAGTTCTGAAGCCGCAATGGAAGCGTTTTTTAAGCTACACCGAGATCTGCCGCGCGAAGGGCCGGGCGAGGCGCAGGACTTGGCATGGGCTGCGTCTTTGCTTGATTTGCCGAATCGCGCGCGGCTGGCAGATGTGGCTTGTGGACCCGGTGGCGATATCGCTGCCTTGTTAAATATAGCGCCTGAGGGGCACGTCACAGCGCTTGATGCGACGCCTCATTTCGTGGAGGCCGCCCGCGCCATGTGGCGCGAGCATGACCGCGTGACCGTTCTAAAGGCCGACATGAAGGTGATTGCAAACCGGTATGATCTGATCTGGTGCGCCGGTGCGGTCTATTTCATGGGGGTGGAGGCGGCGTTGCGTGCATGGCGCAAATCCCTGCTGCCTGACGGCGCCATCGCATTTTCCGAGGCGTGCTGGTTCACCGATGAGCCGTCAGCGCGCGCCAAGGCGCTGTGGGATCGCGAATATCCTGCCATGCAGGACACGGCGGGCATTACCGCACAGATTACCGCTGCCGGCTATGAAGTGGTAGATCAGCGCCGCCTGTCCGATGCGGCATGGGAGGCGTATTTTACTCCTCTGGACGCGCGGATCGCGGCCCTGCGAACTAAGGCTGACGCGGCGCTCCGTGCATTGATGGACGAGGCGGAAGAAGAGGCCGCCTGCTGGCGCGCGCACCATGATGAATACGGTTATCTGCTCAGCGTGGTGCGTCCGACGTGAGCTGGTCTGATGATCTGAACGCTTGCGCCGCAATCGTAGAGCGGGGCGATCCGCTGCGATTTCACACGGCGATGCTGGCCCCCGTGGCACAGCGCGCAGCACTCTTTGTGCTTTACGCCTTCAACGTGGAAGTGAGTCGCGCCCCGTGGGTGACCCAAGAGGCGATGATCGCGGAGATGCGTCTGCAGTGGTGGCGCGATGTGCTGGAAGAGATCGCCAAAGGCGGTTCCGTCCGTCGACATGAGGTCGCAACGCCCTTGGCAGATCTCATAAGCCCCGAGCAGGCGACTTTGCTAGACGAACTCGTGGCCGCGCGCCGCTGGGATATTTACCGCGATCCCTTCGAGGACGCGGCTGACCTTGAGCGTTATATCAATCAGACGGCTGGGCATCTAATGTGGGTGGCTGCCTCTGTTTTGGGGCAGGCCGCGGAGGCGGCGGTTCGCGATGCGGCCCGTGCGGCTGGCATTGGCGCATGGCTGCGTGCAATTCCCGCGCTTGAGGCCGCTGGGCGGGTTCCGCTGTTGGACGGCACACCTTCAGGTGTCTCTGATCTGGCGCAAAGCGGCTTGGATGCATTGGCGCGGGCGCGCAAGGGCAGGGCGTCTGTTCCGCGCGCTTGTGCTCCGGCGATGCTTCCTGCAACAGCGGCTGAACCTGCTTTGAAGCAGGCACGCAGCACTCCGCAGGCAGTGGTTGAGGGGCAACTGCCCGATGTCGGGCTAGGCTTTACCTTGCGGGCCGCTATTGCCCGTTGGTAGCCACGGTGCGCCGGTCGTGCAGCATCAGCCACAGCAGCGCGCCCCCTGCAAGGATCAGGAACGGGATCATCGCGTAGTTGACTGCGGTCCATCCTGCCTGAGCTGTCCCACCAGAACAGTTCATCAAACCGCCAGAGGCGAGCGATGCAAATGTCACGCCGCCGAACACCAATAGATCGTTGAGGCCCTGCATCCGTCCGCGTTCATGCGGCGCATGTGCGCCTGCCAGCATTGAAGTGGCTCCGATAAAGCCGAAGTTCCAGCCGATACCCAGCAGGATCAGCGCGATAAAGAAGTTCTCAAGCCGCACACCTTGCAGGGCCACCAGACCGGCTGCGGCAAGGATCAGCAGGCCCGTGCCGATGATCTTTTCCACGCCGAACTTATTGATCAGATGGCCGGTAAAGAACGATGGCGCGAACATCGCCAGCACGTGGCCAGTTACCACAAAACCTGCGATGATTTTGAACAGGGCTGATGTTTCCTCGCCCGAGAAAAGATCAGCAATGAACGGCGGCACCGATGTGTCACCGGCAATGCCACAGCCCACCACGGCCAGTGGGGTTGATGTCATCACGAGGTTCATCAGTGCGTAAGAAACCATGGCACAGATCACCGCCACCGCGATACGCGGGGTGCGCAACAGCTCCGTTCGGCTGCGCCCACGCGGGGCGTCAACAGAGGGGACTGGCGGTTTTGGGATGTCGATGAAGAAAAACAGCAATGAACCGAATATATTTAGTACCGCCACAGCGATATAAGTGCCGAAAAACGGGATCGCTGACAGGCTAAGCGATGTGGCTGACGCAAGTTGCGGCCCGATAATGGCTGAGACCAGACCGCCTGCCATGACGTATGAAATGGCCTTTGGGCGGTATTCCTCAGAGGCGGTATCAGCGGCGGCAAAGCGGTAAAAGCCTTGGGCAGACATATAGATCCCTGTCAGGAAAGAGCCTGCAAGGAAGATAGGGAAAGAGGACACAAAAAGCCCGTAAGCCGCGATCAGCGCGCCGGATGCACCACCGGCTGCTCCCAAAAAGAAGCCCACGCGGCGGCCATAACGTTGCATAATCGCAGAGACCGGCGTGGCCGACAGCATAGAGCCCAGAACAATCATCGAAATCGGCAGGGTCGCAAAACAGATGTTGCTTGCCAGCGACTGTCCCGCAAGCCCGCCGACCAGAAAAATCATCGGCATCTGAGAGCCCAAAATGGCCTGAGCCATAACCAGAATGGTTACGTTGCGCCGTGCGCGTGTGTCATCAATCATCGTAATCTTCCCATGCAATGCGTTATCGCTACTCTCGCGACGGGGGGGAGGCAACCCCTTGGAGACACGCCGCTCTTGCGCCTGCGGGCTGTGCAGCTAAAGCTATCAGGATGACAGAGGTTAAGAAAATTTTGCTTCTTGCGGGCAGTTTTGAGGCGCGGCTCGTGGCCGAAGCGTTAACTGCGCGCGGCGTGCCCTATGACGCATGGCTTAGCGAAGCACCGCGCGGTGCGGCGCCGATGCCGCAAATACCGCTCTTGCGGCGCTTCGACTCGCAAGCGCAAATGCAGGAGGCAATTGCGCAGGGTGGCTATACCGCCGTGCTGGACGCAAGCCATGTGTTTGACCGGACGGTGACGCATCTGGCATATGCCGCCGCGCGTGCGCTGGGATTGCCCTATCTTCGATTGGAGCGTCCGGCATGGGAGACTGCCGACCACCCCCGCTGGCGCAGCGCTGCAAGTCCCGCTGACGCCAATGCCATGATCCTCGACGGTGCGCAGGTGTTCTGTGCCACGGGTTGGGACAGTCTGCCTGCCTTTGCTAATTTTCGTGGTGCGAGGCTTTTGCTGCGCCAGTCGCGTCGGCATACGCGTCCCGCACCTTACCCGCACGTCGAGCTGGTGTTTGGCGATCCACCCTTCAGCGCCGTGCAGGAAGAAGCGCTTTTTACCCGTCTGGGTGTAGACCTGCTGATCTGCCGCAATATTGGCGGCGCTGCCAGCCGCCCCAAACTGGATGCCGCCCGCGCGTTGGATCTGGATGTAATCCTGATAGAGCGGCCACCAACGCCTGACGGTTTGGAGCAGGTCGCAGAGATTGATGCGGCAATCGCTTGGGGCACTGCACAGTGACGGCCTTTATCACCAATGACGCCGATGTGGCGGAGGGGGCTGCATGGCTTGCACTAGCCGAACCTCGCTTTGCTAGTGCTTTAGATGCGACGGGCCCTCTGCCGCTACGCCTTGCTCCGGGCGGGTTTGCCGCGCTTTTCAACAAGATTGTTAGCCAGCAGGTTTCGGTCGCCTCGGCGCGCGCGATTTGGGGTAGGGTAGAACTGGCGGGGCTTATCACTCCGCAAGCGGTGGCAGCGGCCAGTGAGGAGGACCTCAAATCAGTTGGCCTTAGTCGGCCAAAGATGAAATATGCCCGCGCTTTGGCCGCGGCCGAAATCGACTATGACGCGCTGCGCCATGCACCGGATTCGCAAGTGATCGAAACACTCACGTCTGTGTCGGGCATTGGCGTCTGGACGGCACAGGTCTATGCGATGTTCAATTTGGGGCGCGCGGATGTCTTTGCGCCGGGCGATCTTGCTCAGCAAGAGGCGGCGCGGATGCTGTTTGATTTGCCCGCCCGACCCACGGCGAAAACGCTCGAAGAGATGTCTTTGGCTTGGTCCCCTTGGAGGGCAGTTGCAGCCCGTCTTTTGTTCACTTACTACCGTGTTGCAAAAGATCGGGAAGGAATAACATGACACGAGTCCTCAATTCGGAACGCCGCGAACCTCTTTCGGGTGAGACCCACTCGGTGGTGGTGTTCCTGCATGGCTACGGCGCCAATGGTGCTGACCTGCTGGGCCTTGCCGATCCTCTGGCAGAGCATTTGCCCGATACCCTGTTTGTTGCCCCTGATGCGCCCGAAAGCGTGGCAGGTATGCCAAACGGCTACCAATGGTTTCCGATCCCGTGGATTGATGGCTCCTCCGAGGAGGAAAGCGAACGGGGTATGGCGCAGGCGATAGAAGACCTGAACGCCTATCTGGATGCGCTGATGGTGGATGAGGACGTTCTGCCAGAACAGGTCGTCCTGTTCGGTTTCTCCCAAGGCACTATGATGTCCCTGCATGTCGCCGCCCGCCGCGAGGATGAGGTCGCTGGTGTGGTGGCTTTCTCTGGCCGTCTGCTGTCGCCCGAAAGCCTCAAGGACGAGGCCGTATCGCGCCCGCCTATCCTGCTGATCCACGGGGATATCGATGATGTAGTGCCGCCGGAATCGCTGCCGCAGGCCGCCGAAGCGCTGCAAGAGGCTGGCTGGACAGACGTTTATGCGCATATCATGGAGGGCACCGCCCATGGTATTGCGCCGGACGGGCTGTCTGTCGCGCTGGCATTTATGCGCGATAAGCTGAACCTTTAGGCCGATTTCCGTCAAATCACTGTAACATTCCCGCGCTAGCCTCCCTGCGACATCTTGTGGTCACGAGAGGCTTGCCAGCTTCAATGCACGAGATATAGTCATTTCAAACGGTAAGAGGGTGGCGTGCAGATGGTCGGCGATTTCAGAACCGAATTTACGCGAAGTCCGGCGGGGTTGAAAAATAGACCCGCCTTGGTGCTCAATGCGGATTATCGCCCGCTGAGCTACTATCCGCTGTCGTTGTGGTCCTGGCAGGATGCGGTAAAGGCCAAATACCTTGATAGGGTGGATATCGTGGCGGAGTATGACGATTGCGTCCATTCCCCCACCACCACACTGCGCATACCGTCGGTTGTTGTGCTCAAAGACTATGTAAAACCTCAAAAGCGCGTGGCCTTCACGCGCTTTAATTTATTTTTGAGGGATGAATTTCGCTGTCAGTATTGTGGGGCACGCGGGGATCTGACCTTTGACCATGTGGTGCCACGCGCCAGTGGCGGGGTGACCAGTTGGCAAAATGTGGTTGCGGCCTGTAGTCCGTGCAACTTGCGCAAAGGATCCAAGGTGCTGCACCAGACCGGCTTTTCGCTGCGCAAACCACCGCGCCAGCCCGCCTCAGAGGAATTACGCAACACAGGCCGCAAATTCCCGCCCGGCCATCTGCACGACAGCTGGATGGATTTTCTCTACTGGGATGCTGAACTACAGGCATAACACGCGCAAATATTAGCCTTGAAGACCAACACTCTGATCTCGCGAAATAGCGTGATGCCATAGAGCAACCGAACTGAGCCGCGCGGCATATATTTGTCATTTGCGGCAACTGGCGTCGTGAAAGGCACAGACTTCGCAATTTGCGGGTCTAGGCTCCGCGTAGCTAAGCCGGAAATAGTCCCATGTTTGAACGTCGAATTCCCGAATGGTTGCGTCATGCGCCGGCACCCTCCGTACGCGGCTTTGCGATCCTTGCCGGGTTCGAGGCGGTGATCCGTGGCATATTAATCTCGGTCTTTCCGGTGGCGATGCTGGATGCGCTAGGGGATGTGGCGCGGGTAAGCTCGGTATATTTTATGATCGGACTAACATCGTTGGTGGCGGGGCTGCTGGTGCCTTTTCTAAACCGCTTCATTCCGCGTCGCTGGATGTATTTGATCGGAGCGTCGGGGTATGTATTGGGCTGTAGTGCGGCGATGGTGGGCACACCGGCCCTGATGGTGACGGGCCTTGTGTTCAACTCCATCGCCACGGTGACAACCTTTGTGTGCTTCAACTCTTACGTGCTTGATTACATCGCGCGGGTCGAGCTGGGTCGGTGTGAGACGCTGAGGCTGTTCTATTCTGCACTTGGGTGGACGGTCGGGCCATTTGCGGGTGTGCTTTTGTGGGGCTGGTGGCCACCTGCACCCTTTCTGATCTCGATCACCGCTGCGTTGATAATGATGGCAGCGTTTTTCTATATGCGCATGGGCAACGGCAAGCTTATCACCCGCGCGAAAAAGCCGCCTCCCAATCCGCTGGCCTTCTTGCGCAGGTTCTTCCAGCAGCCGCGTCTTGTCGCTGGCTGGTTGTTTGCTGTTATCCGTTCCTGCGGTTGGTGGGCCTATATCGTCTATCTGCCGATCTACGCGGTAGAAAACGGGCTGGGCGAGCAGTTGGGCGGAGCTGCGCTGTCAATCACCAACGGCGCGTTGTTTCTGACACCGTTGATGCTGCGTTGGATACAGGCTCGATCTATCCGCCAATCGGTCCGCACAGGCTTTTTCGTATGCGCAGTGCTGTTCGGGTTGGCGGGATTGGTGCCGCTGACACCATGGTTGATCGTTGCGCTGGTTTTCGCGGCGAGCTTCTTTCTAATCTTGCTGGATATATGCGGGGGCTTGCCCTTCCTGATGGCGGTCAAGCCGTCCGAGCGTACAGAGATGTCTGCGGTCTATTCGTCGTACCGCGATGTATCGGGGATCGCCACGCCGGGGATGGCGTGGCTGGTGCTGCTGGTCTCTCCGATCACCGGCATTTTCGCCTTGGCGGGGGCGGCGTGTTTGCTGGCGTGGTCATTGGCAGGTAACTTGCACCCCCGCCTGGGGGAGGCCCGCCTTAGACCCGTAAGCGATGACGCCATAGCACCAACTTAAAGGTCGAGATCAACCCAGACAGGCACGTGATCGGACGGCTTGTCATAGCCGCGAATGTCCTTGTCGATCTGGCAGTCGCGCAGGCGGTCGGCTGTGTAGGGGCACAGCAGGAAGTGATCAATACGGATGCCGTTGTTACGGTTCCACGCGCCAGCCTGATAATCCCAAAAGCTGTAGTGGCCGGGCCCTTGGGTGCGGGCGCGGAATGCCTCGGTCAGGCCAAGGTTCAGCAGTTGCCGCCATTTTTCACGGGATTCGGGCCGAAACAGGGCATCGTCGCGCCAGCTGTCCGGTTTGGCCGCATCTTCGGCTTGGGGAATGATGTTGTAATCACCCGCCATAAGGAAGGGCGTCTCATCGGCTAGCAACTCTTGCGCGCGGGCGCGCAGGCGGTCCACCCACGCCAGCTTGTAGGCGAATTTGCCACCCGCTACGGGGGTTCCGTCGTCTTCAAGCTCTACAGGGTTGCCATTGGGCAGGTAGAGCCCGCACAGGCGCACAGAATGGCTGTCACCAATCACTGTCGCCTCGATATAGCGGGCCTGTTCGTCGGCGTCATCGCCAGGCAGACCGCGTGTGACGTCTTCGAGCGGCAGCTTGGAGAGAATGCCAACCCCGTTAAAGGACTTCTGGCCGTGGACCTCCACGTTATAGCCCCGTTCTTCGAATACCTCGCGCGGGAAGGCCTCGTCGACGGATTTGATCTCTTGCATCAGCACCACATCGGGTTGGGCTGCATCCAGCCAGTCAGGCAGCGCGTTGATGCGTGCCTTGATGCCGTTGATGTTGAATGTTGCGATTTTCATTGGGGCAGGGCTCCTTTGGCGGGGATGCCCATGCTATCGCCCAATTGGCGGGGCAGGGCAAGCAGGCCGCACTGAAACCAGCCTTATTGGGCGATAGCGATTTGGGGCGTGCATCGCTAAACCATTACATTGAGAAAGACGTACCACAGCCGCAAGAAGAGCTGGCGTTCGGGTTGTCGATCACAAAGCGTGCCCCGATCAGTTCTTCGGTGAAATCAATCACAGCGTTGGACAGGAATGGCAGAGAGATGCTGTCAACGACAACACGCTCTCCGGCGCCTTCCAGCACCAGATCATCGTCCTTGGCCTCATCCAGAGCAATCTCGTACTGGAAACCCGAACAGCCGCCACCCTCTACGGCTACGCGCAGGGATTTGCCGTCTGTTGCGGCGCCGATCTCGGACAAGCGGGCAAAGGCGCGCTCGGTCACTTTTGGGGGCAGGTTCATCTTGGGTCTCCGCAGTGTGTTTCCATTGGGCCTTATGCGTAATATAGAAACTGACAAAGCGTGGTACAAGCGCTGTGTCAAAGGAGACCTGCCAGATGCGTGCATCCTTCGCCTCCGATCCAGACCTCGCCCGTGGCCGGCGTGTACACGAACAAGAGAGCAGCTTCCGCTCCTGCTTCCAGCGTGACCGTGACCGGATCATCCATTCCAGTGCCTTTCGTCGGCTTAAACACAAGACGCAAGTCTTCGTTGAGCATGAGGGTGATTACTATCGCACGCGGCTGACCCATTCGATCGAAGTGGCGCAGGTGGCGCGCACCATCGCTGGGGCGCTTTATCTGAATGTGGAGCTGACCGAGGCGGTAGCGCTTGCCCATGATCTGGGACATCCTCCCTTTGGCCACACCGGAGAGGATGCGCTGCACGCGTTGATGGAGCCTTACGGTGGCTTTGACCACAACGCGCAGGCGATCAAGATCGTCACCTCGTTGGAGCGGCACTATGCGGATTTTGACGGGCTGAACCTTACATGGGAAACGCTGGAGGGCATCGCCAAGCATAACGGCCCCGTAGTGGGTGAACTGCCGCAAGCACTTGCCGACTACAACGCGCAGCATGATCTGGAGCTGCATACCCACGCCAGTGCAGAAGCACAGGTGGCAGCCCTTGCGGATGATATCGCCTACAACAACCATGACCTGCATGATGGCTTGCGCGCGGGCCTTTTTAACGATGAAGATATTGCGGTACTTTCGTTGGTCGGGGCGGCCTATGCAGAGGTCGACGCGCTTTATCTCGATCTGGACCCGTACCGCCGCCGCCATGAGGCGCTGCGCCGTGTGTTCGGGGTGATGGTCTCTGATGTGATAGAGACGTCGCGCCATGCGCTTGTCCTCGCGGATGCCAAAGATGCGCAGGCGATCCGCCTTCTGGGGCATCCGGTGATCCGCTTCTCTGACACGATGTGGCAGCAACTTGGGGAGATCCGGCGCTTTCTGTTCACCCGTATGTACCGCGCGCCCGCTGTCATGAAGATACGCGCCGAGGTGACAGGCGTGGTCGAAAGTTTGTTCCGGCTGTTTTTGGAGCAGCCTGCGCTGATGCCCGCCGATTGGGCAAATTCTATTGCTGCAGCTGGTACAGATCGTACAATGCTTGCACGGATTGTGGCTGACTACATTGCCGGCATGACCGACCGTTTTGCGCTTCAGGAACATGAGCGCTTGATCGGCGATACGCCGCGTGCAGGTGGCCACCCGACGATGAGGGGATGAAAAATGCTTGATACTGAAAAACAAACCACAAAAAAGCCTGCGCTGATTCTGCAAGGCAAACGGATCATGGTGCTGGGCGCGTGCTGCAGCTTTGGGCGTAGCATGGCGCGTGCGCTTGCTGCCTCTGGTGCTCAGGTGGTGGTGGCCGACAGCGATACCGAAAGCCTTAGCCAGATAGGTGGGGTTGTGCCGATCACGCTCAAAGGCACCCCCGACGAGGCGCTGCGCCGGATTGGCCGTGCATGGGGAGAGGCGCGTCTGGATGCCGTGCTCAACCT
The DNA here is from genome assembly GCF_036961165.1 of Sulfitobacter sp. Classification (GTDB taxonomy): domain Bacteria; phylum Pseudomonadota; class Alphaproteobacteria; order Rhodobacterales; family Rhodobacteraceae; genus Sulfitobacter. The sequence goes on along the minus strand of NZ_JBALVJ010000012.1, from coordinate 17,107 downwards.
GATGCCGCTGCGCCATTCTGACAAGATTGACCTGAATATCGCAGTGCTGCAGGGCATCGTGCAAGGATTTATGCCGGCGCTGGGCGCGCGTGACGGACAGATCGTCAGTGTTGTTGCACGTCCCGAGCAGCCCTTGGATGTGGCCACCGGCGCTATGGCGCCTGCGCTGCTGTCGGCACAAGCTGCCTTAGCCCACGCGCTGCGCCGCGACGGCATCCGCCTTAACCTGATCAACGTCGGCGAGAACGCCGTGAGGCCTGCGCGCACCGCCGTGGTGGGGCTTTTGTCCGGAACGCTTGGATCAGTGAGTGGATCAGAACTGCGGCTTTGATTGACGCGGGGCGCTCAGGTGGTACATGGAAACCGACGATTACCCTGAGAGCACCAAAATGAACCTTTTTGCCGATATTCGTACCCTTGTTGTGAGCGCGCTTGACGCGATGGTAGCCGCTGGCGATCTGCCCGCCGGTCTGTCCACCGATAATGTCACGGCAGAGCCGCCACGAGACGCGGCACACGGCGATATGGCCACCAACGCAGCCATGGTGCTGGCCAAGCCTGCCGGCATGAAGCTGCGCGATATTGCTGAAAAGCTTGCGGCATTGCTGGTGGTAGATCCACGCATCACCAGCGCCGAAGTTGCTGGTCCCGGCTTTTTGAACCTGCGGCTCGCGCCATCTGTCTGGCAGGGTGTTGCGCAAGATGTGCTTGCGAATGGCACGGACTATGGCCGTGGCACGCTGGGTGCTGGCAAACGCGTGAACGTTGAATATGTCTCGGCCAACCCTACTGGCCCGCTGCACGTGGGTCACACCCGTGGTGCTGTGTTTGGCGATGCGCTGGCAAGCTTGTTGGCCTACGCCGGCTGGGATGTGACCCGTGAATATGTGATCAACGACGGTGGCAACCAAATCGACGCGCTCGCGCGGTCTGTTTACCTGCGCTACCTTGAGGCGCACGGGCAGGAGGTCGCCTTTCCTGATGGCACTTATCCTGGCGATTACCTCATCCCCGTCGGTGAAAAACTGAAGGCTGAAGTCGGCGAGAAATATATCGGTCAGCCCGAAGAAGTTTGGCTCGACCCGATCCGCAACTTTGCCACGGACGAGATGATGGAGCTGATCCGTGAGGATCTTGCTCTGCTTGGTGTGAAGATGGACCGGTTCTTCTCGGAAAAATCTTTGTACAACACTGGCAAGATCGAAGCCTGCCTGCAAAAGCTCGATGATATGGGGCTGATCTATACCGGCACGCTGGAGCCGCCAAAAGGCAAGCTGCCCGACGATTGGGAAGCGCGCGAGCAGACCCTGTTCAAATCAACCGATTTTGGCGATGACCAAGACCGCCCGATTAAAAAGAACGATGGTGCATGGACGTATTTCGCACCTGACATCGCTTATCATAACGACAAGGTCGAGCGTGGCTATGACGCGCTGATCAACGTCTTTGGCGCCGATCACGGTGGCTACGTCAAGCGGATGAAAGCGGCTGTGCATGCTTTGTCGGGGGGTAAGGTGCCGCTCGATATCAAGTTGACGCAGCTAGTGAAGCTGTTCAAGAACGGCGAAGAATTCAAGATGTCCAAGCGTGCAGGAAACTTTGTCACGCTGCGCGACCTGATTGATGAGGTCGGCAGTGATGTGACCCGTTTCGTCATGCTCACGCGCAAGAACGATGCGCCGCTGGATTTCGACTTTTCCAAGGTGATGGAGCAGTCACGCGAGAACCCTGTTTTCTACGTTCAATACGCCCATGCACGGGTCGCCAGCGTTATGCGCAAAGCCGCTGAGGCAGGCATCGACGTGAGCGATGCTGCCCTGAAGGCGGCGGACCTGAGCAAGCTGGACCATCCTGCAGAGCTGGCGTTGTTGCGCAAAGTGGCAGAATGGCCGCGCCTGATCGAAACCGCTGCGCGCAGCAATGAGCCGCACCGCGTCGCCTTCTATCTGTATGAACTTGCGGGGGATTTGCACGGCTTCTGGAATTTGGGCAATGCCGATACAAGTCTGCGCTTCATTCAAGAGGACGATCCTGCAACATCGCAAGCGAAAATCGCCCTTGCGCGGGCGGTAGCGATTGTAATTGCAGCCGGCTTGGGTATCCTCGGCGTAACTCCTGCGGAAGAAATGCGTTAAGCGGCCGCTGCAGGGCACAGGCAACCAACATAAGATCCGTGCGGCAATGTACTGCGCGGGCTGAGAGGCAAAGATGGCAGATTACACACAGACCCCCCAGGGGGGCTATGCGCCACATGTGCATCCCGAGTATGCAGTGGCGCAAGGGTCTTCAATCGGCAAACTGACAAACCTTACCGGCGCAGTCGTATCGCTGGCGCTGGTCGTTGGCGTAGGCGTTTGGGGTTACAAGCTGTTGGTCCGCGATGTAAGCGGCATCCCCGTGGTGCGCGCTGCTGCCGGTGATATGCGTGTGCGGCCTGAAGAGCCGGGCGGCGATTTTGCCCAACACCAGGGTCTTTCTGTAAACACTATTGCGGCCGTCGGGTCTTCTGATGAGCGCGCAGAAGAACTGCATTTGGCGCCGGAGCCCATTGCGCTCGCTGAAGAAGACCAGCCGATGCCAGAGATTGAAGACGCAGCGATGTTCGATACCCCAGAGGCCGACACGCCTTCGGGTGATGATATTCTCGCCGCACTTGAGAGCGGTTCGGTAGAAGACCTTGTGGCGCAATTGACCCAAGGCGTGACACCTATGGATGCGGTTGACGCAGAGAGCGTCCCTGTTCTGGCCTCTGTTGAAGTGCAAGCGATGCCTCAATCGGCAAGTGGACTGCGCGTTTCGCTGCGTCCGTCCTTGCGGCCTAAGCGGGCGAACCGCGCCGCGGCTGCAACTCCTGCTGTGGCATCTGCGAGCACCGCCACTGAAATGGACGCGGCAAGCCTGCCTACAGGAACACGGCTGGTCCAGCTTGGCGCTTTCGACTCTCCCGAGATTGCGCGCGCCCAATGGGGCAAGCTTAATTCTCGCTTCGCGCCCTTCATGGAAGGTAAGCAGCGGATCGTGATGGAGGCTAAATCCGGTGGCCGCACGTTCTACCGTTTGCGTGCGCACGGCTTTGAAGATATCGGCGATGCCCGTCGCTTCTGTTCGGCACTTGTGGCCGAAAGCGTGGATTGTATCCCTGTGGTGACACGGTGAGCGGGCCAACAGCGCGCTTTGGCGCCACGATCCTTGATGCCGAAGGTCTTCGCCTGAATGCCGAAGAAAAAGCCCTGTTTCGCGATGTGAACCCTTTCGGGTTCATCCTTTTTGCCCGCAACATCGATACCCCCGATCAGGTGCGCGCGCTGTGTGATGATTTCCGCGAAGCCGTTGGCCGCCACGCGCCCATCACCATTGATCAGGAAGGCGGCCGTGTGCAGCGTCTGCGCGCGCCAAGATGGCGCGAATGGTTGCCGCCAATGAACTTTGTGCAGGCTGCAGGTGAAAATGCGGCAGAGGCCATGTACATCCGCTTTCGGCTGATTGCGCATGAGCTTTATGACCTTGGCATCGACAGCAACTGTGCGCCTATGGTTGACGTGCCGCGGGGCAATACGCATGAGTTTCTGTATAATCGATGCTACGGACGTGATGCGCGTAGCATCGCGCTGATGGGGCAGGCGGCAAATGACGGGATGCTGGCTGGCGGTGTGTTGCCCGTCATAAAACACATCCCTGGCCACGGCCTTGCGACTGCAGACAGCCATTTCGAATTGCCCCGCGTTACTGCTATCCGTGATGAGCTTGAACGAGTGGATTTCGCCCCCTTTAAGTCACTTCGCGATACGCCAATGGGGATGACTGCGCATGTGGTCTACGAATGCATCGACTCTGCGCCTGCTACCTTAAGTGCGCGGATGATGAAGGTGATCCGTGAGGACATCGGCTTTGACAATCTGATCATGACGGATGACATCTCGATGAAGGCTCTTTCCGGCTCTTTGGGGAATTTGAGCCGTGATGCGCTGGCTGCTGGATGTGACGTGATCCTGCATTGCAACGGTACGCTGGCCGAGCGGACCGAAGTGGCCCATGCCGCAGGCGAGATGACAGATGCTGCACAGCGCCGCGCCCTGCGCGCGCTCAGCTATCGCCAGAAACCCGATGATATTGACATTCCCGCCCTCGATGCGCAGCTTAAGCCGCTTGTGGGCGAGGATTTGCATGGCTGAAAACCTTTTCGAGGAAGACAGCACGACCGTAGCGGAGCGGCTGGCGGCCGAGGCGCTGATTGTGGACGTGGACGGGTTTGAAGGCCCGCTCGACCTGTTGCTGACCCTCAGCCGCACCCAGAAGGTGGACCTGCGCAAGGTCTCTGTGCTGCAACTGGCGCGCCAGTACCTCGCGTTTGTGGAAAAGGCCAAGGCACTACGACTGGAACTGGCGGCGGATTATCTGGTCATGGCCGCTTGGCTGGCATTTCTGAAATCCCGTCTGCTGCTGCCTCCTGACCCAACCGAAGAGGGCCCCTCGGGCGAGGAGCTGGCCGCGCATCTGGCGTTCCAGTTGGAACGGCTTGCAGCGATGCGCGATGTGGCCGCACGTCTTATGGCGCGCGATCAACTCGGGCGCGACTTCTTTGCGCGCGGCCAGACGCAGATGGTCGAACGGGTCCGGCGCGTGACCTATACCGCAACGCTACTGGATCTGATGCAGGGCTACGCGCGTACCCGGACACGGGATGATTTTCGCCCGTTTGTTCTGGACCGCGAAAAGGTATTCACGATGGAGCAGGCGTTGGAGCGTATGCGGGGGCTGATCGGGTATGCAGGCGATTGGGGTGATCTCATGAGTTATCTGCCCGAAGGCTGGGAAAGCGATCCGATTAAGCGTCGCTCGGCCACGGCGGCCACCTTTGCGGCCTCGCTGGAGCTGGTGAAAGAAGGTCATCTGGAAATTCGCCAAAGCGAAAGCTTTGCCCCAATCCAGTTGCGCAAGAAGGTTTAAGTATATGTCAGAAGAGACTGAACACGAGGAAGAAAGCCTGTTTGACGCGCCCCCGATAGCAGAGCAAGAGCGCATGATCGAAGCGGTCCTGTTTGCCAGTGCGGAGCCGGTGACACTGCGCGAACTGGAGGCCCGGATGCCGCATGGATGTGACGCCGCCGAGTCAATGGTTTACCTGCGCCGCCGCTATGAAGGTCGCGGTGTGCATGTGATGAAGATCGGTGATTCCTATGCTCTGCGCACCGCTGCTGATCTAGGCTATCTGATGCAAAAAGAGACTGTCGAGGTGCGCAAGCTTAGCCGCGCCGCGATCGAGACATTGGCCATCATTGCCTACCACCAGCCCGTCACCCGCGCCGAGATCGAAGAAATACGCGGCGTATCTGTCTCTCGTGGGACGGTGGACCAACTGCTTGAGCTTGAATGGATTCGCTTTGGCCGACGCAAGATGACGCCGGGCCGACCTGTGACTTTCGTGGTGACCGAAGGCTTCCTTGATCACTTCGGTCTTGAAAACGCCCGCGACCTACCGGGGCTCAAGGAATTGCGGTCTGCCGGTCTGTTGGAGAGCCGCCCCGGAACGAGCCTCATGCCGAAAGTCACCAAAGAAGAGGACGAGTTGGAAAGCACCGAAGGTCAGAGCGAACTATTCGAAGATTAATCCGCAAAATTGCCGCAATTGTCGCTATAGTGGCAACAAACAGAAATACCGAGGAGAGCAGAATGAACCAGATCATCAATATGATAATCCGTCAACTGACGCGTAAATTGCTCAACAAGGGCATCGACGCGGGCTTGAACAAGGCATCGTCGCTGCGCAATGGACGGGAACAGCAGCCGCAACAGGGGGCAATCGACGACTATGGCAATCCTGTGCAGAAAGGCCCGACCCAAGAAGAGGTGCGCGCCGCACGTCGCGCAAAGCGTCAAGGTGGCGGGCAGGGCGCGAATCAGGCTAAACAGGCGATGAAAATGGTGCGCCGCGCAGGAAAACTGTGACTCTAAAGCCTAATTCGCTTAGCCAAAAGTATCAGAAGATATCGGTGGGGTGGGCTAGCCCACCTCAGGCATTGTCAGGGCAGCTTGAAGTGCTTTGACAGCTTCAGCCCCTGACCTTGATAGTTGGAAGCGATCCCAGCACCATAAAGCTGGGTCGGCGCTTCGCTCATCCGCTCATAGACCAACCGGCCCACAACCTGACCATGCTCCAGCACGAACGGCGCTTCGTGGCAGCGCACTTCAAGCACGCCGCGTGAACCAGCACCGCCTGCGGCATCATGGCCAAAGCCCGGATCGAAGAAGCCCGCGTAATGCACACGGAATTCGCCCACCATCGCAAGGTAGGGTGCCATTTCGGCGGCGTACTCTGGCGGGATGGTCACTGCCTCACGGCTGACGAGGATATAGAACGCGCCGGGATCGAGAATGATCTGACCGTTAGAGCTGTGGACTTCTTCCCAATAATCCACAGGAGCGTAATGTCCGATCTTATCCAGATCGATGACCCCAGTGTGCGGTTTGGCACGGTAGCCCACCAGCGTGGTGTCCTTGAGCCGCAGATCGACGGAAAAGCCCAAACCGTCGTCAATGACCGCCTCTCCATCTACCAGAGGGGTCTGCGCGTGGAGCGCGCGCAAATCATCGTCGCTGAGCACAGCGTCGCCCGTACCAAAGCGGATTTGGTTAAGACGCATACCCGGACGCACCAGTACGGAGAACGAACGTGGACAGATTTCGGCGTAAAGTGGGCCGTGGTAGCCTGCCGCAACGCGGTCAAACTCGGTCCCGCCATCGGTGATGGTACGCGTCAGAAGATCGAGCCTGCCGGTTGAGCTTTTTGCGTTTGCCACTGCGCTTATACCGTCGGGCAGGGCAAGGTGCTCCATCAGTGGCACGACATAGACTGCGCCTTTTTCCAGAACCGCGCCTTGGGTCAGGTCCACACGGTGCATCTCGAACTCTTGCAGCCGGTCAGCAACCTTTGCGCCGCGTCCGGCCAGAAACGAGGCCCGCACGCGGTAAGCCACGGTGCCAAGGCGCAGATCAAGGCTGGCTGGTTGTATCTGTGCAGGATCCACGGCCGGTTCGGCAGCGATCACGCCTTGCGCGATCATCGTTTCAAGCTGTTGGTTTGGGATTACGCCGGGCATGAAACGTCCTTTTGGTCACTGGTCTCTAGATGCACAAAACGCCCGCAACCGAGGGGATGCGAGCGTTTTGCGTATGTCGTGGTCGGGCTAGCAGGACTCGAACCTGCGACCTTCCGTCCCCCAGACGGACGCGCTACCAGGCTGCGCCATAGCCCGACATGGAGGTGTTCATACCGCATAAACAGGGCGGTGCAAGAGGTAATTGCACCCATTCGGCTTCCCCGTCAGGATTTTGAAGGCGTGCTACCCCGACGCGCTGCCATACGGTCACGCAGTGACGTAAGCTGTGCCAAAAGCGGCTGCATTTTGTTCGCGGTCTCTTCATCCAGTGAATGGATGCGGCTGGCACGGGTCAGAGTTGCAATGTCGGCGTGGATATCGTGCTCTGCTGTCACCTCCGGCATGCCAATATCGCGCGGCTTGGGCGCGGGAGGTGCTTCCGGGGCGGCTTTGGCTTCCGGTTGGCCTGCAGGCGCGCCATCCTCAGGTGCATCCTCCGCAGTGGACGTAGCCTGTGCTATTGCGAGTTTTTGCAGGAAAGAAGGCAGGGGATCCATGGCTTCTTCAGCGGGAGTTTCCTCTTGTGCAACTTCTACCGGGTCCTCTGGGGGGCTTTTGGTTGCTGTTTCCTGAGTTTCAGACTGCTCATCCGGTTCGACGAGATCATCTTGAGCAGGTTCAGCCGCCACAGTGTCCTCATCTGATGCGGACTCTTCGGCCGGGGTTGATTGCGCATCCTCGCCACCATTGGCGTCAGATTGGGCCGCATCTTCGCTTTCTGGCTCTGCGATACCCTCAATCTGTGTGGTCGTCACTTCCACAGGGGCGTCCGCCTCAGGCTGCTCTTCTGCGGTTGCCTCCACCTCTGGCGCAACCTCGATCGGCGTCAAGTCAACAGGCTCAGCAGGAGTTTCATCTTGCGCCGACAGGTCCGGCTCATCCTCAACAGAGGCTGGTTCGACGTCGACTGCGGCACTATCAGCAGGTTCTTCTAGCTCAGTCTCGGGCTCTAGGGCTGTATCCACCAGTTCTTGAACAGGCTCTTCTGGCGCGCTCTCTTGCTCAGAGGCGTCCGGTGGTGTGTCTTGCTTGGCCTCTTTCGGAGCTTCAAACGGCAGCACGACAGCAACCGGTTTTGATTCCGGTTCCGGCGAAGGCTGCGGGTCCGGCTTCTTGGACGAGGCCTGCACCTCAACGTCAGCATCGTCTAGCGGTACTGAAAGGGCAGCCACATGGCTCATCCCTTCTTCGCGCAGGATTTTCTGGACGCCTTTGATCGTTAATCCGTCATCATGTAACAACCGTTTGATACCACCGAGTAGCAGCATATCGGCGGGCCGGTAGTAGCGTCTGCCGCCGGCACGTTTGATCGGTTTTACTTGAGTAAACTTGCTCTCCCAAAAGCGCAGCACATGGGCTTGGATGCCAAGCCATTCTGCAACTTCAGAGATTGTACGGAAAGCGTCAGGCGATTTGGGCATCAGTTCAGGACTTGTTCCCGTCGGCAACACGATCTTTCATCAGATGCGAGGGACGGAACGTCAGCACGCGGCGCGGGTTGATCGGGACCTCTTCGCCGGTTTTAGGATTGCGACCGATGCGCGCGGATTTATCGCGGACCGAAAATGTGCCGAACGACGAAATCTTGACCTGTTCGCCACGGACCAGCGCATCGGACATTTCTTCAAGAACGGTTTCAACCAGCTGTGCGCTTTCGTTGCGCGACAGACCTACCTCACGAAATACAGCTTCGCTCAGATCCATCCGCGTCAGTGTAGTGCTTGTCATATTATTCCCCATTTTTTCTAAGACTTTGGCCAGCTTACGCTCTCAAGTCAATATCCTAGGCTCATTTGTGCGATGAGCCGCCATGGGTGGGCTTACCAGCGCAGAACGACCGCGCCCCAAGCAAGGCCGCCACCGATGGCTTCGGTCACCACCAAATTGCCCTGTTTGATCTGGCCGCGCTGTACGCCCACAGAAAGGGCCAGCGGGATGGAGGCAGCAGAGGTGTTGCCGTGGTCCTGAACCGTCACAACGACCTTATCCATGCTGAGGCCGAGTTTCTTGGCGGTGCCCTGAATGATACGGATGTTGGCCTGATGGGGCACGATCCAATCGACGTCTTCGCCGCTGACGCCTGCGGCTTCCATGGCTGTAGTCGCCGTCTTGCTCAGCTTCTCGACAGCATGACGGAACACCTGGTTGCCCTGCATGCGCAGGTAGCCTGTTGTGCCCGTAGAACTGCCGCCGTCGACATAAAGCAGGTCGCGGTGGGTGCCGTCAGAATTCAGATCGGTGGAAAGGATGCCGCGGTCATCGGATGTGCCTGCGCCTTCTTCGGCTTCAAGCACCAGCGCGCCTGCGCCATCGCCAAACAGCACACAGGTGCTGCGGTCGGTCCAGTCCATGATCCGGCTGAAAGTTTCGGCGCCAATCACCAGCACGCGACGCGCCTGACCCGACAGGATCAGGGCGTTAGCATTGCTGAGCGCAAAGATGAAACCGGCACATACCGCTTGGATATCAAAGGCAAATCCGGATTTCATGCCAAGCTGCGCCTGCACCATTGTCGCTGCAGAAGGAAAGGTCAGATCGGCGGTGGAGGTGGCAACAATCACCGCGTCGATATCATTTGCATCCAGGCCCGCCATCGCAAGGGCAGCCTCAGCGGCGGCGGTGGCCATGCTTGATGTCGTCTCGCCTTCGCCCGCGAAATGGCGACGTTCAATTCCTGAACGGGAGCGAATCCATTCGTCATTCGTCTCTAGAGTCGCCTCGAATTCGGCGTTCTCTACAACCCGTTTGGGCAGGTAGTGCCCGATACCTTTTACAACTGCGCGTATCGTCATTCGGATGTCGGCTCCTCTGTCGGCAGGGCGGCGGCAACCCGCGCGGCCAGCTTGTCGTTAAAGCCGTTCTCGACCAGTTGAGCGGCCAATCTAATGGCCGCGGCAATACCTGTCGCGTCTGCCGAGCCGTGGGATTTCACCACTGTCCCGTTCAGGCCCAAGAACACACCGCCGTTCACGCGGCGCGGATCAATCTTTTCGCGCAGACGCATAAGAGAGGTATAGGCCAGCAGAGAAGCGAGGCGTGACAGGATGGAATATTTGAACGCTTCGCGCAGGCGCTGGCCAATCAGGCTGGCAGTGCCTTCGCCTGTCTTGATTGCAATGTTGCCGGTAAATCCATCGGTGACGATCACGTCGGCTGTGTCGCCCGAGATATCTCCGCCTTCGACGAATCCGACAAATTCATAGCCGGCTTCGTCCTGATGATCGCGAATCAGGTCATGTGCTTCTTTAAGCTCGATGCGGCCTTTGTGTTCTTCGGTACCAACGTTCAACAGACCGATGCGTGGCGTTTGCAGGTTCAGGCCGTTGCGCGCGTAGGACATTCCCATAAGCGCGAAACGTAGCAGGTCATCCGCATCGGCACGGATATCCGCACCAACATCCAACATCACATTGAACCCCTGCGCGTTGGAGGAGGGGTAGAGCACGGCAATGGCGGGCCGGTTCACGCCGGGCAACTTGCGCAAGCGGATCATTGACAACGCCATCAGCGCGCCCGTGTTGCCACAAGATACGGCCACGCTGGCCTCACCTGTGCGCACGGATTCTATGGCCGACCACATTGACGTGTCCTTGCCAGAGCGCACAACATGGCTTGGTTTGTCTTCCATTGTCACAACACCGACGGCGTCGCGGATCAATGTACGTCCTTCAAGGGCGGGATGCTTTGCTACAAGAGCGCGCAATTGCGCTTCGGGACCGTGTAAAACAAAGGAAAGATCGGGATTTTTTTTGGCCGACTTGAGGCAACCGGCAACAACAGCTGCCGGTCCCTGATCCCCCCCCATCGCGTCGACCGAGATGAGGGTGCGGGCGTTCGCGGTTTTCTGATCGGTCGGGGCCGTCATCTGCTGCGAATGCCTTTGAGTTGCCAATTGTTCAGGCGTGCAGCTTACGCCGCGTCGTCTTCGAGATCAATCTCGTCGATCTGAGCCACAACTTCTTTGTCGGCGTAGTGACCGCAGGACGCACAAACGTGATGTGGACGCTTCAGCTCACCACAGTTGGTGCACTCGTTCGGGTTCGCTGCTGTCAGCGAATCGTGGGAGCGGCGGTTGTTGCGGCGCGATTTGGATACTTTATTCTGCTGGACAGCCATGTCTGGTGCCTTTGTATTCGGGGCCATAATTCGCAGATCTGCTGCGGCGGGCCGTGTTTCGGATCAACTCCCATACGGGCGTGTGGTGCGTTTAGGCAAGTGGCGGTCGCTTGTCCAACGCTATTTCGTTGGAACGGCGCAAAATACTGCGAAAAGGCTCAATTACAAGCCGGTTTTTGCCACCTGTGAGGGGGGCAAAGCCTGCTCAGCTATCTGCGTCATCCTCAAGCTGCTGTTTAAACGCCGCGAGGCCCGCGAATGGGCGCGCTTCCTCGTCGCTCATGGGTTTTTTGCCCGGTTCGGTGACGCGGACCGGCGCAATCTCGGTTTCTATCTTGCGCGGATATTGGGGCAGGGCGAGCGCTAGCTCTTCTTCCATGACAATTGCGGGGTCGATCCATGCGCCCAGAGGCTCAACGCTGTCATCTTCGGGCACCTCAACCTCTGGCGCGTCGATATCGACGTAATCGCGAATGAATGTGCGCAAGACATTTTTATCAATGCGCGTCGTGACTGGCTCAAGCGTGACAACGCAGGGCTGGGTGACGGTTGCGCCCAGACGGCCACGCAACTGCCAATCACTGTCTCCCATAGGATGCAACGCACCTTGAAAGGATAATTTGCGCAGCCCGCTCAGCTCCATACCTTGGGCCAAAGCGGCGAGCGTGGCCGCGTCAGGACGCAGCGAGAATGGGTTCGGCGAGGTTTGGGACAGGCTTGCAACGCGCAAACTGGTCGCACTTGAGGGTGTAGGAGACATGAGCTTGTGCTTTCGTTTCTTGAACCATAGGGCGCATTTGGTATATGCGAGATAAAAGCCATACAGGTTAAGGGCAAGGGGCAGTACCATGGGTATCTTCGACAACACGGTGATTGTGCGGCGTGTGCTGCTCGGCGCCGCTCTGGCTGGCGGCCTTGCAGCTTGTACGCCTCAATACCAAAATCACGGATATATGCCGCCTGCGGAAAATCTGGACCAGATCGTCGTTGGCGTCGATACGCGCGCCTCTGTTGAGGAAAGCATCGGCATCCCTTCGACAGCCGGTGTGGTGAATGAAAGCGGCTTTTATTATGTGCGCAGCCAGCGCCGCACAATTGGCGCGCTGGCCCCCAAGGAGATCGAGCGGCAGGTGCTTGCTATCAGCTTCAATGAAGCAGGCGTCGTTACCAACATCGAACACTTCGGTCTTGAGCGCGGGCAGGTTGTACCGTTGGCGCGGCGTGTGACCACACCGGGTGTGCGTGACAATGGCTTCCTGCGGCAGCTTCTGGGTAACATTGGCAGGTTCAACCCTGCAGGGCTGAGCGGCTGATTCCAGCCCGTTGTTCCATATGACGGGCAAAACTCTTTCAGGTTCCGCACACAGCTTGATGCCTTTGCAAAAAGGGCGCTACATTGTGCGCCGTGTAGAGAGCGACGCGGATATGACCGCTTCACTGGCGTTACGCGCGCGGTGCTTCGGCGCTGCTGGCGGGATTGAAGATGCTTTCGACGACAGTGCCCAACATGTGATGGTGCAGGCCCAAGATAGCAACGAACTGCTGGCCACCTTTCGCATGTCTGTTCTGAGTGGAGCGCTACTCGACCAGAGCTATGCCGCACAATACTATGATCTGAGCCGTCTGGCTGCGTTTGATGGCCCCATGCTTGAGTTGGGGCGGTTTTGCATCGCGCCAGACCATCCGGATCCCGATATTTTACGCATCGCATGGGCTGCGCTGACGTCTTACGTGAATTCCACTGGCGTACGCCTGCTTTTTGGCTGCTCCTCTTTTGCTGGTACGGATACGGCAGCCTATCTGGATGCCTTTGCACTGTTAAAGGCGCGGCATCTGGCACCTGCGAATTGGGCCCCCGACATTCGAGCACCTGATGTCTTTAACTATGCCGCACAACTGGATCGGGCGCCGGATATCAAACGGGCCAATGCGGCCATGCCACCATTATTACGCACCTATCTGATGATGGGGGGCTGGGTCAGTGATCATGCGGTTGTGGATCGCGCCATGGGCACGTTGCATGTGTTCACTGGGCTTGAGATCGAAGCGATTCCACCTGCGCGCAAAAGGCTGCTCAGAGCGCTGATTTGATTTTGCCTGATTGACGTTTTCGCGGCCACACAGTAGGCGGCGTGCATGGCACGTGCACCCCTTCTCCAACTCTCCGATATCGCCCTCACATTTGGCGGCGATCCTGTATTTGATGACCTGTCGCTTGTGGTCCAGCCCGGCGACCGTCTGGCGCTGGTCGGACGCAACGGTTCTGGCAAATCCACCTTGATGAAAGTCATGGCCGGGCTTGTCGAAGCGGACAAAGGCGATATCACCGCCGGTCCCGGCGTTAGCGTCGGCTACATGGAACAAGACCCTGATCTGACAGGATTCGAAACGCTTGGCGATTTTGCCTCCCACGGGCTTGAACCCGGTGAGCTTTACAAGGTCGAGCGTGCAGGCGAGGGCCTTAAGTTTGATCCTGAACGTCCCGTGGCCACTGCATCCGGCGGTGAGCGGCGGCGCGCAGCCCTTGCACGTCTGATGGCGCTTGAGCCTGAACTGATGCTGCTGGACGAACCGACCAACCACTTGGACATCGAAGCCATCGCATGGCTTGAGGATGAATTGAAATCGACCCGTGCGGCCTATGTCATCATCTCCCACGACCGCGCGTTTCTGAATGCGCTGACCCGTGCAACCCTTTGGATCGATCGCGGTGCTGTGCGCCGTCAAGAGATCGGCTTTCAAGGGTTTGAAGCATGGCGTGACCAGATCTGGGAAGAAGAGGACATGCAGCGCCACAAGCTGAACCGCAAGATCAAAGCGGAGGCTCGTTGGGCTGTTGAAGGTATTTCGGCGCGGCGTACACGTAACCAAGGTCGCGTGCGCGCGCTGCAAGATTTGCGCGCCGAACGGGCAGGCCAGATCAAACGCCAGGGCACGGCTGCCATGGCGCTGGATGCGGGGCCTAAATCCGGCCGCAAGGTTATGGAAGCGACTGGAATTACAAAAGTTTTCGGAAATAAAGTCATTTTGCATGACTTCTCACTGACGGTAAACCGCGGGGATCGAATCGCGCTTGTAGGCCCGAACGGCGTGGGTAAAACCACGCTGTTGAATATGTTGATTGGCAAAGAACAACCTGACAGCGGTGAGGTGAAAATCGGGACCAATCTTGCGCTTGCGCTATTCGATCAGGCGCGTGTGCAGTTGGACGGCGACATGAGTCTGTGGGACAGCTTGACAGGCGATCCTGACATGCGGGTAAGCGGTAAGGCGGATCAGATTATGGTTCGCGGTAATCCTAAGCACGTTGTTGGTTACCTCAAAGAATTCCTGTTCGACGAAGCCCAAGCCCGCGCACCTGTCCGTTCCCTATCTGGTGGGGAAAAGGCGCGCCTGCTGTTGGCCAAACTGATGGCGCGCGAAAGCAACCTGCTGGTGCTCGATGAACCTACAAACGACCTGGATGTTGAGACGCTGGACTTGATGCAGGAACTGCTGGGCAACTATGACGGCACGGTTATTCTCGTGAGCCACGACCGTGATTTTCTTGACCGCGTCGCGGCGACAACCATCGCCATGGAAGGCGACGGCAAAGCGACCGTTTATGCTGGTGGCTGGAGCGATTATATCGCGCAGCGCGGGATGGAGGACTTCTCTGAAAGTGTTGTGAAGTCAAAGACCTCTGCGCCGAAGGGTCAGCAAAAGCCCAAGACGCAAACCGGCCTCAGCTTTACCGAAAAGCACCGTCTTGAAGCCTTGCCGGCAGAGATTGAACGCATCACAGCAGAGATTACCAAGCTTGAGGAATTGCTGGGTGATCCTGCGCTGTTTACCGAACAGCCCGCCAAGTTCCAGAAAGCCAGCGATGCGCTGGTGCAGCGCCACGAAAAGCTGGCCGATGCCGAGGAAGAATGGCTGATGCTGGAAGAAAAAGCGGGCAGTTGAGAGCTGTCAAAAGCTGGTGACTCTAACGGTGAAACGTCAGCTTCACATCATGACAGTGATCCAAAAGTGAGATGACCTGGAAAGCTGCGGTTCGACCAAAACGCAGCGAAGGTCGGCTTCGAGCCCGAATTGACCAAATTCTGCTATGCGGCGAATGGCAGCTATTGCTGGCGAACCACAATCTTCAAAAATTGCGTTTTTTTATCGGAGAGTTTGGCAGCTTCAGATAGGGTAATTCCCCAAGTTTCCAAAGACGAGGGGTTGTTGAATGCAATCAGCGACTTGCTTTTCGGGAAAAGCAGGCTGCGACGCGACAAACAGAATGAGCACTAGTCCACCCCAGTCACTTGTTCATGTGGGCTAGATCAAATCTTTTTACTATAGTTGGGGTCTAGTAACCGCTCAGCAGGCGAAATCGTGTCGATCTGATCACGACAGTTTTGGTTAGATAATTCCGTCGCAACATATTTGGTGATCAGGTACTGGTGTCCCAGAACACTCTGGAGAGGTCCGATGATCCTTGAGCCGCATTCCACCCGACTTTTCCCAAAGAACTTTGGCGCAGACCAATATGCCATTACTGGTCTGGCCAGTCGCTGCGACTGGGTTATACTCAGCGATAGGAAGCCGCCGAATGTTCATTTGCACCGGAACTGCAATACTGATCATCCACGCCACATTTTTCTGTCTCTGCGAGCGCCCTTCGAAGCAATTCTATTTTTTTTTGAGGATATCTTACCAAAGCTATCAGCAGACTTCGTCCTCGTCAGCGGCTCGGTGGATGCTACAGTTCCTCGGCAGATAGATGCGCGCTGGCGCCAATTCAGTGTTCCGGAGCGGGATATGATCAATCATATTCTATGTCATCCGAAGTTAAAGCATTGGTATGCTGAGAACTTGGACCAAGCGGCACACCCCAAACTTTCGCCGTTGCCCCTTGGATTGATGTTCCCCAAGGGCTATCCAGAAGGTGGTATTATTGTTCCTGAGGTGCCTCCTATTTCCAAGCGCCCTCTAAAGGTGTTCTGTGCTCACCGTCATCGGGAAGGGGCGCAATGGGAACCTAGGCGACGGGTCAGCGACCTTGCGACAGGGCCATGGGCTGCTTTTACCACTCACCCAGAGATCGAGTTACCCGAAGCCCAGTTCTTCACCCAGATCGAGGCCCACAGTTTTGTACTCTGTGTGGAAGGCGGCGGTCTTGACCCTTCGCCCAAGGCATGGTCGACGCTACTGAATGGCGCTATTCCGATTATTAGGAAAAATTCCGTCTCCTTGGCTTATATGCATCTACCAATCGTGATGGTTGACGACTGGCAGGCCGATGCGCTGCGCCCCGATCTGCTATGGCAATGGCGCGATACGCTGCAGACTTGGTTCGATGATGCGCACGGGCGGCGCGAAGTCATTCGTCGTATGTCGCTAGACTATTGGTGCAGCTTCGTAGCAACAGGTACGCCTATCACCGATGGGGAAATCGGCCTGCATGGAATGTCCTGAACATGTTATGCGAGTGTGAAGAGAAATCTATTCATCCGACGAGATTGTACATAACTAGCAAATCTGTTGACCGTTTTCGTATCTTGCACAGGAAACAGGGGAAGCTGCAATTGTTCCCGCATGTAGCGTCCGTTTAATCTACCTAGAGCGCCCGTTTGTTGAACGGTTCCCCCAACTGGGCATTGGCGCATCGGCAGCGAAAGCACAGTTTCTCCGACTTTAGTCGTTCGAACCCAATGCCCCGAATGTCAAGTTTGCACTCGATGTGTCCAACGGACCTGTCTGCTTTTTGGTTCGGCGCGGCCATTTAAAGCACTGCGCCGAAGGTCCGTTCTGTCCGGCGATTTCAACGGGTCGACGCAACACTTTAATCTTTAGCCAAAGATGGA
>NZ_JBALVJ010000109.1:623-8420 GCF_036961165.1 Sulfitobacter sp. | reverse complement strand
CTTTCACAAGTTGATCCACCTTAACTACTGGTCCGAATTCCCGAGACCACCTCTGACTACCTGGCCAGAGACTTGCGTGATCTTCAATCCCTGTTTCAGACGTTGAACGAAAACTAGGGATAGGAGGTGCCACTGTCTACAAATCCCTAAAGGGCACCTCTAAAAATTGCCCCACCCCCTGCACTGCGGTATCATTAGACAATGAACCGGCAGTGGGGATACAGCGGTGGCACAGATGGGTTTCTTCGATCTTTCGGACCATTACGCGAGCCTGGACGCCAAGAAGGACCCGCTGGTTGAGATCGACGGCGTCGTTCCATGGGAGGAGTTTCGCCCGACTCTTGAGCGGGTCTGCCGCAAGCCAGATGCGGATCGCAAGTCCCGGGCCGGGCGCAAGCCGATAGACGCAGTGCTGATGTTCAAGACGCTGGTACTGAGCGCACTTTACAACCTTTCCGACGATCAGATTGAGTATCAGGTCCGCGACAGGCTGTCCTTCATGCGGTTTCTGGGGCTTGGTCTTGGCGACCGTGTGCCCGATGCTAAAACGGTATGGCTTTATCGAGACGGGCTAGCGCAGGCAGGCAAGGTGGAGTAGCTGTTTCGGCAGTTCGACAGTCATTTGGCCCAGCAGGGCTATATAGCGCGGGGCGGACAAATATTGGATGCATCGATTGTGCCAGTGCCGCGCAACCACAACACGCGCGACGAAAACACAGCGATCAAGAAGGGCGAGGTGCCCAAGGATTGGGAAAACAAGCCCGCCAAGCGATGCCAGAAAGACGTGGACGCGCGCTGGACAAAAAAGCACGGCAAGAGCCACTACGGCTACAAGAACCATGTGAACGTCGACCGCATGCACAAGCTGGTGCGGCGCTATCACGTCAGCGACGCCGCGCAGCACGATAGCCAGGCGGTGGATCACCTACTGATGCGGGGCAACACCGGCTCTGGCGTGTGGGCGGATGCGGCCTATCTCTCTGAGGAGATGGAGGCAAAATTACGTGCGCGGAAGCTCAAGAGCCACATTCACCGTGCGGGTGCGGGTCGAACACGTCTTCGGCGCGCAGGCAAACGACATGGGCGGCACCTTGGTGCGCACCATCGGCCTGGTGAGGGCCATGGCAAAGATCGGGATGAAAAACCTTGCATACAATATGCGCCGACTCTGTCAGTTGCGTCGCATCAACCCAAACCCGGCGTGAAAAGAGGTCGGCCAAAGACGCAGATCATGCTGCGCATCACGAAAAGCGGCCCCGAAATGGGCAGCGCATCATCAGACCCGACGCAATAAACCGGCAGCTGACGGTCTCTGACGCGCTTCAGGCTGCATCAGCCGCGCTGTAGTCCTAAAAACAGTCAAAAATAGAGGTGCCCTAAAATCTACTTCTTGAGGGCAAGGCATTACCTCGAAATGAAAAAGCCAAGAGCTTTCTGGAGCATTGGGCGGAAACCGATCCTTCGCTGGGAGCACGAGCCCGGAACGCGCCTTCAGCGGGTGCGGGCATTCAAGTGACATTGAACCCAAGTTTATCTCTGCACCGCTGCTGAGAGCCCATTCTGATGGATGCTGCAATTGGAATGAAGGTCTGATTCCTCGTCTCAGGACCTCATTTGAGGCAAGATATCGAGAATCGTTAGGCGCTTCATCTCGTCTTTTTTGAACCGCCCCGCAATGCAGAGTTGTGCGTAACCATGCACGGCGCTCCAAATGAACATCTGAGCGCGCGTTGTTGTAAGTTCATAATTCGGGTGGCCAAGGGGCAAGTCTTGGGCGATGTCAGCAAGCACGGCAAAGCACGCCACGACGTTGCCCATCAGCTCCGGATCATCGCTTTTTGTAGGGCCACGCGCGAACATCAACTCAAACAAATCAGGGTGATCAACTGCGAAGCTGACATAGCCTTGCTACGCTGAGTCGCGGCGTTCAACTCGGGGGCTATCCTCAGACCAGTCCTTGCGCATATACTCTGCCAGCATGGCGTATCCCGCACTCGCCAAGGCCGTCAGAAGGCCCGCCATGTTCCCAAAGTGGTTCTTTGGGGCGGTATGGCTGACACCCACCAATTACGGTTCTCGGGACTATCAATCAGTCCGCTTCCCGTTTCTTCTTGGTTATGGTTGGAGATCATCGCAATGGTCGACGGGACCTTCGATAGCCAAGCGAAAACTGGCTGCAGCTCTTGCCAAGTGATGCTGCGTTTTTCGTCGTTGAGTTGCCAAGTCAGCGTGGCAGGCTGATCGTAATAATAATATTATCAAAGATGATGTAACACCGTTCTGTTGCTTCGCTCTGGACGACAAAGACCTCGTTACCGCTCGCCCTCTTGCAGCAAACGTCACCGTCACCGCGGATATCAAAATCCCTGAATGGGCTGATGAAGAGGCCCGGGCTGCCGCCCGAGATCTGGGTTGGGATTACCAAGTAATGCGCCGCAGCTGGCTTCATTTCGCCATGGCCGAAGCCGCGAAAGGCAATTCCCTCAACAACGCTGGGGCTGGTTTTGTGGCGTACTATCGAAACCGAAAATCCATGTGGTAGGCTCTGTTCGCCCGTTAAGGTGTCCCAAAATAAACTGTCTTAAAAGGGGCGGTATTACTTGGCAAAAGTCAACCTGACACACTGCTCCAAACTGTCCCGATGACACACCGTGAGACAGTGCCTTCGAAAGTAGAAAATGCCATTGGAATTGAAACTTTAAAGGCTGAACTCAACCCCGCGAATGACCGCCTTGAGGATGCGTCAAAAGATAGGGACGCGTGGAAGGGTCAGGCAAAAACACTCTCAACACTCCTGACAGATCAGCGCTCCAATGATCCCTAACCGTCCCTGGAGCCGCAGCAGAAACCGCGCAAAGGGCTCCTTGGTCGTTTGGCTGACGCTGTGAAAGGGTAAGGCGTATTAAGGGCGATACTTTCAGCGCAAACCGCCTGAGCTTTTCCTGATTTTTAGCCCCCCTCCAAGCACCTCCCGTCTCCGAACATCTCCCATTGGCGCGCAAAGTGTTGGCAGGGCGCAACGGGCTACCGCTCTTTTTGCCACACCATAAAAAGCCGCTGTTGATTGCATTGTTAAAGCCGGATGCGGGCGTCTACTGTGTGGAGCAGAAAATGAACCTGACCACCCGATCAAGAGGGCACCTATTTTCCAATTGATATAA
This sequence comes from Sulfitobacter sp., assembly GCF_036961165.1. Taxonomy (GTDB): domain Bacteria; phylum Pseudomonadota; class Alphaproteobacteria; order Rhodobacterales; family Rhodobacteraceae; genus Sulfitobacter. The sequence continues at coordinate 5,259 of NZ_JBALVJ010000109.1, read as the reverse complement.
ACAACCCGTCCTTGGCATGCTGTGCTGAATTCTAGCGAGAAATCTCATGATACCTCAGACAAAAATTGGTGCCGTGATCATCGGCCGTAATGAAGGTAAACGCTTGGTCAATTGCCTGAAATCACTGAGAAATGAAGTTTCTCTCGTGATCTATGTTGATAGTGGTTCAACCGACTCCTCAATCGAAAACGCCAAGAAGTATGGGGCAGAGTGTGTTCTGTTGGATAGCGACAGGCCCTTCACCGCCGCCCGCGCCCGCACCGCCGGCTTCGAGCGCATCAAACAAAGGGCTGACATACCCGAATTTGTTCAGTTCATAGATGGGGACTGCTGGTTGGAGGAAGGCTATATCGCCAAGGCTGCCACACAGATTTCCGACGATCCGGGGCTTGCTGTTGTTACAGGTTGGCGCACAGAAATTGATCCGGGTGCCAGCGTCTTTAACGAGATGTGCGACCACGAATGGCATGGCCCCACAGGTGACATCATGGCCTGTGGGGGCGACATGATGGTCCGCGTCTCGGCTTTTGAACAGATTGGCGGCTTTAATCCAAAGGTCATCGCAGCAGAGGATGACGAATTCTGCATCCGCCTTCGAAAAGCAGGGTGGAGTCTGCACCGGCTGCCACTATCGATGACCCATCATGACGCGAATATGCTGCAGTTCGGCCAATGGTGGAACCGCGCTGTGCGAACCGGTCATGGTTTTGAACAGGTGAACGACTTGCATCCAGAGTATTTCATACGCGAGCGTCGACGGATGTGGATCTATGGCGGGGCCTTGCCTGTTTTGGGTCTGGTTGGCGCGGTGTTCTACTGGCCTTTGCTTATGTTCGTTTTTGCGCTGTTTGCGATATCTTATGCCCGCACCGCCCTTGGCCTTGCAAAGGCGGGCCTGCCTCGTTTGCGGGCGGGGCACCATGCTTTTTACTTATTTCTGTCAAAATTCCCCAATATAATTGGGGCATTAACCTACCATAAGCGCAGGCGTCAGGGAGCTGAGATGGTGATTATTGAATACAAGTAAGCAAGAAATGAGCAAGAAATGAGCAAAAAAACACGCGTCGGTATTATTGGAGCGGGGTATATTTCAGATTGGCATGCAGATGCCATCGGGGCGACCAAAGGCGCGGAGTTGACATGTGTCGTTGATAGCAATATTGCCTCGGCGCAGGCGTTTGGTACCGCGCGGGGCATTCAAGCCTTCGCAACCATTCAAGAGATGCTCGCGGCGGGTGCCGCTGACGCTGTCCACGTGTTGACGCCGCCAGAGTCGCATCACGCAGTCACGCAGGAGTGCATCGCAGGCGGCCTGCATGTGCTTGTTGAAAAGCCTGTAGCCCTTTGCGCCCAAGACGTTGAGGCGATGCGCGCGGCAGCCCAGGAACGCGGCGTGCAATTTGCGGCAGGCCATAACTTTTTGGGTTTGCCGTCCTATATGCGGCTCAAATCAATGATGGCCACAGGCAAGATAGGCCGCGTTTCTACAGCCGAAATCAACTGGTGTTTCCCGCTTGGCCCCTTGCGGTCCGGCCCCTATGGCATCTGGCTCATGCGTGAGACGCACAACCTACTGCAAGAGCTTGGACCGCATCTTTTTGCCTTCATGCAAGACCTGTTCGGTGATGTGGAAATCCTGCACTTGCAGACCTCGAACGAAATCACCCTTCCCGGTGGCAGCACCCGGCCCCAAGGATGGCGGATCCTTGCGCGAGCGGGTCAGGTGGATGTGACGCTGAACCTTGCCTTGGTCGAAACCTATGATGACCGGTCCGTTGTTGTGCGGGGGTCTTCGGCAATGGCCCGGCTCGACTATGCCAAGGACACGTTGGTTGTGTCTGGTATGAACACCTCTGATCTGGTGCTTAATCCACTGCGCAGCGCCCTTGGTCAAAGCTTGGGGCTCTTGCGCGAAGGCATGGTGAACGCAACACGGCAGCTGACATCGCTGAACCAGAAATCGCCCTACGGCCTCAGCTTTCGTGGCATGTGCGCGGAAGTCTACAGTGCCCTTGCACAGGGCCGCCCCGTTGATGCCCGCTTCAATGGAGCAAGTGCAGTTAAGGTGATGCGGGCGATCGACGATACACTGGCGCTGTTGCCCGCTGACCCGCAACTCATAAAGCCAAAAGGAACACCCGAACCAACCGCTCTGGTGATTGGGGGTACCGGTTTCATCGGGCGCGCATTAACCCGGAAACTGGCCGCAAACGGAACCCACGTGCGCGTGCTGTCACGCGGCAAAACTGGCCCGTTTGATGATATTTCTGACAAGGTCGAAGTTGTCGGCGTCTCCTTGCGGGATGCAGCAGGACTTGAAGCTGCAATGCAAGGCATCAGCCACGTGTACCACCTCGCCAAGTCAGAGGACAAAACATGGGATGCCGCCCTCGAGAATGACGTCGCTGTGACAGAGCGCATTGCAACCGCGGCCCTCAATGCCAGCGTCGAACGGCTGGTCTACACCGGCACGATCGCGTCCTACGATTTGTCCGATCCAGCCGTGACCATCACCGAAGAAACGGGCTTTGGCGCAGACCTGAAGAACCGGAATATATATGCACGCTCCAAAGCCGAGTGCGAGGCACGGCTGATGACGATGCACAGGGAAAAGGGCCTCCCTGTGACAATCGCCCGTCCTGGCATCGTTGTCGGGTCCGGAGGGCCACTGCAACATTGGGGCATTGGAAGATGGCATGGTGCGGGCGCCGTAAAAATCTGGGGGAATGGGCACAATACGCTGCCCTTCGTTCTGATCGATGATGTGGCAGACGGGTTGATCCTCATGGCCGAAAGCGACAAATCCGTTGGCGAGAGCTTTAACCTGATCGGCGAGCCGCTGTTGTCCGCGCGTGGTTATTTTGACGCTATCCACAAGGTGTTTGATGCGCGCATCAATGTGTCGTCTGGGCAGCTATGGCTGCTTTACGGCGCTGACGCTGTAAAATTTTTCCTCAAAACCAATATCTTGCGGAGACGGGGCATTTCCCGGCCAAGCTTACGCGACTGGAAAAGCCGCGCACATTTTTCGCCATTCAACAACACCAAGCCCAAGGAAGTTCTTGGGTGGACCCCGACGTCACGAGAAGACACCTTCGTAAAGCTGTCAGCTTCCGAGGCAAACCTTTTTGGATTCTAGCGCCCGGTTCACTTGGGCCCGGACCGGGTTTTCCAGCAATCTGACGCTTGCCGTGCACCCCAAACGTGCCCGCATATTGACCCATTCAGGGGCCGGAGCAACGTGTATCCTGATCCCTGCCCCTCAAAGGCATAAAAGCCACCAAGCTTAAAAACTTGGTGGCTTTTATGTATTGAATATCCAGTTGGTTTCTTAAGCCATAAACCCGAAGTGGTCTGCCGTGAGGTCGCTCACGCTCACGCCAACAACTGTGACGCTGTCGTTTGCATCCAGTTGAACGACAACATTAGAGCTAACATCCGTAAAGGTCGCCAGCACAGCATCAAAATCAGCAAAGCCAAAGGCATTAATATTCAGGAAATCGCCGCTTGAGATGTCGAAATCCACAATCAGGTCATCACCAGATCCATCCGCAAATACGAATTCATCCACCCCACTACCGCCGTTCAGGATATCATTTCCGGCTAGTCCGATGAGGGTGTCCGCCCCGGCTGATCCGTTCAAAAAATCCTCCCCAGCGGTGCCGGTGACCATATCGTTGCCCGCCAATGCCGCGTCCGTTCCGGTCTGAATCAAATCACCAGCGTATCTCATTGTATCTATATCAGAATTCCAGCTCACATCCCCAAGGATCCCACCTGTGGAAAGGCCCGAAAAATCGACGAGCATTGTTGTATAGAGGTCTCCGGCCGCTGAATCCCCAACCAGATTTACGATCCCCGAATAGGTCACCGCGACATTGCCATCCAATTCTCCCTGTGTGCCCACAAATTCAAATGTGTAGCCGAAACTGGATCCGGGCGTGGATCCTCCGAGAGGGTCATCGTCCAGAGTGATGGTCGTATCAAAGACCGAACTGGCAGGTTTAAGGTCAATTTGGAGTGAGGCCAAATGCTTGTTCACGGTTAAATCGTGCTGGCTCCAGCCATAGAACATATTGATATCAGCGCCCGTAACGCCACCCGTGGTATAGGCGTCCAAAGCTGTCCATGTCAGGTTTTCGATAGAGCCATCAGCATAGGTTGCGGTGATCAGAGCGCCGTCTAAATCTATTCCACGTGATGAGGTATCGTCCCGGATGCCGTAGATGGTTTCATTTGGATCAACCGCAAGCCGAACAACATCAATGACGGGACCGGAGCCAACCGGATCAACAGGATCAACCGGATCGACGGGGTCTACAGGACCACTTCCGTCAGCGTTCTGCCAGACCGCATCCGTCTCCGAGACCACAAGCTCAAGATCGGTGCGGCTGACTTCGGCGCCAAAGCCATCTGAACCGATCACAGTCATCTCGTAGATATGATCCCGGTCCCAGTCCCATACCTCGGCATAGGACGGCGTGAACCACGGCTGGTAACTCACCTCACCAGTGGCAGCGTTCACCTGGAACAAGTCAGCATCCTCGCCAACCAATGAGTAGACAAGAGAGCCAACCGGATCAACCGGATCAACAGGATCAACCGGATCGACGGGGTCTACAGGACCACTTCCGTC
>NZ_JBALVJ010000109.1:0-523 GCF_036961165.1 Sulfitobacter sp. | reverse complement strand
AGCGTTCTGCCAGACCGCATCCGTCTCCGAGACCACAAGCTCAAAACTTATGCGGCTGACTTCGGCACCGGAGGCATCTAAGCCAACCACTGAGATCTCGTAAATATGATCCCGGTCCCAATCCCATACCTCTGCATAGGACGGCGTGAACCACGGCTGGTAACTCACTTCACCAGTGACAGTGTCAAATCGGAATAGTACAGCGTCTTCGCCAACCAGTGAGTAAGCAAGTGATTCAAGCATGTTAATACTAGGCATGGTTATCCTCGCGAAATAGTAATCAATACTTGTGCGCCTGTTTCGGGGTTAGGGCCAGAAAAAACAGGCTATAAATTCTGCGAACCTCAAATTTTTTTAACTTTTCAAATATTCACAAGGGGTTAGGACGTGAAGACGAAGAATTAAGCTGTTGGGTCGATGGCAATAAAAGTCATCCGTGGCCATGATTTTTTCTTCGCAAGCAGCGCCCTGTGAAGTGGTCCTGCTTTTTAGGACAGTTTTGCGGCTTGGCTAAGATGCATCT
>NZ_JBALVJ010000011.1:0-78107 GCF_036961165.1 Sulfitobacter sp. | reverse complement strand
TTCGGGTTGGATACATCTTAGCACGCTGTCCAATTTTGCCGGACCACTTCAGACGCCGATGGTTATGGCTGGAGATCAGGATGTATCCAACGGTGTGGTCAGCGCTGAAAGCGTGATGGCAGGCGCAAACGGTTGGCTTGTTGTGCACCGCACCGATGCAGAGATGAAGCCGGGCCCCGTTGTCGGTTACGCGCCGCTGCGTGCTGGTGAGAACGCTGACGTGGCCGCGATCCTGCAAGAAGAAGTCAAATCGGTTGAGATGCTGATGTTGATGGTTCACGCAGAAGAAGGTGGCATGAAAACCGGTGTATTCGAATACACGCTGGGTGCAAAAGAAGATGGCCCCATCCGCATCGACGAAAAGCTGGTGATGCAGGATATCACCGCAAACTAATAGTTTCGGTAACGAGTAGTAAGGCCCGGTTGGATTTCTCTGACCGGGCCCTTTTTTCTATTTCATACGTTTGTCGCGTGCCGCCAACAGCTTCAGGCGCAATGCGTTAAGCTGGATAAAGCCTGCCGCGTCTTTCTGGTCATAGGCGCCGGCGTCATCTTCGAAGGTCACGTGAGCTTCGGAGTACAGGCTGTAATCTGACCAGCGACCAACGGTGCGAACATGGCCTTTGTACAGCTTCAGGCGAACGGTGCCTGTCACGTGTGTCTGGCTTGCGTCGATGGCGGCCTGCAACATGGTGCGTTCTGGCGAGAACCAGAATCCGTTATAAATCAGTTCTGCATATTGCGGCATCAGCTGGTCTTTGAGGTGCATCGCACCGCGGTCCAGCGTGATTGATTCGATAGCACGGTGCGCCTCAAGCAACAGTGTGCCGCCAGGGGTTTCGTAGATACCGCGTGATTTCATGCCGACGAAACGGCCCTCAACCAGATCAAGGCGGCCACATCCGTGCTTGCCACCCAGTTCGTTCAGTTTTGTCAGCAGCTCGGCAGGCGACAACGCCACGCCATTAACGGAAACTGCATCGCCACGTTCAAACCCGACTTCGACGTATTCAGGCTCGTTAGGGGCATCTTCAGGGCTTACTGTACGCTGATAGACGTATTCTGGCGCGTCCACGGCGGGATCTTCCAGAACTTTGCCTTCTGAAGACGTGTGCAGCAGGTTCGCATCGACAGAAAAAGGCGCTTCGCCCCGCTTGTCTTTGGCAACGGGGATCTGGTTCTGTTCGGCAAACTCCAGCAGACGGGTCCGGCTGGTCAAATCCCATTCACGCCAAGGCGCGATCACCTTGATGTTCGGGTCCAGCGCGTATGCTGCGAGTTCAAAGCGAACCTGATCGTTCCCCTTACCTGTGGCGCCGTGGGCCACGGCGTCGGCACCGGTTTCATGGGCAATCTCGACCAGACGTTTGGAAATCAACGGTCGTGCGATGGAAGTACCCAGCAGATACAGACCTTCATAAACCGCATTTGCACGGAACATCGGGAAAACAAAATCACGCACGAACTCTTCGCGCAAATCTTCAATGTAAATCTCGGAGGCACCCATCATCTCTGCCTTGGCGCGGGCTGGCTCCAGCTCTTCGCCCTGACCCAGATCGGCGGTGAAGGTGACAACCTCGCAGCCGTACTCGGTTTGCAGCCATTTGAGGATGATCGAGGTATCAAGCCCACCGGAGTAGGCGAGCACAACTTTCTTGGGCGCAGACATGATCTTTTCCTTTGTCGAGTTACGCGCGTGGCGTAGCGGTTTTTGTGAAGCACGGCAAGGTGGACGGGTTGATTGACGCTTCTGCAATAGACACCTATCCCAAACTAACTCAACAGAAAGCCGGAGCATATGAGCGAAGATTTCCAGATGGGCGCTATCGCAGCCACCCGCGCCATGCGCGGCGTCTTCCCGCAAACACCGTTGCTCAAGAACGAGCATTTGTCAGAGCGCTATGGCGCGGACATATATCTCAAGCGTGAAGATCTTAGCCCGGTGCGCTCTTACAAGTTGCGTGGGGCATTCAATGCGATGCGCAAGTTGATCCCTGAACATCAGCTTTTTGTCTGCGCGTCTGCGGGCAACCACGCGCAAGGCGTTGCGTTCATGTGCAGTCATTTCGGAGTACGCGGCGTGATCTTCATGCCAGTCACCACGCCCCAGCAAAAAATCCAGAAAACAAAGATGTTCGGTGGAGCAAATATTGAGGTCCGTCTGGTCGGCGATTACTTCGACAAGACCCTCAGCGCAGCGCAGTCATTTTGTGCAGATGAGGGGGCCTATTTTCTTTCTCCGTTCGATGATGAAAACGTGATTGAGGGGCAGGCGTCAGTCGCTGTCGAGATCGAAGATCAGTTGGGGCGTGTCCCCGATCACATAATTCTGCCCGTTGGCGGTGGCGGATTATCTGCTGGTACGCGTGCGTTTTTCGGTGATCGGTGCCTCTATACATACGTTGAACCGCTTGGCGCGCCCAGTCTGGGCCGCGCGCTGGAGCAGGGTAAACCGGTGGATGTCTCACCTATCAACAGCTTTGTTGATGGCGCTGCGGTAGCCAAAGTGGGCATGCGCACATTCGAATGGCTCAAGGATGCGCGTCGCGAGGACGTCGTGCATCTGTCCGAGGACCGCATCTGCGTCAGCATTATCGAGATGCTCAACGTTGAGGGGATCGTGCTGGAACCTGCTGGCGCACTAAGCATCGCGGCGCTGGGCGAAGTGGCCGAGCAGATCAAAGGTAAAACGGTTGTTTGCGTGACCTCTGGCGGCAACTTTGATTTCGAACGTTTGCCTGAAGTCAAAGAACGTGCACTGCGGTACTCCGGTCTCAAGAAATACTTTATTCTGCGGATGCCACAGCGACCCGGCGCGCTGAAAGAGTTTCTCAATATCCTTGAACCCGATGATGACATTTGCAGGTTCGAGTACCTTAAAAAGTCAGCTCGTAACTTTGGTTCGGTGCTGATCGGGATCGAAACGCCCAGTCCGGACGCTTTCCCGCGCTTTTTGGCTCAGCTTGATGACGCAGGGTTCACCTATACAGATATCACCAATGATGAGACGCTTGCCCAATTCGTGATCTAGGGAGGCGCTTGTGAATATTTCCGGTAAGTCGATTGTCATTACTGGCGGAGCCAGCGGCATTGGTGCTGCTCTTGCGCGGCAGGCAGCAAAGGCAGGGGCAAAGGTTTGTATTGCGGACCTCAACCTTGATGCTGCCGAAAGCGTTGCGCGTGAGATTGGCGGTATCGCCGTCGCCTGCGACGTAACAAAAGAAGCTCAGATTATCGCGGCAATCGGAGCTGCCGAAACAGCTCACGGACCGGTGGATGTATTTGTTTCAAACGCAGGTCTAGGGCGGGGCGACCCTTCTCATGCGGCGTCCGCGCCTGATGCAGACTGGATGTTGAATTGGAATGTTCATGTAATGGCTCATGTCTGGGCGGCGCGTGCGCTGCTGCCGACCATGATTGCGCGCGGTTCGGGATATTTTGTCAACGTTGCCTCTGCTGCAGGACTGCTGAACCAGATCGGTGATGCAGCTTATTCGGCTACCAAACATGCTGCCGTCAGCTTTGCCGAGTCACTACTGATTTCACATGGGGAAGAGGGAGTTGGTGTTTCTGTGGTGTGCCCACAATACGTAGCAACGCCGCTTTTGGGGTTGGGCGACGGAGACGTGAAGGGCAATTTGCTGTCTGCCGATGATGTTGCCCGTTCTGTTTGGCAGAACGTGTCAGACGGTACTTTTGTGATCATGCCGCACCCGGATGTCGCGAAATACAACGCTTTGCGTGGTGCAGACCCGTCACGCTGGATCAAGGGAATGCAGATGCTGCGTGCCAAGGCGATGTCAGAGCACGGCGGCATCAGCGTGGCAGAATTTTACAAGCTCGTTTAGGCAGCCATACCGCTTTCTAGCCCTGACAGAAAAATGTCCTTGCTGTCTTCGTAACACTGCAAGATCGGCTCAAGAACAATATCCTGCGTGCGGCCATTGGCTGCGGCAGTCTCTCCCTTCTGACACATCTCCGCAAAGTTAATGAACCCAAGGTTCAGCGCGCTTCCTTTGAGCGCGTGCAGGTCAGCACCCAGTGTTTCCGGTCGCGGCGCAGTGCGCAACCTGTCGATCATGACACTCACCTCTGTGATAAAAATATCCACGACATCGGGAAAATCATCTTCACCGATTTCCTCGCGCAATGTCTTGATCCGGTCCCAATCTATCACGGCAGCCTCCAGTAATTGCAATCTCTATATATGTCGAAACTCTTAAGAGGGGATGAGCGCGGTGCTGGAAGACGTTGCTTTACCCCCTGTTAATGCCGGGCAGATATAGCTGACCGTGTTAATTTATTGTGAGGCACTATGCCCTCTACTCTTCCAAATACCTTGAACTTTTCGGCTTCTAAACGTGGCGGGGCAATTCAGCATGTCCTCGTTGTTGACGACAGCCAACTTCAGCGCAAACTGCTAACGCTGGCACTGAAGCGGTGGGGGTTTGACGTGGCTGAGGCTGCCAGCGGTGCAGAAGCGTTAGAGTTGGCTGCGCTCCAGCGACCTGATTTGGTACTCAGTGATTGGATGATGCCGGGCATGTCTGGTCTGGAATTATGCCGCCGTTTTCGAGCGATCGAGGGGGAGGAATACAGCTATTTTATTTTGCTCACGTCCAAAAGCGAAAAGGACGAAATCGCGCACGGCCTTGATAGCGGCGCGGATGACTTCTTGACCAAACCTGTCGACAACAATGAATTGCGCGCACGCATCACTGCGGGGGAGCGTCTGATTGAGATGCAACGCTCCATGGCGCAGTCCAACCGCGTTCTAAGTGAGACTTTGGCAGAGCTACAACGCCTTTATGACCATATCGACAGCGATCTTCAGGAGGCAAAAAAACTTCAACAATCTCTTGTGAAAGAGCGGTTTCGTGCGTTGCCTGTTGGGGATCTTTCGCTGATGCTGCGCTCCTCAGGGCATGTTGGTGGGGATTTGGTTGGGTTTTTCGAGGCCGGTGCAAAGCATGTGGGCCTTTATGCGCTTGATGTGTCGGGCCACGGCATCAGTTCGGCGCTCATGACAGCGCGACTGGCGGGTTATCTTTCTAGCGCAGCACCGGACCAGAACGTCGCTTTGCGCAAGGATACCGCGGGCCAGTTTGTGCCACGATCGCCTGACGAAGTTGTCGCAGACCTGAATAATCTGGTGCTCGACGAGATGGAGACAGAACACTATTTTACGCTGCTGCTTGCTTTCGTAGAGCTGGAAACCGGTCATATGGTGCTGTCACAAGCTGGCCATCCGCATCCGGCAGTGCAGCGCGCAGATGGCAGGATAGAACAGTTGGGCCCGGGCGGTTTTCCGGTGGGCCTGCTTTCCGGTGTTCGCTTTGAACGGTTCGAACTGACGCTCAACCGTGGTGACCGCATCTTAATCCTGTCAGATGGGGTGACGGAGTGTCCCGGTCCTGACGATGACATGTTAGGCGAGGAGGGGCTTACTACCCTCATGGAAGAGCTTGCCGCGATACGCGGGCCTGCATTTCTGGAGGCTCTGATTTGGAAACTGACCGAATTTAACGGAAGCGAAGACTTTCCCGACGACGTGTCAGCCATTCTGTTTGAATATCAGGGCCTACCAGACACGTAGGCCTCAAGAAATATTCGGTCTCCGTCATTTCCCAATGCGGCAATTGCATCATCGGCATCAAGGATCAGCGTCTCGTGATAGGGTTCTGACGGGGCGTGAAGGGGGCGAACAGGGCGGGCAACATAGACATGGCACAGTTTTTCGGCCCACAGATCATATTCAGGCATGAACACAAAGCGGCGAAAGGCTCCCAAACGCAGAGGCTGCGAAATAGACCAGCCAATCTCCTCACGCACCTCACGATAGAGCGCTTGCAGTGAGCTTTCACCCGGATCAATTCCGCCACCTGGCAGCTGAATATCAATGCTGCGCTGTGTCTCAGCGGTGAGCAAAAATCGCCGTCCGATGGGTAAAATCGCATAAGCGCCAGGGCGTAAAGTGTACTTTTTACCGCGTTCCGGCACGTCTCCCACACGTTTGATCATCATCGCCCCCTTTTTGTCGCGGCTTGTCCGCCCTACATAGACGCGGTATGCCAAGCGCTTCGCGGTAAGGATAGATGAAAATGACAAATGCAAACAGCATGGGGTGGGATGATACGGTCCTGCCTTTCCAGCTCGACAACTCAGATATTCGCGGTCGGATCGCGCGTCTGGATACGGCTTTGGCCGGTATCCTGAAGCAGCACAACTATCCACCGCAGGTCGAAGCACTAGTGGCTGAGATGGCCTTGCTCGCCGCCCTTATTGGTGAGTCGATGAAGTTGCGCTGGAAGCTGCAATTGCAGGTTCAGTCAAACGGCCCCGTGCGGATGATCGCGACGGACTATTACGGCCCCGAAGTCGAAGGTGGACCGGCACGTATCCGTGCCTACGCCAGCTATGACGCGGATCGCCTGACAGATGGTGCTCCGATCGAGCAGATCGGTGAGGGTTATTTTGCGGTGATGATTGATCAGGGTAAGGGCATGACCCCTTACCAAGGCATCGCCCCACTGTCCTCTGAAAGTCTGTCGAAGTCTGCGGAGGGATATTTTGCCCAGTCCGAACAGCTACCAACGCGGTTCGAGCTGAGCTTTGGCAAATCCACCACAGCTGATGCACCTGAGCATTGGCGTGCTGGTGGTGTGATGCTGCAGCACATGCCAAAGGCATCTCCTTTCGTCGCCAAGACCGAAGGGGTGGGCGACATCCTGCAACCGACTGATCTGCTGGGCGATGCCGAGAAAGAAAACTGGAACCGTGTGAACATTCTGCTAGATACAGTGGATGATCTGGAACTGATCGGCCCCTCACTTGAGCCGTCGGATGTTTTGCTGCGCCTGTTCCACGAGGAACTTCCGCGCGTGTTCGACAAGCAGCGGGTGCATTTCGGCTGCACGTGTTCGGAGGATCGTGTGCGTCAAAGCCTCTCGATCTATTCGGCCAAAGACATTGCGACCATGACGACTGATGATGGTCGTGTGACGGCTGATTGTCAGTTTTGCAGCGCGCATTACGATATCGATCCGCTGACAGTGGGCTTTGAAGCAAAAAAGGATGTGTAGTACGCTTGATCACTTTCGGGCGGCGCTGGCGCAAACTGGCGTCGGCTCCTCCGATTTTGACCTTAATCCTGATACGGTTCTAACTGAGGGGCGCGTTTTGCGCCCGGCGGGTGTTCTTGCGCCGATCGTTGAGACCGATCGTGGGCTGGCCCTGCTGCTCACCAAACGTTCTGCCGCGCTCAAACATCATCCTGGTCAAATCGCCTTTCCGGGCGGGAAACAGGATGAGGGCGACGCCGATGTGGTTGCCGCTGCACTACGCGAGGCGCATGAAGAGATCGGCCTGCCACCTGATCATGTCGAGGTGTTGGGAACGCTGCCTTCCCATGAAACAGTGACCAGTTTTGACGTGACGCCTGTGATCGGCTTTGTGCACAAACCCTTCACGATCATCCCTGAGCCGGGTGAGGTGGATGAGGTATTTGCCGTACCGCTGGACCACGTGTTGAACAGCGACAACTATTTGGTTCAGTCGCGTCGCTGGCGCGGGCAGATGCGCCACTATTTTGTGGTGCCTTTCGGTCCCTATTACATCTGGGGTGCAACTGCGCGTATGTTGCGGGCATGGAGCGAGATTATTCAAAAATAACACCCGAAGATGCACCATGGCTTGCGTCGCCATCTGCGCGTGCAGTCTGTGATGCTATCGCTTTGGGTGGTCACCAGATTTTTTATGTTGGTGGCTGTGTGCGAAATTCTCTTTTGGGTGTGCCTGTCAGCGATTTGGACATGGCGACCAGCGCCACGCCTCAGCAAGTGATTGCATTGGCTACAGATGCGGGTCTTAAACCCGTCCCCACCGGGATTGATCACGGCACCATTACGGTGGTGTCTGGTGGTGTGGGATATGAGGTCACGACATTTCGTCGTGACGTCGAGACGGACGGCCGCCGAGCCGTAGTCGCTTTTTCAACCGATATTCGGGATGATGCCCGCCGCCGCGATTTTACGATGAACGCGCTTTATGCTGATGCGCATGGCCACGTAATCGACCCGCTTGGTGGCATGGATGATCTGCGTGCTAGGCGCGTGCGATTTATCGAGGATGCAGAGGGCCGGATCACCGAAGACTATCTGCGCATACTGAGATATTTTCGCTTCCACGCGTGGTATGGAGATACCTCCAAAGGGATGGACCCAGACGCACTATCAGCAATAGGCTCTAATATCGCCGGATTAGAGACGCTTTCGGCAGAACGCGTTGGCGCTGAAATCAAAAGACTATTGGTGGCGGATGACCCTTCGACAGCTTTGGCCGCTATGTCTCAAACCAATGTGTTAGGGACAATTTTGCCCGGATCAGACATGCGGTTTGCCCTGCTGATGATCCATGCGGCTGCGATGCTTGGCCTGCCACCCAATTGGCTGGGACGGCTGGTCTCTCTTGGTGGTGAGGCGGTGCCGGAACGTCTACGACTGAGCAAGGCGGATCAGCGGTGTTACGCGACGATCCAAACTGGAGCATTTGAAGGTGGTTCATTGGCGGCAATAGCGTTCGAACACGAGGCTGAGATCGCCATTCAAGCATACCTGATCCGTTGTGCCATCGCCGAGTCGTTTCCCGAGGCAGCGGTCGTCGCAGAACTAGAGAAGGCTGCATTGCAGGTCTTTCCTGTGCGGGCGCCTGATCTGATGCCTGAATATGCGGGCGCTGATCTTGGTGCGCGGCTCGCGCAGTTGAAAGCTGCATGGATTGCATCAGGTTTCACGTTGGACAAAGAGGCATTGATCACGCTCCCTGCTCCGTGATGTTTAGAGCCATGGGCGTAAGAACCCAGAATAATTGACAAGAAAGGGCGGCTGCTATGTTTCGATTCTTTGAGAATCTGGTGGACCCTTATGTGGACTACCCAGAAGAAGATAATCCGCCACGAGATTTATGGCCGTTCTTCATGGGCTACAGTCAGCCGTTCAAAAAGGTTTTCGCTGTCACGGCGTTAATGTCCATTCTTGTAGCTGCGGTAGAGGTAGGGCTGATTTACTACATGGGCCGTATCGTCGACGTACTGGAGGGGGATCCAGCGCAGATGTGGGCGCAGAACGGGACGGAATTGGTCATCGTCGGATTATTGATCGTCTTTGTGCGTCCGATATTTCAGGCAATCGATGTTGCTTTGGTCAATAACGCTATTTTGCCGAATTTCGGTACGTTGATCCGCTGGCGCGCGCACAAACAGGTGCTGCGTCAATCCGTCGGCTGGTTTGAGAATGACTTCGCCGGCCGTATCGCCAACCGGATCATGCAGACGCCCCCCGCCGCCGGTGAGGTGGTGTTTCAGGCGTTTGATGCGATCTCGTTTTCGCTAGCGTATCTGATCGGTGCAGCAATCTTGCTGACTACGTCCGATCCGCGGTTGCTGCTGCCGCTTGTGATCTGGTTCATCGTTTACGTGTTGCTGTCGCGCTGGGCGATACGCCGCATTGGGCCAGCATCGAAGGCGGCATCTGATGCGCGGTCGGCTGTCACGGGGCGAGTGGTGGATGCCTATACCAACATCCATTCGGTAAAGATGTTTGCTCATCACGACCGCGAGGAAAGCTACGCCAAGGAAGCAATCGAAGAGGCGCGCAGGACCTTTCAGGTCGAACAGCGTATCTTCACCACGATGGATTTCTCTTTGGTGTTGTTGAACGGTCTTTTGATCGTCGGGGTCGTTGGCTGGGCGCTGTCGCTATGGGTGCAGGGCGAAGCCAGCGTGGGCACAGTGGCTGCCGCTGCAACGCTGACGCTGCGGCTCAATTCCATGACCGCGTGGATCATGTGGGCGCTGTCTGCATTCTTTCGTCAGCTGGGCGTGGTGTCCGAGGGGATGGAGACGATTGCGCAACCGATCACACTTGTGGATGCACCAGAGGCAAAGCCATTGGAACTGGTCGAAGGCCGGATCGAGATGCAGGGCCTGACCCATCATTATGGGCGCACTTTGGGTGGTTTAAACGCGATTGATCTTGTGATTGAGCCTGGTCAAAAGATTGGTCTTGTCGGACGATCCGGTGCCGGAAAATCGACCCTATTAAAGCTACTTTTGCGGTTCTATGACGCGGATGCCGGTCTGATCAGGATTGACGGTCAGGACGTGACGCAGGTGACCCAAGACAGCCTGCGACGTCAGATCGGGATGGTGCAACAAGACAGCGCTCTGTTGCATCGCTCGGTTCTTGAGAACATCCGCTACGGCCGCCCTGATGCCACCGAGGATGAGGCGATCGCCGCGGCAAAGCAGGCCGAGGCGCATGAGTTTATCGAAGGGTTGCAAGATCCAGAGGGCAACCTTGGCTATGGTTCACGAGTAGGGGAGCGTGGGGTAAAGCTCTCGGGTGGACAGCGCCAACGGATTACTCTGGCACGGGTGATCTTGAAGGACGCGCCGATCCTGCTTTTGGATGAGGCGACGAGCGCGTTGGACAGCGAGGTTGAAGCCGCGATCCAGAAGACTCTCTATGGCATGATGGAAGGCAAGACCGTGATCGCCATTGCGCACCGCCTGTCGACCATCGCGCGGATGGATAGGATTCTGGTGCTGGATGATGGGCGGATCGTGGAAGATGGTGATCATCACGCGCTTTTGTCGGCAGGTGGACTATACGCACAGTTCTGGGCCCGACAATCTGGCGGATTTCTTAAAACTGAAGAAGAAGACACGCTGTGAATATCGGAAACTGGATCAACCCCTTCAGCCCCGCAGACGGGCCACCGCCCCAAACTCTGGCTGCTTTCATGCGCTGGTGTCTGGCGGGGGCCTGGCCCGCGCTTTGGCTGGCGGCGGCATTTTCTGCGATTGCTGGTGCGCTTGAGGCTGGAACAGCGCTTATCCTTGGCTGGGTGATTGATGCGACCGTATCCAGTGGGCCGGATGCATTTTTTGACGGTCGCAATGCCGCGATGATTGCTTTGGCTGTTGGGTTTTTCCTGATCGCGCGGCCGGTGTTCTTTGGGCTTTCTGCTGCGTCGAACGCCATCATTGTTCAACCCAATGTAAACCCGATGGTTCTTTCACGCTTGCACCGCTGGTCACTTGGTCAGAATATCAGTTTTTTCGACGATGATTTCGCGGGCCGGATTGCGCAAAAGCAGATGCAGGCCGCGCGGGCGGTGACCGACGTTGCCTCCGAAGTGATTAACGTGGTTGCTTTTGCGCTGGCGTCGCTTTTAGGTTCTGTCCTGCTGCTGACCGCGATCAACGGTTGGGTCGCCGTTGGGCTTGCGGTCTGGCTGGTGCTCTATTTCGCTTTGATCAACTGGTTCTTGCCGCGCATCCGCAAACGGTCTGCGGTGCGTGCGGGCGCGCGGTCTTTGGTGTCGGGGCAGGTGGTCGATACGATCACCAACATCAAGACGGTAAAACTTTTTGCCCATGACGATCATGAGGATCGCGCAGCCCTTGGGGCGATGGAGAGTTTCCGCAACCGCGCATTGGAGTATGGCTATCTCGCCGCCGGATTCCGGTTTTCACTGATGAGCCTTGCTGGTATTCTGCCTGTGCTGCTGATTGGGGCGACTGTATATTTGTGGCAGCGCGGCATGGCAACCGAGGGTGATATCGCCGCCGCAGGTGCCATCTCAATCCGGATTGCCCAGATGACGGGCTGGGTCAGTTTCACGTTGATGGCTATTTATTCCAACATTGGAGAGATTGAAGACGGCATGCGCACGCTTACGCCGCGCACGCGGCTCGAAGATGCGCCAGAGGCGCGTCCGCTTGACGCGGCAAAGGGTGAGATAAGGATTGAAGGGTTGGGTTTCGCCTATGGTCGCGAAACAGGCGGGATAGACGAGATTAATCTGACGATCAGGGCAGGGGAAAAGCTGGGTGTTGTCGGAGCATCCGGGGCAGGGAAATCAACGCTCGTTGCGCTCATGCTTAGGCTCTATGAGGCGGAAAAAGGCCAAATCCTGATTGATGGGCAAGACATTCGTGATGTGACACAGGAAAGCCTGCGACGCTCTATTGCGATGGTTACGCAGGAAACGGCGATGTTCAACCGCTCTGCGCGTGAGAACATTGTGTATGGTCGTCCTGATGCCACTGAGGCCGAAATGATAGCGGCGGCGAAGAAAGCCGAAGCCCATGAGTTCATCCAAGATCTTGAGGACCACAAAGGCCGGACCGGATATGACGCGCATCTGGGCGAACGGGGCGTTAAGCTATCCGGTGGGCAGCGCCAGCGGATAGCGCTTGCGCGTGCCATCATTAAAGACGCGCCTATCTTGGTGCTGGATGAGGCGACAAGTGCGCTCGACAGTGAGGTTGAAGCGGCGATCCAGTCAGCGTTGGAGCGTGTGATGGAAGGCAAGACAGTCATGGCTATTGCACACCGTCTGTCGACCCTGCGAGAAATGGACCGGATCGTCGTGCTGGCAAGCGGCCGCATCGCTGAAGCGGGCAGCCACGACGAGTTGCTGGCGCTGGGCGGTCTCTATGCAGGCTATTGGGAGCGGCAATCTGGCGGGTTTCTCGATCTCAAGGCCGCTGAATAGGGGCTGGCGGGACGGGTCAAGCGGCGCTATGGCGGGGGCATGACAGAATTTAAAATTACACGACTTGGCATTTACGGTGACGGCATTGCCGAAGGTCCGGTGTTTGCCGCCATGACGCTGCCCGGTGAGGTGGTGACAGGAACGCTTGACGGGTCCACCCTGAGCGATGTGAAAATCATCACTCCGTCGGATGATCGCGTGGCACCGCCATGTCGTCATTTCAAAGCTTGTGGTGGGTGTCAGTTGCAGCATGCATCTGATGCGCTAGTGGCAAACTGGAAAACTGATGTGATCGCGCAGGCATTGGCCGCGCAAGGTATTCGCACGGAAATCTGGCCCATCCTGACATCGCCGACACAGTCCCGTCGCCGCGCCACCTTTGCTGCGCGCCGCACCAAGAAGGGCGCCATGTCGGGCTTTTACGGTCGTGCGTCTGATACTGTTATCGAAATTCCGGATTGTAAGCTGGTTGAGCCCGACCTGCTGGCCGCACGAGACATTGCTGAGGCTCTGGCCGAGATCGGGGGCAGCCGAAAGGCAACGCTGGCCGTGACGGTCACCACGTCGCAGGTTGGGTTGGACATACAGGTAAGCGGTGGCAAGCCGATCGACGGACAGCTTCGCATCTCTCTTGCGGGTCTGTGTGACAGCCGCGGGTTTGCGCGACTCACGTGGGAGGACGAGGTGATTGCGCAGCGCGCGCCGCCGGTCCAGCGCTTTGGTGCGGCGAATGTCTGCCCACCCCCCGGTGCGTTTATGCAGGCAACTGCTCATGGTGAGGCGCAACTTCTTGCTGCCGTGAAAGAGGCTGTTCATGGCGCAAAACGGGTCGTTGATCTGTTTGCAGGCTGTGGGACGTTCACCTTGCCGCTGGCTGCTGATGCGGAAATATTCGCCGTTGAGAGCGATGCTCAGATGATGGCTGCGATGGACAAGGGCTGGCGGATGGCTAAGGGGCTGAAAACCGTGACCCATGTTGCACGCGATCTTTATCGCCGTCCCTTGTTGCCTGATGAATTTAAAAAGTTTGATGCGGTGGTAATGGACCCGCCCCGTGCCGGAGCCGAGGCGCAGACCGCTGAGCTAATCCGCTCTGACATCAAGCGGATCGCTTACGTGTCTTGCAATCCTGTTACCTTCGCGCGGGATGTCGCGCAGATGGTGGCGGGTGGTTTCACTCTTGATTGGGTGCAGCCGGTGGACCAGTTTCGCTGGTCGTCTCATGTAGAACTTGCCGCCCAACTTACCCGCAGCTGACCTTGTGCAAAAATGCAGCGGTTTGATCGTCATTTTATATTGACGGCTTTGTGAACTGACGCTTTTTTGTTATGGTATACGCAATAATGATCCGACAACGGATAAGAGCGGCAGGCATATGAAACGTAGAAATCTGATTTTAGGTAGCGCAGCAGTCGCTACACTTGGAGCATGCTCCGATAGTAAGTTCGAACGGTACAGCGGTCCCGCAGTTACGGGAATCGTTGTGAATAAGGGCGAGCGGAAGATGTATCTGCTCAGCGAGGACCTTGTTCTAAACGACTACAATATCCGTTTGGGATTTGCGCCTGAAGGGCACAAGCGGATCGAGGGGGATGGTAAAACGCCAGAGGGCCTGTACCGGATCGACCGGCGCAATCCGAACAGCCGATTCCATTTATCATTAGGGATATCGTATCCCAATTTGGAAGATATCCGTACTGCACGCGCAATTGGGAAGTCACCGGGCGGGGAGATTTTCATCCATGGTCAGCGACACCCGATGCGTCAAGACAAAGACGATTGGACCTGGGGCTGCATTGCCGTGGACAACAGCAGCATTGAGAAGATTTATGCGATGGTCCAAAATGGCGTACTGATCGCGATCAATCCGTGAATTAAGGCGCTGACCCTTTGGGTCAGCCGCCCATCACCAACGTCCACCAAATCTTGCCGCTGTCTTCCTGAAACCACGACACGCCCATCCGGCGCGCTTCTGGGGACAAGATGATCCGGCGTGTATCTGGTTTTTCCATCCATGCACCCAGCGTTTCAATCTCGGTCTCATAGGTTTCCGAGATTACTTCACCAACAAGGATGCCGGAAAATCCGACGCGCTGTACGCGATCAACTGGGGACGATCCGTCAGACCCAAAGTGCCAAGGGCGGTTTTGCACCTGCATATCGCGGGAGTGTGTCGCGGCTGCAGCTGTCAGCTGTGCGTCCAGCTCGACGGGGGGCTGACCGGATGCGCCACGCAATGCGTTGACCGAATCAAGCACCCGGAACGGGATCTGCTGCGAATCCTTATAAGTGATTTTATAAGCCCGCGGCAAAGCGCGCCCGTCAGCGCCAATTTCGGGAGCCGCTGGCTGACAGGCTGCTAGAGCCATTGTACCAACCAACAAAAGGGTAAAAAGACGGATCATTACGCTACTCCAAGCCTAAATGTTTAGCACGGCATACATGCTGAGCTGCAACAGTACAAATGCACTTACATGTGAACAGCTTTCTTCACACGGGTTTGATTTGAAAACGTGTCTTTGACGCCATATAGGAACATCAGATGAGCTTCTTTTAGCCGGAGACATAAAATGTCGAATGATTCTTTCAAATTTAACACTCGCCGCGGGTTCCTCGCAGGCAGTGCCGCATTCCTGGCCGCGCCCGCGTTGGCACAGTCGACTGGGGAAAGCGTAAACAGCCAAGCTACGACCGAGACGGAGCGCGACGTAACCGAAGTCGTGCGCCGTAATATATCAAGCTTCCGCACGCTGAGCTGGGAACCCTACTTCGATAACACGCAGAACGGTGCAATTCTTGTCGATCTCGACAGCCGCGCTGTTCACTACTGGTCCGAAGACCGGAGTATCTACAAGCTGTACCCATCCAGCGTGCCGCTGACTGCAGACCTGACGCGTCGTGGTCGCACACAGGTTATATTGAAGGACCCCAAGCCGTCCTGGCGCCCGACACCTTCAATGCTGGAGCGCAATCCCGAGTGGCCACCGTTTATCGGTCCGGGCCCTGAAAACCCGCTTGGCACGCGCTCTTTGCACCTCAGCTGGCAGTATTATCGCATCCACGGGACCCACGACACGCGTAAAATTGGACGCAGATCGTCGAATGGTTGCATCGGTTTATACAACGAGCACATCGAAGAGTTGTATGAGTTCGCTAATGTTGGCACACAGGTGTTGCTAATTTGACGACATGAAGTTGTTACCCTCGTCGTTTTTGTGAATGGTAGTTCCAATCTGTTTAAAGATGCTGTTTAGAAAACGTCACGAGGTAAGTGTTCGGTGCGCTTCATGCTGAGAATCATGGCGCGCCATCTTCTGGAGGTTATTACTATGAAAAAACTCGTTCTCGCCGCTGCTTTGACAGCTGCTGCTTCAACAGCTTTTGCTGGCTCGCTTGCTGATCCAATCATCGAAGCACCAGTCATCGTTGAAGAAGCGTCCAGCTCTTCTGCTGGCGTTCTGGTTCCAATCCTGATCCTGGTTCTGGTTGCTGCAGCTCTGGCTGACTAATATTCGGTCTTTGACTGAAGGCGGAAAGGCGGTGCTTGCACCGCCTTTTTTGCGTTTAATACCCAGAAAAAATGTGGCCGCCGCTGGTTTTCACAAGCGGCAGCCTGAAATCAGGCGTTAGATCCAGCCCTGAAGGTTCTCACGGATCACGTTTGACAGAGCTTCGATATGCGCATCGTCGTCGTTCAGGCAAGGAATGTAGGTGAAGTGATCGCCACCTGCTTCTTCAAAGCTCTCGAAAATCTCTTCGTTGATCTCTTCGAGCGTCTCAATGCAATCGGCGGAAAACGCTGGCGCGCAGATGGCAATGTTCTTTTTGCCCTGTTCGGCCAAGCGGGCCACTTCCTCAACGGTGTAAGGCTGCAGCCACTCTTCTGGGCCAAACTTCGACTGGAAGGTCGTTTTGATTTCGGTATCGGCCCAGCCAAGGCGCTCCTTCAGGAGGCGCGTCGTCTTCTGGCATTGGCAGTGATAGGGGTCACCTTCCCTCAGATAACGCTGTGGCACCCCGTGATAGGAGCAGACAAGGATATCCGGCCGCGTCTCAAGCTCTGCGTATTTCGCCTCGACGGATTTGGCGAGCGCGTCGATATAGTCGGGGCGGTCAAAGTAGGGCTGTACGGTACGGCTAGCGGGCTGCCACTTTTCCTTACCCAGCGCTTCAAAGAACTTGTCGCAGGCTGTGGCTGAGGTCGCGCCGGCGTAGTGTGGATATAGCGGAAAGAAAAGGATCTTTCGGCACCCCGCCTTGACCATCTTTTCGACTTTGCTCTGGGTAGACGGGTTGCCGTACCGCATGCAGAAATCCACCATGACATCGTCGCCATAGGTCTTTTGCATCTCGGTCGCGATCTTTGCGGTTTGTGCCTTGGTGATGGTCATCAGCGGGCTTTCGCCCTCGGCTTCGTTCCAGATGGACTTATAGGCAGCACCAGAGGTGAAGGGCCGCTTGGTCAGGATGACCAGTTGTAGGAGCGGCTGCCAAAGCCAAGGCGAATAGTCGATGACGCGGCGGTCCGACAGAAACTCACCCAGATAGCGGCGCATAGACCAGTAGTCATAGTTGTCCGGCGTACCCAAATTGCTGACCAGCACTCCCACCTTGGGGCGCTGAACCTTCGGATGGTCTGGTTCAGCGTGAACCGGACGTGCTTCTGTAGTGATATCATTCATGGCGCCATCTTCCTGCATGTTCTTGAGTTCAAATAGATAGATTTGTCGCTGGGTCAATCATGCAGGGGTTTTTCCGGCGTGCCCAGAGCGTCCGCAAGCCGTTGTTGTGCCGATCCCGGACGCAGTGGCTGGGGCTGGGACGCGTCTGGGGCCCAACCTGTGAGTACTTGCAGCTCGAAACTCGCACGCAGCCGACCGGAGGGTGCGGCAAAATGTTCCGCATAAAGTTTTTGCGCGTGGTCGAACACGGCACGGCGTGTAGGGCTGCGTAGACGCGCCGACAGCGCGTTGGTCTCTCCCATGGCGCGCAGGTCGTGCATCAGGTGCCAGATGTCACGGTATTCAACGGTTATCACCGCCGTATCAGCAACTGGCAGCGCGAAGCCAGCGCGCTGCAACAGCCCGCCCAGATCACGCAGTTCCGGCATCGGAGCGATACGGGGGGATAGGCCGCCAGTCACAGCAATCTCGGCCTCGGCCAATGCCCGGCGCAGTTCCTGCAACGTATCTCCGCCAAAGCTGATGCCGATGAACAAACCGTCGGGTTGCAGCGCGCGACGACACTGGATCAATTGGCCTACCGGATCGTTCGCCCAATGCAGCCCCATCACGTGGGCGACCAGATCGTGCGTGTTCGGCGTAAGGTCGAGTGTTTCTGAATCGGAAACAATCGTGGCTTCTGGATGTTGTGTGGCCCAGTACTCCGAAAACCC
Source organism: Sulfitobacter sp. (assembly GCF_036961165.1). Lineage (GTDB taxonomy): Bacteria > Pseudomonadota > Alphaproteobacteria > Rhodobacterales > Rhodobacteraceae > Sulfitobacter. Next base: position 60,151 of record NZ_JBALVJ010000011.1, on the reverse strand, counting down.
TGTGACAAGCGCGGTTTTCGTAAACGACTTGTTAACCATATCCAGACGATCCTGAAGCTCGTCTGCAGCAGTGGCATGAAGAAATAGTCCCTCCGCTGTCGCGCGGGCGCGGTGATGTTGCAGGGCGGAGTTGTCTGTCATGGGTTTGGTCATAAAGGAGTACATAGGCTGGTGCTGGCGCAACTTCAAACAGCTGTCACATTGATCTATCCGCCGCGCTGTATCACGTGTGGCGATATGGTGGAGAGTGATTTCGGTCTGTGCGACCCTTGTTGGCGCGATACCAGCTTTCTGGGTGGCGTGATATGTGACTGCTGTGTGTTCCGTTGACCCCCGGTGGAGAGGGTGAACTACACCACTGCGATGCATGCATGCAGGCCCCTAGGCCGTGGGTTCAGGGGCGCGCGGCCGTGCTTTACAGGGATAACGGGCGCAAGCTCGTGTTGGCCCTGAAACATGGTGATCGTCAGGAAATGGCGCGTCCTGCGGGGCTGTGGATGGCGAATATGGTCCGTGGGTGTCTCCCAAAAGACACTCTTGTTGTGCCGGTCCCCTTGCATTGGACACGCTTGTTAAAACGCCGCTACAATCAAACTGCGCTTCTGGCGCGATCGGTGGCAAAGGAATTGGTGCTGCCTAGGTGTCCCGATGCGCTGGCGCGTGTCCGGCGGACAAGTTCGCTTGAAGGGTTAAGCCGTGAAGCGCGGTTCGAGTCACTGGAAAACGCGATCGCTCCACACCCCAAACGCGGCGAAAAATTGAAGGACCGGCCGATCCTTTTGATCGACGATGTGATGGCTTCTGGGGCCACATTAATGGCCTCCACCCGCGCTTGTTTGGAGGCGGGTTCAGGACCTGTTCGCGTACTGACCCTAGCAAGAGCGGCAAAAGACGCCTAAATCCTATTCCAACACTTTGTGGAAAAGGACAGAATTATGAAACCGGTTGAAATCTATAGCTCCCCGCTCTGCGGCTTTTGTCACGCGGCCAAACGCCTGCTGAACCAAAAAGGCGTGAGCTTTTCCGAGGTTGATGTGTTTGCCAGCCCTGACCGCAAGCCAGAGATGATCAAGCGTGCGAACGGTGGCCGCACTGTGCCGCAGATTTTTGTTGGCGATATCCATGTCGGCGGTTGTGATGAGCTTTATGCGCTAGAGCGCGCGGGCAAGCTCGATGCGCTGCTGGCCGCATGAAAGTAGCCATCCTTCAGCTCAACGTAAGTGACGATCCGACAGCCAATCTGGCCGTGACCCGCGCGATGTTGGCTGAAGCGGCGGCGCAGGGCGCGGAGCTTGTGTGCACACCTGAGGTGAGCAATTGCATCTCAACCAACCGCGACTATCAGCGCAGCGTCCTGCATCATGAGGCGCACGATCCCACGCTAGCTGCGTTGCGCGCTGATGCCGCTGCGCTGGGTATCTGGCTGCTGATCGGATCGCTTGGGCTGAAGACAGATGACGCAGACGGGCGTTTTGCTAACCGGTCGTTCCTGATTGATCCGGAAGGTGAGATTGTTGCGCGCTATGACAAGATCCACATGTTCGACGTGCAGGTCACGCCGACGGAGACGTGGAAAGAATCAGCTGCCTATCGCCCCGGGTCTCAGGCAGTTCTGGCACGCACGCCCTTCGCCGCGATTGGCATGACGATCTGCTACGATATCCGCTTTCCGGCGCTGTTTCAGGCGTTGGCCGAGGCGGGCGCGCAAATTCTTACCGTTCCTGCCGCGTTCTCGCCTGTGACAGGTGCCGCGCATTGGCACAGCTTGCTGCGCGCCCGCGCGATTGAGACTGGTTGCTTCGTCATTGCGCCTGCGCAGACTGACACACACGAAAGCACTGCCCATAAGACTCGTGATACTTACGGCCATTCACTGGTGGTCAGCCCTTGGGGTGAGGTGATTTTGGACGCGGGTACGGACGCTGGCGTCTTCGTTTTCGAACTGGACATTACTCAAACAGAGGCTGCGCGCACTAAGGTTCCCAGCATGAGCCACAAGCGCGCCTTTGACGGACCGACATGAGCGACGATTCAAATACCCTTGCGATCATGCTTTTTAGTGAAATTCTGGGCACTGACCAGATTTTGCGCAGCCGATTGAGCAAGGTTCTGCCCAAAGGCATGGAAATCTCGCATTTCTCGGTGCTCAATCATTTGGCGTGGCGCGATGTAGAGCGTTCACCCGCGCAATTGGCCGAGACGTTTCATGTCACGCGCGGAGCCATGACCAACACCCTGACCAAGCTGGAGTGGGCGGGCTACGTCCATATCCGGCCCGATTGGGATGACGCGCGGCGCAAGATGGTCACGATCAGTCCCGCTGGACGTCAGGCCCGCGAGACTGCTCTAAGCGCCATAGCGCCCATGATCACACAGGTGGTTGAGCAACTGGGAGAGGATAAGGCCCGCGCGGCATTGCCCATTCTGCGCGAATTGCGCAACCAGTTGGGTTAGGCCTCCGGCTTGAGACTGGCCGTGACGTAGTTCACGCTGAGGTCTTTTGCAGAGATGCTCCATCTCCACAGCAGCGGATTAAAGACAAAACCCTTGCGGTCGACCGGTTCCAAACCCGCTTCTTCGAGCAACTTATACAGTTCGTCCGGCGTGATGAACTTGGACCATTCATGCGTGCCTTTCGGCAGCCATCGCATGATGTGTTCGGCCCCAATGATCGCCACCACATAAGATTTCGGATTGCGGTTGAGGGTCGAGCAGATGTGCAGCCCGCCGGGTTTCAGTAACTCGCGGCAAGCAGTGAGGTAGCTGATGGGGGAGGCAACATGCTCGACCACTTCCATGTTCAGAACCACATCGAATTGCTCACCAGCTTCGGCCATCGCCTCGGCAGTGGTGTGGCGATAGTCGATCTCAAGGCCTGATTGTTCCGCGTGAGTTTGCGCGACGGGGATATTTCCTGCTGCGGCATCTGCGCCAATCATGGTCGCACCCAGACGGGCCATCGGCTCGGCCAGTAGTCCGCCGCCGCAGCCGATATCGAGGATGCGCAGCCCTTTGAACGGCTCCTGTGTGCTGAGATCACGGTCAAATTCACCTGCGATCTGGCTGGTGATATAATCAAGCCTGCAGGGGTTGAGCATGTGCAGTGGCTTGAACTTGCCCTCGGTGTCCCACCATTCGGCGGCCATGGCTTCGAATTTTGCGACCTCGGCTGGGTCTACGGTGGTTTGATGCGCTTGCATTTTGGCGCTCCTGTATTCAATGTCGGATTTCGTACTATATAGGCTGGTAATGGATAAGACCCCTGATCAAAAGCGCGCAGTGCAATACCTGTATCCGCCAATTGACCCGTTTGACCGGCGCATGCTGGCCGTGGGGCAGGGGCATACAGTTTATGTAGAGCAATGCGGTAACCCTGACGGTATTCCTGTTGTGGTGTTGCATGGTGGCCCCGGTGGCGGATGCAGCCCGTCAATGCGGCGCTATTTTGATCCGGCAAAGTTCCGCGTTATCCTCTTTGACCAGCGCGGCTGTGGTCGTTCGACCCCTCATGCGAGCGTGACGGACAACACCACGTGGCATCTGGTTGCTGATATCGAGCTGATTCGTGAAGAGCTGGGTATCGCCCAATGGGTCGTGTTTGGTGGTAGCTGGGGTGCGACGCTGTCGCTCATTTATGCGCAGACTCATGCTGCTGCGGTGCGCAATTTGGTGCTGCGCGGCGTCTTTTTGATGACGCAGGCAGAGCTGGACTGGTTCTATGGTGGCGGCGCGGGAAAATTCTGGCCCGAAGTTTGGGACAAGTTTATCGCATTGGTGCCGCACGATGAGCGGGATGACTTTATTAAAGCTTATCATCAGCGGTTGTTCTCCGACGACATGTCGCTTCAGATCCGATACGCACGTGCGTGGTCCGGCTGGGAAAATGCGCTGGCCTCAATCTCGTCTGGTGGGCACATGATTGAGGGACCGGGGGAGTATGCCCGTGCCTTTGCACGGCTGGAGAATCACTATTTCGTCAACAACGGCTTTCTGGAGTATGACGGTCAGATTTTGGCTCAGATGGACCACATCGCGCATATACCGGGCGTGATTGTTCAGGGCCGGTATGACATGATCTGCCCGCCGACCAGCGCATACGAGATAGCCAAGGCATGGCCCAAAGCAGAGCTTAAGATGGTGCGCAATGCGGGCCACGCACTGAGCGAACCTGGGATCAGCGCGGAGCTGGTCCGCGCGATGGATAGGATTGGCGCTGTATGAGCCGCAAACCCCTTGATCGTCGCGCACTATTTGCCAGTGGTGCTGCGGCCGCCTTTCTAGCCGCAGCAGGCGTCAGCGCGGGGCCGCTCCCGCAACGCGGGGGCAAGCTGCGGCTTGCACTGTCTGGCGCTGCGCGTAGCGATGATTGGGCGCAGGGCGATGGCCTGTTCATGCAAGTGGCCCGTCAAGGGCTGATTTATGAAACCCTGACAGAGATTGCTGCGGACGGCACGCTGCACGGGGAACTGGCGACTGGTTGGACCAGTTCACCCGATGCCCGCGTCTGGGTGTTCGATCTGCGAACAGGCGTGTCATTTCATGACGATAAGCCATTAACCGCCGCTGATGTGATCCACAGCCTTTCAGCGCTGGGCGAGATTCAGGCTTTGGCGCGCGGGCGGGTGCAAATCACCCTAGAGGCGCCCAATCCAGCGCTGCCCTTCACGCTCAGCCAGACATCCACCGCCATCCGTCCTGCTCATGCACCGAATGCCGGAATTGGCACGGGGCTTTACGCCATGCGCCATTTCGCACCAGGCCAACAGTTACTGGCCGAACGTGTCGCGCATCATTGGAAAGACGGGCAGGCGGGGTGGTTCGACAAGGTCGAACTTGTCTCGATCCCGTCTGAGGCGGTGCGCGCCCAAGCGTTGGCAGAATATCTGGTGGACGGGGCAGACATTGCGGACGCCTCTACTTTGAAAGGTTTTGCGGACGTTACCCAATGGCGTGGGCATGCCGTTTCACGTAGCGTCGCGATGCCCATTGCATTGGGGCGTGGTCTGTTCGATGATCTGCGTGCACCCCAGCGGTGGTGGGGGGCTTGATGTTCTTGGCGCCTCGGCGTATATGACGACTTAATAGCGGCGTGCTTGGGTCCAAACCAAGCGCCCATCGAACCTCTGACACGGGCCGCGAGCCCGTTTTTTTGTGCCTTGAGGCAAGTAGATTATGAACAACGACCTGATTGCAAAAGCTGCCATGGACCGGCGTCTCGCCGAGATCATTACCCCGGTCATCGAAGACTTGGGGTTTGAGCTGGTGCGTGTGCGCCTCATGTCTGGCAAGAACGCGACCCTGCAAGTTATGGCAGATCGGCCTGACGGCGGCATCGAAGTGGATGATTGCGCCAAGATCAGCACAGCCGTGGGTGCCGTACTGGATGTGGAAGATCCGATTATAGATGAGTACGCGCTTGAGGTCTCTTCGCCGGGGATCGACCGCCCGCTGACGCGTCTTAAGGATTTTGCGAATTTTGAAGGCTATGAAGCCAAGATTGAAACAGATGACCTGATCGATGGTCGCCGCCGTTTTAAGGGTGAGCTGGCCGGTGTTGAAGGTGACGAGGTGCTGATCAACATCGAAGAGGGCACCGTGGGCCTGAAATTCGAATGGCTGACCGATGCAAAGCTAGTGCTGACGGACGAGCTGATCAAAGAAATGCTGCGCCAGCGTAAAGCTTCCGGTGCAATCGACGAGACCCAATTTGACGAACTGCAGACCGATGAGTCTGATGAGGGAGAAAACTAATGGCCATTACATCCGCAAACCAGCTGGAGCTGCTGCAAACCGCCGAAGCGGTGGCCCGCGAAAAGATGATCGACCCGGTTCTGGTGATTGAAGCGATGGAAGAATCGCTCGCTCGCGCAGCTAAGTCCCGTTACGGCGCGGAAATGGACATTCGTGTTAACATCGATCGCAAGACAGGTCGCGCCACGTTTACCCGTGTGCGCACGGTCGTCGCGGATGATGAGATTGAGAATTATCAGGCCGAATTTACGGTTGAGCAGGCCAAAGAGTATATGGCTAACCCTGAAGTTGGTCAGGAATTCAGCGAAGAAGTCCCACCGGTTGAGATGGGCCGGATTGCTGCGCAATCTGCCAAGCAGGTGATCCTCCAGAAGGTTCGCGAAGCTGAGCGTGATCGCCAGTACGAAGAATTCAAGGACCGCGCAGGTACAATCATCAACGGTCTGGTCAAGCGCGAAGAGTACGGCAACGTCATCGTCGATGTTGGTGCCGGCGAAGCGATCCTGCGCCGCAACGAGAAGATTGGCCGCGAATCCTACCGTCCGAACGACCGCATCCGCGTCTACATCAAAGAAGTGCGCCGCGAGCAGCGCGGTCCGCAGATTTTCTTGTCCCGTACAGCGCCAGAATTCATGGCTGAGCTTTTCAAAATGGAAGTCCCAGAAATCTATGACGGCATCATCGAGATAAAAGCCGTTGCCCGTGACCCCGGTTCACGTGCGAAAATTGCTGTGATCAGCTATGACAACTCCATCGACCCTGTCGGGGCCTGCGTAGGTATGCGTGGTAGCCGTGTTCAGGCCGTTGTGAACGAGCTTCAGGGCGAAAAGATCGACATCATTCCATGGAACGATGATCAGCCGACGTTCCTTGTGAACGCGCTCCAGCCTGCTGAAGTGACCAAAGTTGTTCTGGACGAAGAGGCGGGCAAGATCGTAGTGGTTGTTCCCGAAGAGCAGCTGAGCCTTGCGATCGGCCGCCGTGGTCAAAACGTACGTCTGGCAAGCCAGCTGACCGGTCTGGACATCGATATCATGACCGAAGAGCAGGAAAGCCAGCGCCGCCAGGCCGAGTTTGAACTGCGCACCAAGCTGTTTATGGACAACCTTGATCTGGACGAATTTTTTGCTCAACTGCTGGTTTCCGAAGGCTTCACCAACCTCGAAGAAGTCGCTTATGTCGAAGTCGACGAGCTGCTTGTTATCGATGGTGTGGACGCGGATACCGCAAGCGAGCTTCAGGCGCGCGCACGTGATGTTCTTGAAGCGCAGAATAAGGCGGCCCTTGATGCTGCCCGTGCGCTGGGCGTTGAAGACAGCCTTATTGAATTTGAGGGTCTCACACCCCAAATGATTGAAGCGCTGGCAAAAGATGATGTAAAAACACTTGAAGACTTCGCGACATGCGCGGACTGGGAAATTGCTGGTGGCTGGACGACAGTCAATGGTGAGCGTATTAAGGACGAAGGCACGCTTGAGCCATTCGACATGTCATTGGAAGACGCGCAGCATCTGATCATGACAGCCCGTGTTTTGCTAGGCTGGGTTGATCCAACCGAACTTGAAGCAGACGCCGAAAGTGAAGCTGACGAGGAGGCCGAGGCCTGATCTCAGGTCTCGGGGGTACCGGAATGGGACGCGGTGGCGCATCCAAAGACCGCGAAAGCGGCGCAGAACGCAAGTGTCTTGCCACAGGCGAGGTGCAGCCGAAGTACAAGATGATCCGCTTCGTTGTCGGGCCGGATGGTCAGGTAGTGGCGGATGTGTTGGGTAAGTTGCCCGGTCGCGGGATGTGGGTATCAGCGGATCGTTCCGCGCTTGAAATAGTTGTGAAAAAGGGGTTGTTTTCGCGGTCGGCAAAGCAACCTGTCAAAACACTGGATAGTTTGGTGGATGACGTAGAAAAGCAGTTGGCCCGCCGCGTGGTGGACCTGATCTCGATGCAGCGTAAAGCGGGTAAAGCCGTGGCAGGCTATGAGAAGGTCAAAAGCTGGCTGCAAACGGAAGAGGCGCATGTACTGATTCAGGCTGTGGATGGATCGGGACGCGGCAAATCGAAACTAAGTACGCCGCACTACGGGCACTATATTGGTTGCCTGACAGCGGATGAATTGGGTTTGGCATTCGGACGCCAAACTGTGATACATGGGGCGCTCGCCTCTGGTGGACTCACTCTACGTGTTGTAGAGGAAGCTCATAGATTGAACGGCGTGCGCAAAAATGAGGCTGGCAGCGGCCAGCCGAAAGGATAGACGAGCTAGATGAGCGATAGTGATGGCAAAAAAACACTGGGTTTGCGGGGCGCACCATCGCGTCCGAGCAACGTAAAGCAAAGCTTTAGCCACGGGCGGACTAAAAACGTCGTGGTGGAGACAAAGCGTAAGCGCGTAATCGTTCCAAAACCTGGTGGCCAAAAACCAGCCGGCCCCGGTGTGGGCCCTGTTGGCGATCCCTCGCGGCGTCCCGCAGGCATCACCGATTCAGAGATGGATCGCCGCTTGAAGGCTGTACAAGCCGCCAAAGCGCGTGAGGTCGAAGAGGCCGCAGCCCGCGAAGCGGAAGAAAAAGCACGCGCAGAAGACCGCGAGCGTCGCCGCGCCGAGATTGATGCCAAAGAGCGCGAAGATCGCGAACGCGAAGAAAGCCTCAAAGCGAAAGCCGAGGAAGAAGAGCGCACCAAGCGCGCAGCCGCAGCTGCGGCACAGCAAGCTGCTGCGCCAAGTGCGTCGGAGCCAGCGCAAACCCGCGCGACACCGAACAAGGCTCTTCCTGCTGCAACGCCACGCAAGACAGAGCGTGACCGCGAGGAAACCAACAAAAAGAACCGTCAGGATGATGACAGCCGCCGGTCCGGCAAGCTGACAGTCAATCAGGCGATGCGTGGGGGCGAAGGCGGTCGCCAACGCTCCATGGCACAGATGAAGCGCAAGCAGGACCGTGCCCGTGCGAAAGCAATGGGTGGAAACGTCGAGCGCGAAAAGATCATCCGCGATGTGCAACTGCCACCGGCGATCATGGTTTCCGAGCTTGCAATCCGTATGGCCGAGAAAACTGGCGCCGTTGTTAAGGCGCTGATGAACAGCGGCCTGATGATAACGCAAAACGAGACGATTGACGCCGATACCGCGGAGGTAATCATCGAAGAGTTTGGCCACCGCGTTGTTCGCGTCTCTGATGCGGACGTTGAAGACGTGATCAAGCTGGAAGTTGATGAGGCAGGCGATCTGATTGGTCGCCCCCCTGTCATCACCATCATGGGCCACGTTGACCACGGTAAGACATCGCTGCTGGATGCAATCCGCAACGCCAAGGTCGTTTCTGGTGAGGCCGGTGGCATTACACAGCACATCGGTGCCTATCAGGTGACGACAGATGGCGGTCAGCTTTTGACCTTCCTCGACACACCCGGTCACGCGGCGTTTACCTCCATGCGTTCGCGCGGTGCGCAGGTGACGGATATTGTGGTTCTGGTGGTTGCGGCGGACGATGCCGTAATGCCCCAGACGATTGAGGCGATTGCCCACGCTAAAGCGGCAAAAGTGCCGATGATCGTGGCGATCAACAAGGTCGACAAACCGGCCGCCGACCCTGACCGTGTGCGCGCAGCGCTGCTGCAGCACGAGGTGATCGTTGAAAAGATGTCCGGTGATGTTCAGGACGTCGAGGTTTCTGCTGTAACTGGTCAGGGCCTTGATGAACTGCTCGAAGCGATTGCGCTGCAGGCGGAAATTCTGGAACTGCAAGCCAACCCAGATCGCGCCGCCGTTGGTGCCGTGATCGAGGCGAAGCTGGATGTGGGCCGTGGCCCTGTGGCGACTGTTCTGATCCAGAACGGTACGCTTCGTACTGGCGATATCTTCGTTGTGGGTGAGCAGTACGGTAAGGTCCGTGCGCTGATCGACGATCAGGGTAACCGCATCAAGGAAGCCGGTCCTTCTGTTCCTGTAGAAGTTCTGGGCCTGAACGGCACACCCGAAGCGGGTGATGTGCTGAACGTGACCGATACCGAGGCGCAGGCACGCGAGATCGCGGAATACCGTGCGAAAGCTGCCAAAGACAAACGCGCTGCTGCTGGTGCTGCAACGACGCTGGAACAGCTGATGGCGAACGCCAAAGCGAACGAGAGCGTATCCGAGCTTCCCATCCTGATCAAAGCGGACGTGCAGGGTTCTGCCGAAGCGATTGTTCAGGCGATGGAGAAAATCGGCAACGACGAAGTTCGCGTACGCGTACTGCACTCCGGTGTTGGTGCGATCACCGAGACAGACGTCGGTCTGGCCGAAGCTTCCGGTGCGCCGATTATGGGCTTTAACGTCCGCGCGAATGCATCTGCACGTAACACCGCCAACCAGAAAGGTGTCGAGATTCGCTATTACTCGGTTATCTACGATCTGGTGGACGATGTGAAAGCGGCTGCATCCGGCCTACTCAGCAACGAGATCAAAGAGAACTTCATTGGGTATGCGAATATCAAAGAGGTGTTCAAGGTCACGGGTATTGGCAAAGTTGCAGGCTGTCTTGTTACCGAAGGCGTTGCACGCCGTTCTGCCGGTGTACGTCTGCTGCGCGACAACGTGGTTATCCACGAAGGCACGCTCAAGACACTCAAGCGCTTCAAAGACGAAGTGTCTGAGGTCCAGTCCGGTCAAGAATGTGGTATGGCCTTCGAGAACTACGAAGATGTCCGCCCTGGCGATGTGATCGAAATCTTCACACGCGAAGAAGTCGAGCGTTCGCTGTAATCAGCGAACTTCGGCGGCTAGAAATTAAAAAGGGACGGTGTAAAACACCGTCCCTTTTTTGATTTCGTACCGATAAAGGTCTATTTTTTTGAGACATTCATACCAGAATAAATAACGTCATCGACCTGTACGGCGATCCGCCCATCCGGTGTAGATCTAACGAATGTCCCCTGAACCGAAACACAGCTTCCTAATGTGATTGTACGCAGCATAAAACTCCCCCCAGTTTCTAAACTCAGATCACCCTAATCAATATTGTTCTCAATTCCAGCACAATTGGCGGTGTGGGTGGATAAAGTTGAGGGGCTGCGAAGTAGGTACTAAAGCCAGTCCCGCAAAATAGAAATGAGCGGGATGTCCGCTGCCGGCATCGGATAATCGCGCATTTGGTCGGGCTTAACCCATTTGAGAACCTGCCCTTCACGGGCCTGCGGTACACCTTCCCATTTTCTGCAGGCGAATAGCGGCATCATGAGATGGAAATCATCGTAGCTGTGGCTCGCAAACGTGAGCGGAGCGAGGCAGGAGGACCAAGTATTAATACATAGCTCTTCATGTAGCTCGCGAATCAGTGCTGCCTCCGGAGTCTCGCCCACTTCAATCTTCCCGCCGGGAAACTCCCACAACCCTGCCATGGACTTACCCTCCGGACGTTGTGCCAGCAAAACCCGACCGTCGACATCAATCAACGCGACAGCCGAGACGAGCACCATCTTCATGAGCGGTAATCAGCGTTGATTGCGATATAGCCGTGCGTTAGATCACAGGTCCAGACAGTAGCTGCGCCGTTACCGATCCCGATATCCACGCCAATGACGATGTTTTCGCCTTTCATGTGCGCGGCGGCATGTTCTTCAGAGTAGCTTTCGCTGCGCCATCCGTTTTTGGCCACCTCAACATCACCAAAGCGTATGCTCAGCAGATCCCGATCAGCAGCGGCACCGGATTTACCTACCGCCATGACGACACGGCCCCAGTTGGGGTCTTCGCCTGCGATGGCTGTTTTGATCAGAGGAGAGTTTGCAATCGACATCGCGTGCGTCTTGGCATCGGAATCCGAGGCAGCGCCGGTGACCGTAATTTCGACGAACTTGGTCGCACCCTCGCCATCACGTACAACTTGATGCGCCAGATCCATCATCACGCCGTGCAGCGCCTCTGCAAAACCTTCATCGGTGTCTACCGCAACGCCGCTGGCGCCTGTTGCGGCCACAATCAGGCTGTCAGACGTCGAGGTGTCGCTATCCACGGTAATGCAGTTGAAGGTCGCTTCATTAGACTTCGAGACGAGCTTTTGCAGAGTGGCTTGTTCAATCTTCGCGTCGGTAAATATGTAGACCAGCATCGTCGCCATGTCTGGCGCGATCATTCCGGATCCTTTCGCAATCCCTGCGATCGAGACTGTTTTACCGTCAACAGTGACGGTCGCAGCGGCGCCTTTGGGAAAGGTGTCGGTGGTCATGATCGCCTTGGCAGCGGCATCGATCCCGTCAGCTTGGGTGTCAGCTGCAAGGGTCTCCAAAACAGCTGTGATGCGATTGTGGGGCAATGGCTCTCCGATGACGCCTGTGGACGAGGTGAAAACACGCGTCTGAGGAATGTCGCACACCTTTGCCACCGCCGCGGTGATAACCTCAACAGACGCAACGCCGCCTTTTCCAGTAAACGCATTTGAGTTACCGGAGTTCACTAAAATCGCGGCCCCGTCGGACGACGTTTGCCCCATCTTTGTCTGACAGTCCAAAACCGGCGCAGAGCGTGTTGCAGAGCGGGTGAACGCCCCAGCAACGACAGTTCCCGGCGTCAGGGTCGCCAGCATAACATCTGTGCGACCCTGATACTTCACGCCCGCCGCAACGGTCGCGAATTTGACACCCTCAATAACCGGCAAAGCGGGAAATTTGGCAGGGGCCAGCGGCGAAACGGCGGTGATTTTTGCCATGGTAAAGCTTACTCCAGCACTGTGACTTGTTTGATAACCGATGGGACAACGCCTTCGGCACCGGTACGGTCAACATTCGCCGCCGCAGTCACTTCGTCAATCTTTGCTTGCGCGCGGACTTGGCGAATCTGCATTTCAATCTCGCTACGTACATCTTCCAGCGCAGGCGCTTTCTGAATGCGAGTCTCGTTCAGTGTGATGATGTGCCAGCCGAACTGAGTCTTGACGGGTGCCGAAACTGCGCCAACTTCAAGTGTGACAACTGCTTCTTCGAACTCAGGTACCATCGCGCCCTTGCCGAACCAGCCAAGCTGACCGCCGTTGGGGCCAGATGGACCTGTGGAGTTTTCACGGGCAACAGCGGCGAATTCTGCGCCACCAGCAAGCTCTTCAACAACAGCAAGGGCGGCTTCTTCGGTTTCTACCAGAATGTGCGAAGCATTATATTCCTGCTCCTGCTCCACATTGCTGTATTCTTCGTTATAGGCTGCTTGCACCTCTTCTTCGGACAGTGGCTGGTCCATGATGCCGTTGATCGCTTCGCCAGCTGTCAGCGAGCGGAGCTCGTTTTCAAGCTGCAGTTCGACGCGTTTCGGCAAATCTCCGCTGAATTGTTGCTGCAAGGCAGTCTGCTGGACCAATTGATCCAGAATCCCCTCAAACAGGACATCATCTGGCAGGTCCTGATACTGTTGTGGCAGGCTCGCCCATGCCACAATCATGTGGCCGACAGTGATTTCGGTCTCGCCCACGGTTGCTACGACAACTGATGGGTCTGCTTTGACTGTCTCTTGTGCGGCTGCGGGCAGCGCTAGTGCGGCGATAAACGCCAGTGGGGCAAGAAAAGTGAGGGGTTTTTGCATGGATCGTCCTATCATTCCGGTGCTATCGGGCTGGTTACATTGACACGCTATGTGGTGGCCCTTACATCGCTGATGGGCGCGGCGTAAAGCCACCATTCTCCCCTTCTATTTATGGACTGGGTGTTTGCGGGGCAAGCAGATCGCGCAATAGATTTTAAACTTCGGCTGGAGATCGCATGCTGGGACTCGGAAAAATCACCAAAAAAGTTTTTGGCACGCGAAATGATCGTAAGATCAAGGCCATTCGTCCGCTGATTGACAAGATCAACGCGCTTGAGCCCGAGTTCGAGAAGCTCAGCGATGAGGGCATCAAGGACAAGACAGAAGAACTGGCCACACGAGCCTTGAAAGGCGAAAGTCTAGACGAACTATTGCCCGAAGCTTTTGCGAACTGTCGTGAGGGCGCGCGCCGCACCTTGGGCTTGCGGGCCTTTGACACGCAGCTGATGGGTGCCATCTTCTTGCACCAAGGCAACGTGGCAGAGCAGAAGACCGGTGAGGGCAAAACCCTGACGGCAACATTCGCCGCGTACCTGAACGCGCTGACGCACAAGGGTGTGCATATCGTTACGGTGAACGAATATCTGGTGAAGCGTGACGCTGAGTGGATGGGTAAGGTGTACGGTTCTCTGGGTTTGACGACCGGTTTTGTGTTCCCGAACATGACCGACGAAGCCAAGCGTGAGGCATATTCCTGCGATATCACCTACGCCACCAACAACGAGCTGGGATTTGACTATCTGCGCGACAACATGAAGTCTGAGCTGAGCGATATCTATCAAAAAGAACATAACTTCGCGATTGTGGACGAAGTCGACAGCATTCTGATCGACGAGGCGCGTACGCCACTGATCATCTCCGGCCCGACCGACGACCGTTCCGAGATGTACACGACCATTGATAAGGTCATCCCGCTGCTGCAGCCTGAGCATTATGAGCTGGACGAAAAGACCCGCAATGTGACCTTTACCGACGACGGTATCGAGTTCCTCGAAGAGCAATTGCGCGCACGTGAGCTGCTGGAAGAAGGCTTTACCCTCTATGATCCCGAAAGCACGTCGATTGTGCACCACGTCAACCAGGGTCTGCGGGCGCACAAGCTGTTCGAGAAAGACAAAGACTACATCGTGCGCGATGGCGAGATTGTCCTAATCGATGAATTCACGGGCCGTATGATGGCTGGCCGCCGTTTGGGCGACGGTCTGCATCAGGCGATTGAGGCGAAAGAGGAAGTCGATATAAAGCCGGAGAACGTGACCCTTGCCTCAGTTACATTCCAGAACTACTTCCGCCTTTATGACAAGCTGGCTGGCATGACGGGTACCGCGCTGACCGAAGCGGATGAGTTCATGGAAATCTACGGTTTGGGCGTGGTCGAAGTTCCGACAAACGTGCCGGTTGCGCGTGTGGATGAAGACGACGCCGTCTATCGCACCGCGGCTGAGAAATACGCAGCCATGATCGAAAAGGTCAAAGTGGCGCATGCCAAAGGACAGCCTTGTCTTGTTGGTACCACCTCAATCGAGAAATCCGAAATGCTAAGCCGGATGCTGGAAGCCGAAGGGATCAAGCATAACGTCCTGAACGCGCGGCAGCACGAACAGGAAGCACAGATCGTTGGTGACGCGGGTAAGTTGGGCGCGGTGACCATTGCCACCAACATGGCGGGCCGTGGTACGGACATTCAGTTGGGCGGCAACGTCGAGTTGAAAGTGCTTGAAGCATTGGAAGTTGATCCCGAGGCTGATCCGGTTGCGATCCGCACGCGGATTGAAGCCGAACACGCAGACGAGAAGAAAAAGGTGCTGGAGTCCGGCGGCCTCTATGTTTTGGCGTCCGAGCGGCATGAAAGCCGCCGGATTGATAACCAGTTGCGTGGTCGTTCAGGCCGTCAGGGTGATCCGGGCCGCTCAGCTTTCTTCCTGTCTCTCGAAGACGATCTCATGCGGATTTTCGGCTCAGAACGGCTTGAGAAAGTTCTGACATCGCTGGGCCTCAAAGAGGGTGAAGCGATCATTCACCCATGGGTGAACAAATCGCTGGAGCGGGCGCAGGCCAAGGTTGAAGGCCGCAACTTTGACATGCGCAAGCAGCTGTTGAAGTTCGATGACGTGATGAACGAGCAGCGCAAAGTCATCTTTGGTCAGCGCCGCGACATCATGGAATCTCAGGACCTGCACGAAATTACCGAAGATATGCGTCACCAGATGATTGATGATCTGGTCGACCAGTACATGCCCCGCAACACCTATGCGGACCAGTGGGACACACAAGGCTTCTACGCTGCTGTGATTGAGGAGTTGGGCATTGACGTGCCGGTCATCGCATGGTGCGAAGAAGATGGTGTGGATGAGGATGGCATCCGCGAACGTCTGGTCGAGGCGACTGACAACATGATGGCGAACAAGGCCGAGAAGTTTGGCCCTGAGAACATGCGCAACATCGAAAAGCACTTCTTGCTGCAAACGATTGACGCCAAGTGGCGCGATCACCTTCTGATGCTTGAGCATTTACGCTCCGTCGTTGGCTTCCGTGGCTATGCACAGCGCGATCCGCTGAATGAGTATAAAAACGAATCGTTCCAGCTGTTCGAAGGGATGCTGGACAGTCTGCGCGCGGATGTAACCAAGCGTCTGGCCCGTGTAGAGCCCGCCAGCGAAAAGGATCAGCAGCGCATGATGCAGCAGATGCTTGCCCAGCAACAAGCGGCGGCTGAAGCTGCTGAAGATGCAGCCGACGCGTCAGAGGCTAAAGCCACTGAAGCCGTTGAAGGGTTTGACGAAAACAACCCGACAACATGGGGCAATCCGGGCCGGAACGAACCTTGCCCCTGTGGGTCTGGCGACAAGTTCAAACACTGCCACGGACGCCTTTCTTAAGTGCGTTAACCAAAAATTATCATAATTACAGCGCAGGGCTGCCCCATTGCGGCCCTGTTTCCCGATCATGGATAATCTTGACCCACTTCGTAGCAAGGGACCGATACCATGAAGTACCACAAGGAAATCGTAACGACAGCTGGAACGCTGGCCTGTGCCGTCGGTATCGGCTTTTTCATGCAGAACACCCAGTCTGCTGCAACGCAACCTGCCGACTATACCGGCGCGACCCTCACAAATTCAGAGGCTGCAGTGCTGGACGTCGTGGAGATCACGCTGACTTCGGCAGAGTTCTCAAAAGCCTCGCCTACAGCGATCGCAGAAGAAGGTGTGACGCCTGTCGCCGCGCAAGAGATTGTAGCGCCAGACGAAGGCAAACTGCCTGACGTGCCGGCCGAAGCCGTGCAAGAGCAACCTCAAAGCTCGGCCGCTCAGGAGGCTGAATTGCGAAATACCTGTGAGATAACGGCAAACGCGCGCTCTGTTGCAGCGGCGATGGTGAACTTGACGCTGAACGCCCCCTGCATGCCGTCCGAGCGTGTGACAGTGCATCACAGTGGCCTTGTGTTCAATCAGACGACCGATGCAGCTGGCGCGTTCAAGATCACAGTCCCGGCACTTGCGAAGGAGGCCGTCTTTGTTGTGGCGTTCACCAGTGGTGAAGGTGCGGTCGCGCAGACTATTGTTGAAGAAATGGCTGACTTTGATCGTGTTGCTCTCCAGTGGAAGGGCGAGACCGGCTTTCAATTGCATGCACGTGAGTTCGGTGCCGATTATGGAAGCGAGGGTCACGTCTGGTCCGGTGCTGCCCGTGATATGACTTACGGTGTGACCGGGCAGGGCGGCTATATCTCTTCACTTGGCGATCCGGATGTGCCGGATGGGCTGTTAGCCGAGGTTTATACGTTCCCGAAAAATGCCACCAAAAACACGGGTGATGTTGCTTTGAGTGTCGAAACCGAAGTGACTGCCAAGAACTGTGGTTTGGAGATCGAAGCCAAAACCCTACAGACGGGTAGTGACATCGATATCACAACGCGGAATTTGACACTCTCTGTCCCTGACTGCGACGCCACTGGCAACTTTCTTGTGTTGAATAATCTCTTCGAAGACCTGAAGGTTGCGTCCAGATAACGCAACGCTGAGGTCTCATGATCAGAGTGATATGTGCGGCGATCTTCGCCGCACTTTTCCTTTTTGGTTCTACCCTGTCTTCTCATGCACAGGACATCACGCTCACCTCTCGCGACAGCAAGGTTGAGTTGAGCGGGACGTTGCTTGGCTTTGATGGCGAATTCTACCGCATCCAGACAGAATACGGCGAATTGACCATCGATGGGTCCGGCGTTCTTTGTGAGGGGCCTGCTTGCCCGAACTTGCAAGACTATGTGGCAGAGCTTCAGATATCTGGCGCACCTACGTTGGGTGCAGTTGTGATGCCCGCTCTCATCGAAGCCTTCGCGCAAAAGAACGGATATCTTACAGAGCGCGAAGAGGGCGAAGACGCTGGAACCTTCACCTACTTGATCCGGCGCAGCGAAGACGAAAAATTGGCTGCGCGATTCTATTTCCGTGTGAGCAATACGGACGAAGGATTTGCTGATCTACTGGCCGATGAGGCTGACATTGTTATGTCTCTGCGTGAAATTCGCCCCAATGAGCGCAGCCGCGCCCGCGAGGCGGGACTAGGTGATATGACCGGACCGAACCGAAGCCGCGTTCTGGCTTTGGATGCTATAGTGCCCGTGGTCTCCGGCTCCAATCCGGTGCGGGGGATTTCGCCCGCTGATCTTGCGTTGGTGCTGGCTGGGCAGATTACGAATTGGGAAGCGTTAGGTGGGCCTGATGTGCCGATTGATCTGCATCTACCCGACGACGCTTCGGGTTTGGGGCAGGCGCTAGTCGATCAGCTCTTGCGTCCTGCCAACCTGACTAAGTTATCCCAGAAAGCCACGCGTCATGCCATGCTATCGGATTTGGCACAGGCTGTTGCAGAAGACACGTTCTCATTGGGATTGACCAGCTATGCGGATCGCGGCGACACGCAGGCGCTTGCGTTGATCGGCTCTTGTGGGTTTTCCATGGAGGCGTCGCGCAGGACTATCAAGACCGAAGATTATCCGCTGACCGCGCCTATGTTTCTGTATTTTCCGGCACGCCGGTTGCCACAGCTCGCGCGGGAGTTTCTGGCCTTTACCCGTGGGCCAGCCGCACAAATCGTAATTCGGCGGTCTGGCTTTGTTGACCAGACCCCTGAAGAGATCGCGGTTGAACAGCAGGGCAACCGCTTTGCCAATGCCATCGCTCATGCGGGGACCGAAATCAACTTGGGGGAACTGCAACGTATGGCGGCAACGCTGACGCCTATGGCGCGTCTAAGCACGTCATTCCGGTTTGAGGCGGGTTCGGTCCGCCTTGACGCGCAATCGCGCTCTAACGTGCAGCAGTTGGCGCGGGCGCTGGAAGTAGGGCAATATGATGCGCGCCAACTGCTGTTTGTCGGCTTTAGCGATGGGGACGGCGCGGCCGAGGTGAACCGCAATATCGCACTACGGCGGGCGGATGCGGTGCGCCGCGCCGTGAGTGAAGCAGCCGTAGCCGCAAATCTGGCGCGGGTTGAGCTTGGAGTAGATGCGTTCGGCGAGGCAATGCCTATGGCCTGCAATGACAGCTCATGGGGGCGGCAGGCAAACCGGCGCGTCGAGGTCTGGGTGCGTTAAGCTAGAGATACCCTTCAGAGCGAAAGCTGAGCTCTTGGGATTTTCCAATAATCAGATGGTCATGCAGCGTGAGCCCAAGTGCGTCACAGGCGGCATTCACGCGCTTTGTCATGTCGATATCCGAGTGCGAGGGTGTAGAAGCACCTGAGGGGTGGTTATGCACTAGGATTACCGCAGAGGCGTTTAACTCAAGCGCCCGCTTCGCTACTTCACGTGGATAGACAGGCACGTGATCCACGGTGCCCCTGGCCTGTTCCTCATCCCCGATCAGGACGTTCTTTCGATCCAGGTAGAGGACGCGAAACTGTTCTGTTTCGCGGTGCGCCATTGTGGTGTGACAATAGTCCAAAAGTGCGTCCCAGCTGGATAGGATCTGGGTTTGCATGACCTTTGAGCGCGCCATGCGATGAGCGGCTGCCTCAATGATCTTGAGCTCAATGATCACTGCATCTCCCACACCGTCGATATCCCGCAGTCGGGCTTCTGACGCCATGATGACGCGGTTAAAATCGCCAAACCGGTCCATGAGTGCGCGCGCCAATGGTTTTACGTCGTGGCGTGGAATGGCGCGGAACAGGACAAGCTCAAGCAACTCATACTCTGGCATCGCCGCAGCGCCCCCCGCCATGAAACGGGCGCGTAGGCGTTGACGGTGATCGGAGTTATAGGAGGAGGGTTGTTTGCTGCCCACCGGCGCTGCGGCGAGGGCTTCATCCATGAGGAAGGGTAGGGGCTGCTCTTTGAATACCGACATGAAGGCAGGATTGCCTACTGTTGGTTAGAGAAGTGTTAACAGAAGATCAAAGATCAAGAGTTTTTGGTGCCTCAGATTTACACAGGCGCGCCTTACAATGGGCGCGCCTATAAATCGTATCTTAGCCCTTCATCGAATCCCAGAAGGATTTGACGGAAGAAAAGAAGCTGCTGCTTTCGGGGTTGTTCTCTTCTGAGAGCTCGTCGAATTCGCGCAGCAATTCTTTTTGGCGGCTGGTAAGGTTCACAGGCGTTTCAACAGCCAGCTCGATAATCATATCACCGGTTGCGCCACCGCGCAGATGCGGCATACCCTTGCTGCGTAGACGCATTTGGCGGCCTGATTGGCTGCCTGCGGGAACCTGAACACGACCGCGGCCGCCATCAATCGTTGGAACCTCAATGCTGCCACCCAATGCGGCACTGCTCATGCTCACAGGGACACGGCAGAACAGGTTTGGTCCGTCGCGTTCGAATAATTCATGCTCTAATACTTCGATGAAGATATAGAGGTCACCCGATGGGCCGCCGCGCATTCCAGCCTCACCTTCGCCTGCAAGGCGAATTCGCGTGCCGGTTTCCACGCCCGCAGGAATGTTGACCGAAAGAGACCTGTCTTTTTCAACACGACCAGCACCCTGGCAGGTTTTACACGGGTTCTTGATGATCTGGCCAAGGCCGGAGCATGTAGGACAGGTCCGTTCAACCGTGAAAAAGCCTTGCTGCGCGCGAACTTTTCCCATGCCAGAGCATGTCGGGCAAGTGGTCGGCTCTGCACCGCCTTCGGCGCCCGAGCCGCTACATGAGCCGCAGCTTACGGATGTGGGGACGTTGATGGATTTCTGGAGGCCAGAAAACGCATCCTCAAGGGAGACGCGCATATTGAAGCGCAGGTCGGAGCCGCGCGCAGCCCGGCGTCCGCCGCCCTGCTGGCCACGGCCGCCCATAAAATCGCCGAACAGGTCATCAAAAACATCCGAGAAGGCAGAGGAGAAATCACCTTGGCCGCCACCAAAGCCGCCGCCCTGCTGGCCACGGCCACCCATGCCACCTTCGAATGCGGCGTGGCCGTAGCGGTCATAAGCTGCTTTTTTGTCCGCGTCCTTCAGAACCTCATAAGCTTCGTTCGCTTCTTTGAACTGGGCTTCAGATTCTGGCTTGTCTGTGTTTCGGTCCGGATGGAGCTCTTTCGCTTTTGTGCGGTAGCCCTTTTTAATCTCGTCAGCAGATGCGCCTTTAGCGACGCCGAGGACCTCATAGTAGTCACGTTTTGCCATCAGTAGTATCCTTTACTGGAACGTGAAGGGCCGGCCCGTCTGATCGGACCGGCCCTGTCATTAGTTCCGAACTGCGGATTTACGCGCGTTTGTCGTTGTCGAGGTCTTCGAAATCGGCATCGACGATGTCGTCATCACCAGACTTGCCGCCAGCAGCTTCATCAGCCGCCGCAGCCATGTCATCCTCAGACGCATCTTGTGCGTTCTTATAGATGGCTTCGCCCAGTTTCATTGCCGCTTCGGTTACGTTCTGGATGCCGGATTTGATCTTTTCGGCGTTTTCTGTTTCCAGTTCGTCTTTCAACGCAGCAATTGCCAGTTCGATCGCTTCAACCGTCGTTGGGTCAACCTTGTCAGAGTGCTCTTCCACAGACTTCTCGGTCGAGTGGATGAGGCTTTCCGCCTGGTTTTTTGCTTCGATCAGCGAGCGGCGTTCTTTGTCCGCCTCCGCATTCTCTTCGGCATCTTTGACCATTTTGTCGATATCCGCATCAGACAGACCGCCGGAGGCCTGAATGGTGATTTTCTGCTCTTTACCCGTGCCTTTATCCAGCGCACCAACAGACACGATACCGTTGGCATCAATATCAAAGGTCACTTCGATCTGTGGCATGCCGCGTGGGGCAGGCGGAATGCTTTCGAGGTTGAAGGCGCCGAGGATCTTGTTGTCGGCAGCCATCTCACGCTCACCCTGGAAGCAGCGGATGGTCACGGCGTTCTGGTTGTCTTCCGCAGTCGAGAAGATTTGTGATTTCTTCGTCGGGATGGTCGTATTGCGGTCGATCAAGCGGGTGAATACACCGCCGAGCGTTTCAATACCAAGCGATAGAGGCGTCACGTCCAGCAGAACCACGTCTTTAACGTCACCCTGAAGAACACCGGCCTGAATGGCAGCGCCAAGGGCAACAACTTCGTCGGGGTTAACACCTTTGTGCGGCTCTTTGCCGAAGAACTTTGTCACTTCTTCGATCACGCGTGGCATGCGTGTCATACCACCTACAAGAACAACCTCGTCGATGTCAGCTGCCGTCAGGCCCGCATCCTTAAGCGCAGCGGCGCAAGGCTTCATTGAAGCTTTGATCAAATCACCAACAAGCGACTCCAGCTTGGCACGGGTCAGTTTCATAACCATGTGAAGCGGCTGTCCTGTGGAACCCATGGAGATAAACGGTTGGTTGATCTCTGTCTGGGAAGACGAAGAAAGCTCGATCTTCGCTTTTTCTGCAGCTTCTTTCAGACGCTGCAAGGCCATCTTGTCTTTCTTCAGGTCAACGGCGTGCTCTTTTTTGAACTCGTCAGCAAGGTAGTTAACGATGCGCATGTCAAAGTCTTCACCGCCAAGGAACGTGTCACCGTTGGTGGATTTCACTTCGAACAGGCCGTCGTCGATCTCAAGGATGGTCACGTCGAACGTACCGCCACCAAGGTCATAGACCGCGATGGTTTGTGTGTTCTCTTTGTCCAGACCGTACGCCAACGCAGCAGCAGTTGGTTCGTTGATGATGCGCAACACTTCGAGGCCAGCGATTTTGCCGGCGTCTTTTGTGGCCTGACGCTGGGCGTCGTTGAAATACGCAGGCACAGTGATCACAGCCTGAGTAACTTCTTCGCCGAGGTAGGATTCAGCTGTTTCTTTCATCTTACCGAGGATGAAGGCAGAGATTTGCGATGGTGAATACTTTTCACCACGGGCCTCAACCCATGCGTCTCCGTTGCCGCCATCAATAACGTTGAAAGGCAGGTTCTTTTTGTCTTTTGCAAGATCAGCATCGTCGTTGCGACGACCGATCAGACGCTTAACACCGAAGATTGTGTTGTCTGGGTTTGTGACGGCCTGGCGTTTTGCCGGCTGGCCAACAAGGCGCTCGTCTTCTGTGAAAGCCACGATGGAGGGCGTTGTGCGTGCGCCTTCCGCGTTTTCGATCACGCGGGGCTGGCTACCGTCCATGATGGCGATGCAGGAGTTTGTAGTTCCAAGGTCAATACCAATTACTTTGGCCATGTTTTCGATCCCTTTTTTAGCTCAAGGCGATTACACGAAGCGCAGGCCCGTTACGGCACCTTGGCTCCGATCTGGTTGACGCTGGAAACAGGTCGTTCCCAGCAGTTCGGTGGGTATATAGTGAGGGGGTTGGGGTGCTGCAACCATGGCGGACACCAAGAAGTGATGATTCAGGGATAAATCCTGAAAAATTGAACATAAATTGAGGGTAGCACGGTGAAATTGTCGGTTAAGGGCTTTGAAATCCATCCGGGATTTCTGGATCCCGCGCAGCAACGCGCGATTTTGGGGGCTGTGCGCGGTGTCGTAGCCGATGCGCCCTTCTTCCGGCCGGATACGCCTTACGGCAAGCCGATGTCAGTGCGGATGACAGCGGCAGGTGCGTATGGATGGTACTCCGACAAGAAGGGGTACCGATACGTGCCAAACCATCCGTCAGGTAGGCCATGGCCGGCGATCCCTGCTGAGGTGTTCGAGATTTGGCAGCAGGTAACAGGAGTGGAACGGCAGCCACAGTGCTGTCTGATTAATTACTATGATGCGCAGGCGAAGATGGGCCTGCATCAGGACCGTGATGAGACGGATATGGGTTGGCCAGTGGTGTCAATCTCGCTGGGTGATGAAGGGCTGTTCCGCATGGGGAATGTCACGCGCGGAGGCAAGACTGAAAGCATGTGGTTGCGCTCCGGCGACGTGGTGGTGATGGGAGGAGCTGCGCGGCTGGCTTATCACGGGGTGGACCGGATACGGAGTGGATCCAGCACGCTGCTGCCCAAAGGTGGACGACTGAACTTGACGCTTCGTATGGTTGAATGAGGCAACTCAAATTGAGAGCTGCAGTGCTGCATGCAGGTCTGCTTTCAAAATGATTTGCATGGTTTGATTTTTCGATGCATGAAAGTGCATGGGTCGGCGATGGCGTCGCCAGCATTTCGATGCAGCCCCAAACTCACCTTCCTGAACGCCGGGACTTTTCTTTGCTGTTTCGCAGTTGAGGGAGTTCGGCTCTCTCGTTGCGTTACGCATGCAGACGAAGGAGCCATTGCTATGGATCGTCCAGAATTCTACCGCTTCCATCAGGGAGAGAAGACTCTCCCATTTCAATCCCAAGAATATGAAGATCGCCTGTCCCGCCTTCGAGCAGGCATGCGTGAGACGGGGGTGGATGCCTGCGTCTTCACCTCAATGCACAATGTCGCGTACTATTCAGGTTTCTTGTACTGCGCTTTTGGTCGTCCCTATGCGCTGGTTGTGACGCAGACAGATTCAGTCACCATGAGCGCGGGTATCGACGCAGCCCAACCGTGGCGGCGCAGTTACGGCGATAACATCACCTACACTGATTGGCAGCGGAACAACTACTGGCGGGCTGTCCAATCCGTCACTGGTTCGAACAAAATCATCGGTTATGAGGCTGATCATGTCACGCTTGCGCAGTTCGGGTTGCTGGAGGCGTTCTTGTCCCCTAAGGTCGTCGTGGATATCGCTCCGATGACAATGCGCCAGCGGATGCATAAATCAGGCGCGGAAATCGAGCTTATCCGTGCCTGCGCGCAAGTTGCTGATGTGGGTGGTTACGCGGTCAAGGAAGCGGTCAGGGTCGGCACACGAGAGATTGACGTGGCGATGGCGGGCCGTGACGCGATGGAGATGGAGATCGCAAAGCGGTTCCCAGACGCGGAATACCGCGATACCTGGGTCTGGTTTCAATCGGGCATCAATACCGATGGCGCGCACAACCCTGTGACCAGCCGCGTATTGGAGCCGGGTGATATCTTGAGCTTGAACACGTTCCCGATGATCAGTGGCTATTACACCGCGCTTGAACGGACTCTGTTCGTAGAGACTGTGGATTCGGCTAGCTTGAAGGTCTGGGAAGCAAATGTTGCTGCGCATGAACTGGGAATGAGCCTGCTAAAGCCGGGTGTGAATTGTGCTGAAGTGTCAGAGCAGATCAACACCTTCTTTGCAGAACGCGATCTGCTGCATTATCGCACCTTCGGGTACGGTCATTCGTTTGGCATTTTGTCCCATTACTATGGTCGCGAAGCGGGGCTGGAGCTGCGTGAAGATATCGACACGGTACTGGAAGCCGGAATGGTTATTTCGATGGAACCGATGCTGACCGTACCAGAAGGTAAGGCTGGTGCAGGTGGCTATCGGGAACATGATATCCTCGTTATCACCGAAGACGGAAACGAGAATATTACGGGCTACCCATACGGACCGGCGTTCAACGTTATATCGTAAAGTTAATGGACGCTGGGGGACATCCTCTGCGTCTACTGCCAAGCGGGCTCTAGCGTCGCGCGCTCCATGAGATTGACGCATGCCGTCGGGTATAGAACTCACCCATCAGGCCAACCATCACCAAAATCAATCCCACCCAGAAGGCATACATGGGGTCGCTGTAGCGCGGGTTGTAGTTGATGAAGGCAAACCCGCGTGCCTGATCAATCGTGTGAAACAGCGGGTTCCAGTCAAACATCGCCAGCATGAAACTGGGCAGAGTGTTTGCGACAAACATTTTGCCAGACGCGATCATGTTGGCGCGCTGGTATATGGTCGAAAAGATGCCGACTGCCGTGGGGAACCAAGGCTTGACCGCAAGCAGCACAAGACCAAGCGCAGCTCCGGTAAACCACGCCAAAAGCAGCATGGCAAAAGCCGCCAGCGGTTGTTCGATCTCTAGCGGCGTGAATGCCACGTGGTAAACAAACAAGATAACTCCCAGCGATAGCACCTGAATATACAGCGCCCCAAGGGCGGCAGAAGCGATGGAAACAATGGTGTTCATCGGGGCGTGCTGCATCATCGGGCTGGCAGGCCCTTCAGAGCCGACTACAGCACCCAGGGCCTTTGAATGGGTCATGTAAAGGAAAATGCCGGACATGATGTAGATCAGGAAATCCCCGCGCAGGGCTGCGCCGCGCAGTCCCAGTATCGAAAACATCACGTAAAACGCACCCACAAAGATCACAGCCTGTAGCAGATTCGTCGCGATGGCCATGAAAGCGTTGTTATGACCCTTGCGCACAGATCGCACGATGGAGTGGTAGATCAGTTCCAGCATCGTCAGGACGACATGCCGAGTGGATCTGTGGGTGCGTACGGGTTGGAACATTTGGATACTGCCTTGCGGATATGACCACGATTGCACGGAATTCTTGCCGTTCCGTTACAAGCGCATCATAAGGTGTTCATATTTTATATCAACGAAGGATGGCGAGAGTTGGGCATGGATTACGAGAAACTGACACGTGTGATGCGTACACTTGCGCTGGAAGCTGGCGACAAGATTATGGAAATCTACGGTCAGGATGACTTCGATGTTAAGTCGAAATCAGATGACAGCCCGGTGACGGCTGCGGATGAGGCGGCTGACAAGATCATCTCAGACGGGCTGCGCACAGCATTTCCCGATGTGATGTTGGTAACCGAAGAGCAGTCTGCCACGCACAAAACCAGCGGTGATACCTTCCTGATCGTGGACCCATTGGACGGGACAAAGGAATTCATCCACCGCCGTGGTGATTTCACGGTAAACATCGCTCTTGTCGAGGGGGGGCTCCCGACGCGCGGAGTGGTTTACGCGCCTGCCAAAAACCGGATGTTCTTTACCGACGCCGCTGGCACGTCGGTTGAGGAAACCGGCCCGTTCGATAAAGAAAATGTTGGTCCGACGACTGTGATAGGAGTCTCTGAACCAGATAATTCGGCGTTGATGGTGGTGGCCAGCAAGTCGCACCGCGATCAGGCGACCGATGACTATATTGGCAAATACGCGGTTAAGGATATGAAGAGCGCGGGATCCTCTCTGAAGTTCTGTCTTGTGGCCACGGGCGAAGCGGATTTGTACCCGCGCGTGGGTCGCACGATGGAGTGGGATACCGCTGCTGGTCATGCCGTGCTCAAAGGGGCAGGCGGGGACGTTATCCGCTTTGAGGACCATAGCCCACTGACCTACGGCAAGGCGGACTATGCAAATCCGTTTTTCATTGCATACGCCCCGGGTGTCGATCTGAAAAAATCATGAGCAGACCAGCCAGATGAAAGCAGGCAGGCGATGAGCGACCAGACGGTAAGTGTCATTGTCGTCAGTCGGGGACGACCTGACGCGTTGCGGCGGTGCCTGATGGCTATTGCCCAGTTGCAATACCGCAGTTTTGAAGTGGTTGTGGTTGCTTGTCCCCAGGGGATGGCCGTGGCTGAGTGTTCTGCCGAGCTGCCCGACATCAAATGCATTGCTTTCGATGAGGCTAATATATCCGCCGCGCGTAACCTTGGTCTGGTTCACGCGGCGGGCGACATCGTTGCGTTCGTGGATGATGATGCGGTGCCCGAGCCGCAATGGTTGCATCATCTGGTTGCCCCTGCGGCGCGTCTGGACGTCGCGGCAATGGGCGGGTTTGTGCGGGCGCGCAATGGCATCAGCTTTCAATACAAGGCGCGAACGCTGGATGCGCAAGGGGCGCCACACGACGTGGATATTGATCAGTGTCAGGCCACGGTATTGGTTCCGCCAAAAGGGCGCGCGATCAAGACCGAAGGCACTAATATGGCATTTAGGCGCGATGTGTTGGTGGCTATTGGCGGGTTTGACCCAGCCTTCCGCTTTTATCTGGATGAGACGGACGTAAACATGCGCTTGGCACGGGCTGGTCATGCAACGGCGCTGGTGCCACTGGCGGAGGTTCATCACGGGTTTGCGCCCTCTGCCACGCGGCGTCAGGACCGCGTACCGCGTGATTTGTATGAGATTGGTGCAAGTTGGGCAGTCTTTCAGCGAAAATATATCCCCAAGCTTGAACGTTCTGCACATTGGCGTGTGCAAATCAGCGCCGAACGGCGGCGGTTGTTGGGCCATATGGTTGCCGGTCGGCTTGAGCCGCGTGATGTGCGCCGTCTCATGAAACGGCTTGCAGCGGGATATGCAGAGGGGCAGCAACGAAGCTTTGGCGCTGCGCAGCTACCGCGTCATGCGGTGCAGCCGTTCCGCCCCGTACAGTTCCGCCGCCGTGAGGCGAGGTTCACTTCGGTGAAAGGGATGCGCGGCACTGCGGCAATAGAAGCTGCTGCCAAACGCGTCGCTTCCGGCACAATTGAAACAATTCTGGTGCTATCTCGCACGGCGCTGTTTCACAGGGTGCAGTTTACGCGTAATGGGGTCTGGGTGCAGCGGGGCGGCCTGTTTGGCCGCGCCAACCGAGATGAGCCACTTTTTCGCGTCACAACCTTTCAGCGACGGAGTTATCGCGAACGTGCGCGGATTTCAGCCGTGCGTGGGCTGGGCGAACCCTAATTCCCCTGCAATTTTTAACCCCTTAGCTGGTAATTTGAGGGAACTGTCATATTAAGGTCTAGATTGGACGCTAATTGGCAACAAATGTTAAAATTCCGGGTTTTTTGTGCATCCAGCGCTGCGTGAAACTCTCGTCATTCGTACATTAAACAGCGTGAAAAAATAGATGAGGCAGTTAAAAATTCATGGGTAACAAAGTCACCACAGCAATTTTTCCGGTTGCGGGCATGGGCACACGGTTTCTCCCGGCAACGAAATCGGTCCCGAAAGAGATCATGACGCTGGTTGACCGGCCGTTGATCCAATACGCGATCGACGAAGCACGTGCTGCTGGCATTACCGAGTTTATCTTCGTGACCTCGCGCGGCAAAGGCGCGCTGGAGGACTATTTCGACTTGGCCCCGAACCTCGAAGAGGAATTGCGCAGGAAGGGCAAGGACGACCTTTTGGAAGTTCTGCAACAGACGAATATGGACAGCGGTGCGATTGCCTATATCCGGCAGCATAAGGCGCTGGGCCTTGGTCATGCCGTCTGGTGCGCGCGTCGTCTGGTTGGAGATCAGCCGTTTGCGGTAATTCTTCCGGATGACGTCATTGCGGCGGAAAAGCCCTGCTTGCAGCAGATGGTTGAAGCTTATGAAGAGACCGGTGGAAACATGGTCGCTGCAATGGAGGTTCACCCGGATAAGACATCGTCCTACGGGATTTTGGATGTTGTGAACGAAGAAGGTAATCTGCTTGAAGTCAGGGGTATGGTCGAAAAGCCCAAGGCCGAAGACTCGCCTTCCAATCTTGCTGTGATTGGTCGCTATATCCTGTCTCCGACGGTTCTGAAGAACCTTGATGAGATGAAGAAAGGTGCCGGCGGCGAGATCCAGTTGACGGATGCGATTGCTGCAGATCTGGACCACGGACGCAAGGTTCATGGCTATCGCTTTGCTGGCCAGCGGTTTGATTGTGGCTCTAAGTCAGGGTTTTTGCAGGCTACTGTCTCATACGGTCTTGCGCGCCCCGACCTGCGTGAGGACCTTGCAGAATACCTCAAAAGCATCGTTCCAGGCTTGGATTGAGCTGTATCGGGCGTGCTTAAACGAAACGATAATAAGTACGCCGCGTGCGGCATCCAACGTGACGATTGACCAGCGAAGGTGGCCGCAAACTGGATAGGACACCGCATAACCCGATCCCACCAGCGCGCTTGCTGGATGTAACGCGCCTGCTGCGGCGTGCCGGGCGTGTTTGGACAGGTGTGGATCGCGTAGAGCTTGCGTATCTCAAAGAACTGACGGCGGGATCGCTTCCGGTTTGGGGCTTGGCGCGGACGCCTTTGGGGTATGTATTGCTTGATCATGCAGGGCTGATCGGTTTTCAGCAACGTTTGACTGGTGCCGCCGAATTCTCTTCGCCTGATCTGTTGTCACGCTTGCAGCGAGGTATGAAGGATATTGCGCGACGTGCGCTTACAGATGTCCGCAAGTTGGCTGTTGCACGATGCGTGCCGCGTGGCTTGTCGCGGATGCTGGCGCGTCATCTCCCCGCGGGGACGTCCTATCTCAACACTGGACACAGCAATCTGTCTGAGCGGGTTCTGTCAGCTGTGCGCATAGTACCGCAGGCGCAGGTCGCGGTGTTTGTGCATGATGTTATCCCGATCGATTACCCCCAGTTCCAGCGCGATGGTACGGTTGAAGTCTTTGCCCAAAAGTTGCGGCGTGTGCAGCGGCATGCCGACTTGATTATCTACAATTCGGCCGACACTCAGATAAGAACAGAGCGTGTGATGGCGGAGTGGGGCGCTGTACCTCAGGGGATTGTTGCTCATTTAGGGACAGTAACGCAGGCGCCTGACTGCTCGGCCATGCCCTCAGGGCTCCCACCCGCGACACCTTATTTCATCACCGTAGGCACTATTGAGCCGCGCAAAAATCATGCGCTGTTGCTTGATGTCTGGGAAAATTTGGGGCCGGGCGCGCCGATGCTGCTGATTTGTGGCAGTCGTGGCTGGAACAACGAGGCGGTCTTTAGACGGCTTGATGCGTTGGGGCCGGATGCGCGGGTGCATGAAGTGACGGGCCTGTCAGATGGGGCGCTGAGTGCGTTGATTCATGGCGCGCATGCACTGCTGTTTCCAAGTCATGCTGAAGGCTTCGGATTGCCTGCCGTAGAGGCACTTGCGCTTGGGACACCGGTTTTGTGCAGCAATCTGGCGACATTTAGGGAAATCCTTGCAAATAAGGCCAAATATGTAGATGATTCAGCCACTACATTATGGGAAGAACGCATAGTGGACTGGTCTAAACAGGCTCGGATCACGCTGAGGGTTCGTGATTTTGAAGCGCCTACATGGTCCGCGCATTTCAATATTGCATTAAGTTATACCTGATATGCGTGCTGGAAGTCTGACAGACCAAGAGTAAAGGGCAGTGTTTGGGTGCGATCCGATCATATCACCTGAGGCTCCAGCGGAAGCGTTGGCGCATTAGGGCATTTCGCAAGCGACGTGAGTTGAAAAGCGTTGTGGACCGGACCGATCAGATTCGGCCCGACGATATTCTTTTGTTCTGCACCCAGCGAAATGAAAAAATCCGCCTGTCCCATTTTCTGGATTACTACCGCAAACAGGGCGTGAACCATTTCATTTTTGTGGACAATGATAGCGACGATGGCGCGTTGGATTATCTACGCAACCAACCTGATGTCTCCGTGTGGCACACGCGCGCCAGTTACCGTCGATCACGCTTTGGCGTGGACTGGCTGAACTGGTTGCAGCGCAAGTATGCCCACGGGCATTGGGTGCTTACCGTCGATCCAGATGAGTTTCTGGTTTATCCATTCTGCGATACGCGTCCTTTGCGGGCGCTAACTGATTGGCTTGATGCGTCCTCGATTAAGTCATTCTCGGCAATGTTGTTGGATATGTATCCAAAGGGTCGATTGGACGAACAACCCTACCGATCAGGTCAAGATCCGATCGAGATTGCGTCGTGGTTCGATAGCGGCAATTACACAATGGCGCGCAATGCGGGCTTTACCAACCTGTGGATACAGGGCGGCCCACGCGCGCGTGTCTTCTTTGCCGAAGAGCCTGCAAAGGCGCCTGCGCTCAACAAGGTCCCATTGGTAAAGTGGGACAAGAAATACGTCTACGTCAGCTCAACCCATATGCTGCTGCCGCGAGGCCTTAACCAAGTCTATGACGAATGGGGCGGCGAAAAAGCCAGTGGTGTTCTGCTGCACGCAAAATTCATTGATACCTTTGGCGCGAAAGCTGCTGAAGAGCTTGAACGCGGTGAGCACTATGCAGGCTCAGTCGAATACAAGGCATATGCAGAACGGGTGAAAGAAAACCCGCAGCTGTGGTGCAAGTGGAGCGAACGATACATAAACTGGCGCCAATTAGAGATCTTGGGCTTGATGTCAAAGGGGAATTGGGCGTGAGCGCGTCGATGGGTGTTGCCATGCTGGTGCATACCGCGCTGGGCCGTGCCGAGCAGATCGCCCGCCACTGGGCGGCTGCAAACGTGCCCGTCGTGATCCATGTAGACCGCAATGTTCCCAAGAAGACCTATGACAACTTCGCAGCGGCCTTGGCTGATGTGCCGAATGTTCTGTTCAGCAAGCGGTATCGCTGTGAATGGGGGACATGGGGTATCGTCGCCGCGTCTCAGGCTGCGTCAGAGCTGCTGCTGGCCAGTTTTCCGGATGTGCGGCACGTCTATCTGGCCTCAGGTTCTTGCCTGCCACTGCGCCCCGTCCATGAACTGATTGATTATCTGGCCGATCGCCCGCGCACCGATTTCATCGAGAGCGCGACGACAGCTGATGTCCCGTGGACCGTTGGCGGGTTGGATGAAGAACGCTTTACCATGCGCTTCCCCTTTTCTTGGAAGCAGCACCGGTATCTGTTCGATAAGACAGTGAACATTCAACGCGCATTAAACCTTAAGCGGCGAATCCCGCATGGCGTTGTGCCGCACATGGGGTCTCAGTGGTGGTGCCTCACACGGCAGACGTTGTCTGCTATTCTACAAGACCCGGAGCGCGCGAAATACGATGCGTACTTTCGCCATGTCTGGATTCCGGATGAAAGCTATTTCCAGACGCTGTCGCGGCTTTATTCGACAAACGTCGAAAGCCGCTCGCTAACCCTGTCCAAATTCGATTTTCAGGGCAAACCGCACATCTTCTACGATGATCACCTGCAACTGCTGCGGCGGTCTGATTGCTTCGTTGCACGTAAAATTTGGCCTTATGCGGATCGTCTATACGAGGCGTTCTTAACGGATGCCGCAGGTGCGATGAAAAAGACAGAACCTAACCCGGGTAAAATCGACCGCATCTTTGCCAAAGCGGTTGAACGGAGGACGCGCGGGCGTTCGGGTCTTTATATGCAAAGCCGGTTCCCCAACGAAGATTGGGAAAACGGGGTAACGGCAGCTGAATACTCTATGTTTCAGGGGTTTTCCGAGCTTTTCGAGAATTTTGAGCCATGGTTGCACAATGCGACAGGTGCGCGTGTGCACGGGCATCTGTTTTCCCCGGACCGTGTACATTTTGCAGACGGTCACACCACGCTTAATGGCGCGCTAAGCGACAACGCCGTGCAACGCGACTATAACGCCAAGGCGTTTCTGACGAACCTCATCTGGAACACTCGTGGAGAGCGGCAGTGTTTCCAGTTCGGGCCGTTGGATAATCAGGACATCAACTGGCGCGTGGCAAAAGATCCCAATGCGCAGATTTCCGTGATTACCGGTGCGTGGTCTGTGCCGCTTTTCCGATCCAACATGGATTTCGCAGACATCCGCCGCATTGCCGCAACGATGCAAAAAATAGAGAGCGAGCATATGGATGTATTGCGTTCGCCCTTTACCAAAGCCCGTGTGCGGATCTGGACCATGGCCGAGTTTATTGAGGCACCGATGGAGCCTTTGCAGGGCATCTTGGACGAGATCGGGCAGGCCCGTATCAGGCGGCTTTCGGAAGCACCGAAGATGGTTGATTTGCACGGCTTCGGCCAGTTCCTTCAAAACCTCAAAAACCAAGGCATGCACCCTTATTTGATGGGCGATTTTCCTGTCGAACGTGGACCCGTTTCCAACACGGAAACGCCTCGTAAACCTTATCTGGTGAAATAAATGACCTCACGCTTCGACAGTTTCGTTGTATTTGCGGAAATGCGCACTGGCTCCAACTTTCTGGAAGCTAACCTGAATGCTTTTGCGGGAACAAAATGCCACGGAGAGGCGTTTAACCCGCATTTCATCGGCTACCCTAACAGCACCAACATTATGGGCGTGGATCAGGCTACACGCGATGCGGAACCGACAGCTTTGCTACGCGCGATCCGCTATGATCCTGCTGCGATGGGTGGGTTTCGCTACTTCCACGACCATGACCCGCGCATTCTGGATACTGTTCTTGATGATCCCAAAGTGGCGAAGATCATTCTCACGCGTAATCCGGTCGAAAGCTATGTGAGCTGGAAGATTGCGCAGGCCACAGGGCAGTGGAAGTTGACCGATATGAAGGCGCACAGGACTGCAAAGGCAGAGTTTGTGCTCGACGAGTTCGAGGCCCATCTTGAGGCTTTGCAGGCGTTTCAACTGTTGCTAATGAATCGTCTGCAAACCAGCGGACAGACCGCGTTTTATATCGCCTACGAAGATCTGCAAAGCGTTGAGGTGATGAACGGAATCGCGACCTATCTCGGCGTGCCGGAGATGTTGGAAGAGCTGGACAATAACCTCAAAAAGCAAAATCCGAGCCCGTTGCACGAAAAAGTTAGCAACTATGCGCAGATGGAGCAGGCGCTGGCCCGGATGGACCGTTTCGATCTAAGCCGCACCCCTAATTTTGAACCGCGCCGTGGCCCGAATGTGCCGGGCTATGTGACAGGTGTGAAGGCACCCTTACTGTTCATGCCCATCGCTGGTGGTCCCCAGCAAGAGGTGCGCCGCTGGCTCGCTGCTCTTGATGGTGAAAAGCAGAACGCCTTGGGTGCAAATATGACCCAGGAAGAATTGCGCCAGTGGAAGCGCAAGCATGAGGGCCATCGCAGCTTTACTGTGCTGCGCCATCCGATCCTGCGCGCGCATGAAGTTTTCTGCCACCGGATCATGAATTCAGACAAGGGCAGCTATTTGCAACTGCGCCGCACTCTGGTCCGTCGGTACAAGCTGCCTCTGCCCGAAGAAGGGCACGAGGGTAGCATTGACGCGAGCACACACCGCGCCGCGTTCATAGCTTTTCTAAAATTTCTCAAGGGCAATCTGGCGGGTCAGACCGCCGTCCGTGTTGACTCCGCGTGGTGTACTCAGGCCGAGGCTATTCAGGGATTCGGCGAATTCACACTGCCTGATATCATTCTGCGTGAAGATGCGTTGCCACGTGATCTAAGCACATTGGCGGCTACGCTGGGCTACAGCGATGCTCAACGGATTGAGCCTGCAGGGCTTCACGGGAACCACATGCTGGAAGACATCTATGACGACGAAATCGAAGCGCTGGGCGCCGATGTTTATCAGCGCGACTACATGATGTTTGGTTTTGGACGCTGGCGTTAAAGCTTAGGCGGCTTTGACGCCTTCAGCTTCGGTCAAAATGGTATAGAGGGTGTTAGCTGAGGGGTTTGCCCGCAGCTTGGCACAGATACCTGCATCCCGCAGCGTGCGCGACACGAGGGCAAGCGCCTTGAGATGCTCGACACCGGCGTTCTCTGGCGCAAACAGCGCAAACGCAATGTCGACAGGTTGGCGATCAACCGATCCAAAATCCACAGGTTTTTCAAGCAGAACGAAAAGACCGGTCACATCCGTTATTCCATCAACGCGGGCGTGCGGCAGAGCAATGCCGTGGCCAACACCCGTCGGGCCAAGCGCTTCGCGCGCGAGCAAAGCTTCGATAACCGCTTGGGAATTCAGCCCATATACGGACTCCGCAAGCTCAGCAAGATCCGTCAGGAGCCGTTTTTTGCTGGTGGTCGATGACAGTACTTTAACTGCCTCCGGCGTCAGAAGTTTTGCAAAGTTCATTTGTCTGCGTATCCCTGTGAGCGCGCGCCTAAGCGCGCGCCATAGCTCAGTCTCTATGCAGGGTCAATCCAACCTATGTTGCCGTCTTCGCGGCGGTATACCACGTTGACCCCGTCTTTGCCTTGTTTCTTGAACACCAAAACTGGTGCGCCAGATAGCTCCATTTGCATGACCGCTTCACCAACAGACAAAGTAGCAATTTTTGTCTCCATCTCGGCGATAATCATGGGTTGCAAGCTTTCGGGCTCGTCCCCTTCGGTGTTTGTCTCTGATGCAAGTATATATGAGGAAGCGCCCAAAAGCTCAACAGGCTCTGCACGGTCCTTATGATGATCTTTCAACCGTCGCTTGTACCTTCTTAGCTGTTTTTCCATCTTTTCGCAGCATGCGTCAAAGGCGGCGTAAATCTCGGTCGCATGGGCCTTGGCCGAGGCTGTGAGGCCGGTCGAAAGGTGTACCGTAGCTTCACAAACAAACTCATGGGCCGACTTGGAAAAAATAACGAGGGCATCAGTCGGTCGTTCGGCGTATTTCTGGACGGCCCCGCCCAGCTCATTTTTGACATGAGTCTGCAGTGCGTCGCCGATATCGATTTGTTTTCCGCTGATTTGGTACCGCATAGTGTCTCCTTTATTGTGTAATCCGACCCCAAAAGGCGCACCCTAAACGGGTGTTACTTCGCGTGATCAGATGCGGGGAATGGCGGCGGGCATTAGAACGTTGAAGCCCGTCCCACCCGAAGGTGGCGCAGCCTTTCGATACATGCAAAGCCAGTTCGCCATAGTTTGATTAGACGGGCAGAGACCCTTACGAGTCAATCATTTAAGATGAAAACAGGTGGGAAGTGGCGTTAACGTGCTTTAAGAAATCTTAAAATTGTCGCCAAGGTACACGCGGCGGACATCGCCGTCTTTTACCACTTCGTCCGGGGTTCCGGACATCAGCACGCGGCCTTCGTGCAAGATGTAGGCGCGGTCC
The DNA here is from genome assembly GCF_036961165.1 of Sulfitobacter sp. GTDB lineage: Bacteria > Pseudomonadota > Alphaproteobacteria > Rhodobacterales > Rhodobacteraceae > Sulfitobacter. Next base: position 23,909 of record NZ_JBALVJ010000011.1, on the reverse strand, counting down.
ACAATTTCCAGAGTTTCTCGCACGTTATGGTCGGTAATCAGCACGCCGATACCGCGTTTTTTCAGGTCCGCAACAAGATGTCGGATATCCCCGACCGAAATCGGATCAACACCTGCAAAAGGCTCATCCAGCAGCAGATACTTTGGATTCGCTGCCAGGCAACGGGCAATTTCTACACGGCGACGTTCACCGCCCGAAAGGGCCAACGCAGGGGCGCGACGCAGGTGTTCGATGGAGAATTCGCTAAGCAATTCATCCAGACGCCGCATTTTCTTGCGTCGGTTCCGCTCCACGATGTCGAGAACAGCAAGGATGTTGTCCTGCACCGATAGGCCGCGAAAAATGCTCATTTCCTGTGGCAGGTATCCAATGCCAAGCTGGGCGCGGCGATACATCGGCAAGGTGGTCACGTCTTTACCGTCGATGGTGACTGACCCGCCTTCAGCCGTCACAAGGCCAGCGATGGAATAGAATGTGGTGGTTTTGCCGGACCCGTTTGGGCCCAAAAGGGCTACGACCTCACCGCGCATGAGTTCCATAGAAAAATCGCGGATGACGATTTTCTTGCGATAGGACTTGCGCAGCTGCGAAATCCGCAGGCCCGCGCTGCCCTCTTGTACCGAAAGGTCAGGTGTGATCATCAATTGTTGCCACCTGTTTGGAGCCGTGTCCGAACATTGCCAGACATCTTGGCCGTGCCATCCTTGAGTCGGATGGTCATCGTATCCGCGCTTAGCGCGCTGGCGCCTTGGGCAAGCAACACATTGCCGCGCATCACGATGGTGCCTTCGTCAATGCTGTAATCCGCGCGCTGTGCTTCGGCGGCATCGGGGCCCGAAACCAGCGTAACGCCGCCGGTCGCTTCCATTTTGGCGATACCATCCTGTGTGGCGCGATAAATAACCAGCACCCTCTGTGCAGTCAGGCGCATATCGCCCTGACCAATCACCACGTTTCCGGTGAAGATCGCTGTGCCCGTTTCTTGGTCAACAGACAGCTCGTCCGAGCTCACTTCAACCGGCAGGCTGGTGTCTTGTGCGATAGTGCCAAAGGCGACGCTGGCGCCCTGCGCTGCTGCCTGAATGGAAAAAAGAGCTGAAAACAGCGCGATCAACAGTAAACGAAGGCCCATAAATAGAAACACTTTCTTGCTCAGTTGGGGGTATATACCAGCTTCACCCCGTCACTGAAAAGCATTTGCGTTGAATCGGTCTGATTTGGCTTGAACACCCGCATTTTCCCCGCCGTCAGTTGACCCAACGGACCTGACGCCAGAACCTCGCCATCGGCTGTGACATCAAGCTCGGATATCAGTGCGGTGAGGCGCGCAGTGTTTATCCGGTAACCTGAAGAGCTCACCATGGAGACGTCACCTGTAAGCACGGCGGTGTTTTCTCCGATATCCAGTTCGGCCACATCGCCCTGTAACTGAAATGTGGTACCTTTGTCGGTTTCTATCTTGGCCAGCACGTCTTCTGCGCGGTTGCCGCCGACACTGCCTGGAAGCGTAACCAATTTTTCGGCATAGAATGACATTTGGTCACCGTCGGTGGTGGTGCCTGAAAAGAAGGGTCCGGTGATCTGCTGATCACGCAGACGCTCCTGAATTTCTACGTCGGCGAAGGGGATGGGCGTTTCCGTATCCAGCGCGCGGGACAACAAGAACAAGGTAGATAGCAAGGCAAGCGCAGCCAGCGGGAACGCTACCTTCAGCAACGCCACCATGCGCGAATAGCGGTCGCGTCTAATTCTTGGCGCTGAGACATCAGGCATGCGCGAAAATATCCGTGTCCGGCCAGCCAGCCAGATCAAGTTGCGCACGCATTGGCAGGAAATCATAGCATGCCTGTGCCATTTCCATACGCCCCTCGCGTTCCAGCATCCCGTTCAGGACGTCGCGCAGCCTATGCAGATAGAGCACATCGGAAGCGGCGTAATCGATCTGTGCCTTCGTCAAAGTGGGCGCACCCCAGTCGCTGGATTGCTGTTGCTTAGAGATATCGACGCTCAGAAGCTCTTGTAGCAGTTTGGCCAGCCCGTGGCGGTCCGTATAGGTGCGGACCAATCGGCTCGCGATTTTGGTGCAATACACAGGCGCTGCGACCGTGCCAAAGGCATTAAGCATCGCAGCAATATCGAAGCGACCAAAGTGGAACAGCTTGAGCACGTCCGGATCAGCAAGCAGCCGACACAGATTGGGAGCTTCTGTTTGACCACGAGCGATCTGGATCAGATGCGCATGACCATCGCCACCGGACAGCTGGACAACACACAGCCTATCGCGGTGCGGATGCAGGCCCATGGTTTCACAATCGATAGCTACGACCGGTCCAAGCTCGAGCCCGTCCGGAAGATCATTTTGGTAAACTTTGTTTGTCATGGCTCGATCTATACAGGGAGTAAGAAGAAGGGGAAAGCGCGCCGCTTTTAGCTTGGCAGGATCTCGTCGGGTAACGGCTGCAGGAAGCGATTCAAGAGTGTGTCGACCAGTATGTGGCAGCTATGGCCAGGCCAGTCATTCGGCAAAAGGGTGCGGGGTAATGTCGGGTGACGCAGCACGATCCGCCGCCAATTATGGACAATGAGACACCGCAAAACTGTAGTCTGCAGTGCGTCCAGAACGCCGCTGTTCAGAGAGCTTTTGGCAAGCTGCAGCACAGGCAGCATAGCGCTGTATTCGGCTTCCAGCATCTGGGCGCCGATTTGCTCGCGCAGCCAACCGGGCGCATTTCCACCGGTAAGAACCAGTGCGTTCTTTGGCGGTTTCGAAAGGCTGCTACCCAGATAAACGCGCGGTAGCAGAGGTACGAATCCTTGCTCTGCCATTTCCTCGCGGTGTGCCGTGGCGGTGTCTTCGAGCATGAGTAACTGCCAGCCGAGTTCCTGCGCGGTTGGGCTGGCATAGATGCGCGCGCTGGCATGCAAGGTTTCCTGCCGACTGGTCGGCGTCAGCGCGTGACGCCGTGTCCGGCCCTGCTTTTGTGAAACGATCCAGCCGTCATTGCGCAGTCGGTGAAGGGCCACACGCACAGCTTCTGGGCGCACATCCATCTCTGTCATCACAGCCGACAGAACAGGCCCGTCGATTGAGCTGCCCTCCGCTTGCGCGAGATCGCCAAACAATGTGACCATTAACGACCAGACACGCTGTCCGCCCAGCGTCAAAAGAGCTGCTTTGGTTTGATCAAAGGCGTCTGCGGGCATCAGGGTGATCCGTTAGGTCTCATTAGGCTTACTATAGCGGTATGAGGTCCCGACGCCAGTCTGCCAGTCACTAGACCGGATAGCTTGGCAAGTGCGGGAGTGCATCACCAGAACAGGACGAGATCGTATGATGATCGTTTGCAGTGGGAAGGCTCGTTTCATCAAGGAAGGAGGTATTTGTGCTCATGCTCCCATCTCACGAACGGGTGTGCGATGTGCAACCGAATGTGAATGAGTGCTTAGGTAACTTTTGCCGCGATCAGGCTGATAAAATCACCCATTTTCACAAGGCCGGGCACATGCCGCGCGGTGAGGATACCGGCCCGCAAGGCGCAGCATTCAGCGGGCGCCACGCCGGTCCTGTCGGCAGGCCAAATGCGCGCAACAGGTTGACCTGTCGCCACCGGATCCCCCAACTCAATCAGATATTCGATCAGCCCCGCCTGATCGGAAAATAGAAAACAACTCTCATCCGGCATGTCGAGCTGACGGGTAGCGGCCAACGACATTTCGCCCGTCATAATCCCTGTGTGGATCAGCAGATTGCGGATACCCTTGCGGGCGATGGCAACCGTGCGGGGGGTGGAGCTGCCCGCGCCGCCCAGTTCGGTCGTGACAAAGACCTTGCCCTGACTTTCCACTTCGGTGTCGAACATGCCTACGTTGTCAATTTCCAGCATCCTGACGGAGTAGGGCGCATTAAATGCCTGCATGGCGGCCATACAGGCCGTTTCTTGCGTCTTGTCCTCTAAGATATGTGCGGCGGCGAAAGGCAGAAAATCCAACGTGCGCCCTCCCGAGTGGAAGTCGAGCACAATATCTGCTTGCGGCACCAAACGGGTGGCGATGAAATGGCACAGCTTTTGCGTTACCGTACCGTCGGGGCGGCCGGGGAAACTGCGGTTCATATTCGCGCCATCAATGGGAGAGCAGCGTAGGCCTGCAGCAAAAGCGGGCAGGTTCATCTCGGGTAGGATGATGACGCGCCCAGTGATGTCTTCAGGTTTGAGCGTCAGCGCGAGCTCTTGCAGCGCAATCGGCCCCTCATATTCGTCGCCATGGTTCGCACCCGTCAGTAGGGCAGTCGGCCCAGCGCCGTTTGCGATGACGGTGATCGGGACCATCACTGACCCCCAAGCACTGTCGTCGCGGCTGTGCGGCAGCTTAAGAAAACCGTGATGAACGCCGTCAACGTCCAGCGGGATTGTCGGGCTGACGGGGCTGCTGCTCATGCCTTCACCGAAAGCTTGCGGGGCGTCGCGCAAAGGCATTCATGGCCTGTCTCGGTGATCAGGATCGGCTCGGTTATTTCGAGCCCTCCGTCATCAAGCCAAAGCGCGGGCATAAAGTGGAAGGTCATGCCCGGTTTCAAAATGGTCGTATCACCACGACGGAAGGAAATTGTCCGCTCGCCCCAATCGGGCGGATAGCTGATCCCTATGGCATAGCCACAGCGCCCTTCCTTTTCGAAGCCTGCATCATTGAGGGTTTTGTTAAAGGCGTTGGCGATGTCTTGGGCCTGATTGCCGGGCTTGGCCTGCTCCAATCCAGCCTCCATTGCGTCCAGTACAGCGGTCTCGGCATCCAGATATTTTTGCGGGGCTTTGCCCAAGAACAGCGTGCGCGATTGCGGGCATTGATAACGGTTATGCGCACCCGCGATTTCAAAGAAAGTCGCCTCGCCGGTCTTCATCGGCTTGTCGTCCCAAGTGAGGTGCGGCGCGGTGGCATCCATGCCAGAGGGCGCCATCGGCACAATCGCGGGGTAATCACCCCAGTGACCATCAGCGCCGCGAATGCCCGTGGCATAGATTTCTGCCACCAAATCGTTCTTGCGCATGCCCACCTCGGCCACGTCAAGAATGCGCGCGTGCATCGCCTCTACGATCCTTGCTGCGCGGCGCATGTATTCGATCTCTTGCTTTGACTTGATGGCGCGCTGCCAGTTCACAAGGCCGGTGGCATCCGTGAGCGTTGCGCGATGCAGGGCGGCTGTTAGGCTCATATGGGCAGCGGCGGTGTAGTAATAGTTGTCCAGCTCAACCCCGATGCGGGCGCATTCCAACCCGTGCGCGGCCATCAGCTTTGCCAGTTCTCGCATCGGGTGTTTTTCGGGATTTTGCACAAAGGTGTCATCATATCCGAGAATGCTGTCGGCATCCTCCATGAATACGGTCAGGCCCGCACCGATGGCATCCATTGCGCGGCCCCACCAGACGGGATCACCCTCCTGCGTTAGCAGGACACCCTGATGTACGTAAAAGGACCAGCCATCATAGCCCGTAAGCCACGACATGTTCGACGGGTCGGTCACAAAGATCGCATCAAGCCCAGCGGCAGCCATCGCTCCGCGGGTTTTGGCGATGCGGTTGTGGTATTCGGCGGTGACGAAGTTTGGCGCTGGGGCGTGCATGGGCGGTCTCCGACCTGGGCTGTGCGATGTAGAAAGGCTGGTTTGCTTTGTCGCATTTGGCAAGCAACGGGAGCGGCATCTCATGACGTTTTCCGACATAAAAAGTCGTGTAGCGGGGTAGCAGTTTGGTCATAGACCCCATACCACTGATGCAGGACTCTAAGAGGAGAATGCGATGACTACGCCGCTGACCAATGATGTGCTAAGCCAATGGGACCACGATCATTTCTTTCACCCCTCTACCCATCTCGGGCAATTTGCCCGCTGCGAAATGGGAAATCGGATCATGCAGACGGCCAAAGGTGTGCACATCACCGACCGTGAAGGGCGCAGCCATCTGGACGCTTTTGCAGGCCTTTATTGCGTGAACGTTGGCTACGGCCAGACCGAGATCGCCGAGGCCATCGCCGCGCAGGCGCATGAACTGGCGTATTATCATTCCTACGTAGGTCACGGGACCGAGGCCTCGATTACACTGTCGCGGATGATCGCAGAGCGCGCGCCGGAAGGGCTGAACCACGTTTACTACGGGATGAGCGGATCGGACGCGAACGAGACTAACGTTAAGCTAGTGTGGTACTACAACAACGTGCTTGGCCGTCCGCAGAAGAAAAAGATCATATCGCGCTGGCGTGGTTATCACGGTTCGGGTCTTGTCACAGGGTCGCTCACAGGGTTGGAGCTGTTTCACAAAAAGTTTGATCTACCTCTCAGCCATGTTGTTCATACCGAAGCGCCATACTATTTCCGCCGCGAAGACCGTGACATGACTGAGGCCGCGTTCAGCGCCGATTGCGCCGCTAAACTGGAGGCGCTGATCCAGAGCGAGGGACCGGATACCATCGCCGCATTCATCGGAGAACCTGTTCTGGGCACTGGCGGGATCGTCCCTCCACCCGAGGGATATTGGGCCGCGATCCAGGCGGTGCTCGACAAGTATGACATCCTGTTGATCGCTGATGAAGTCGTGACCGGCTTCGGTCGTTTGGGCACTATGATGGGGTCAGAGCACTACGGAATGAAACCCGACTTGATCACCATCGCCAAAGGCCTGACATCGGCTTATGCGCCGCTGTCTGGCTCGATTGTGTCGGACCGGATGTGGGAGGTTCTTGAACGGGGGACAGACGAATTCGGCCCGATTGGCCACGGATGGACTTACTCTGCACATCCCATCGGGGCGGCTGCGGGCGTGGCCAACCTAAAGCTGCTCGATAGTCTTGATCTGGTGCGCAACGCTGGTGCTGTTGGAGGCTATCTGAATGCAGCAATGAAAGAAGCGCTGGGCGATCACGTGCACGTCGGCGACGTGCGGGGCGAAGGCATGCTTTGCGCTGTCGAATTGGTGCGCGACCGCGATGACCGTGTTTTCTTTGATGGGGCAGAAAAGGTCGGCCCTCGCATTGTCGCTGCGATGTTCGACCGCGGTGTGATCGCCCGTTCCATGCCGCAGGGCGACATTATCGGGTTCGCGCCGCCTTTCCCTCTGACACGGGAACAAGCCGATGAAGTGGTTGGCGTGGCAAAAGCTGCTGTGGAAGAAGTGCTAGGTTAACACTGAATAATGTTTTCATCGGGCTATGCGTCTATCCATCACCGCCTCCGATCCGGGGGCGGTGACGATCTGTCAGCCACGCCGGATTTGTAGACGGGCCGCTACGCCCTTGGTTGTATCTTCGAAAATGAGCGAGCCTCCGTGCAGGCTTGCGATGGTGGCGACGATTGTCAAGCCTAACCCATAGCCTTTGATTGTCTTGGTGTTGTCGCCACGTTGAAAGGGCGCCATCAGAGCTTCAATATCCACAGCAAGATTATCGGCCCCTTCGTCTTCGACTACAATGGTTGCTGTTTCGGCATCTGTTTCCAGCGATACCGTCGCGCGGCGCCCGTATTTGAGCGCGTTGTCGATCAGGTTGGTTAGAGCGCGCTCAAGCGAGATCGGGCGTCCCATGATGGTTACCTCGCGTTCGCCCACCATCACGGTCTGGCCCTGACGGGACATAAAGACGGAACTCCCCCCTTTCACGATCACATCTTTTGCGGGCTGGAGGGATACGGCATGTCCCATGTCTTCGTAGTTTGAAACAACCGCACCTAAAAGCGCTGTGAGAGAAATTTTGCGGGGATTTTCGACGTTCATTTCTGCGCGCGTGTACGTAAGAACGCTTTCGATCATGTCGGTCATGCTGTCGATGTCAGCCTCCAGTTTCCCGCGCAAAACTTGGTCTTTGATCAGTGCTGCCCGCAGCCGGAGGCGTGTTGCCGGTGTGCCCAGATCGTGGCTGACGCCTGACAGTACAGCGGCACGCCCCTCAAGCTGCGCGCGCTCGGTTTCTAGATAGGCGTTAACGGAAGCGACGATGTCTTGCAGTTCTTGCGGACCTTTAATGTCATAGCTTGCAGGCCCGCCAACCCGCCGCCGGTTGCGCAACTGTGTGGCGAACAGGGTGAAGTCCGATGACAGGTTTAGTGAGATAGTCATCAATATTGCAATCACGATAGCGGCTAAAAGCGCGGCTAGCAGCCGTCTGTCGTAAGGTGCCGCATCACATCCCCAAACGCTTGCGCCATCTATCCGCATCCACGGCGCCTCGCCAAAGCGCGCGAGGACGAGAGGATCACTGCAATAGGAGGCGAGGAGGCGAAAGACATTTCCAGTCTTGATCGCGGCAGTTTGGCCCTCCTCAACAGACAGATCGGCAACGCGATACACCAGATCGGGTGACAAGATCACCAGAGTAAGAGGCGCGTCTGTTTGAGGATTTGCAGTATCGGCGGAAATTGGAATGTTGGTCTCTTGTGCGGCATGGGGCGCGCCAGTGATCTGCTGAAAATCCCCGGTTGTGGCCAAAGTCTGATCCTGCTCTGATAGAACTTCGAACCGGACCCCTCTGGGCGGGATAGCATTGTCCTTCAACGCACCATGAACACCAATTCCTGTTACGTAGGCTCTGCTCTGGTATTCGCGCCAGTCAAAATTTGACTGCACCCATAGCCAGACGACAATGCCGCCAGCGATGAAGGCGCTGATAGTCAAAACACTGGTTAGACCTCGCAAACTCCGCAAAGGATTGGTCAAGATTCTAATGCCTCGACATCCGTGGCGAGGACATAACCGACGCCGCGTTCGGTCTTGAGAAGTTTTGGATCTTTGGGGTTTGTTTCGATCTTTCCACGCAGTCGTCCTATCAGGACGTCAATGGACCTACCGACGGCCTCGCTGGTTTGAGGGGTTTCACCCGTCACATCCAAAGCGGAAGCGATTTCTTCACGGGTCAGCGGAATATGCGGGTTCGCGACCAAGACCTGAAGCAGGGCGGTCTCACGCCGCGACAGGACCACTTGCACTTGATCGGGGGAGATCACCTCTTCGCGTTTTGCGTCATAGGTCCAGCCTGCAAAGTGGAACACCTTTGTGTTCCGGCGGTGGATCAGCGACGACGAGCGGCGTGCGCGGGCTAGAACAGCCTTCACTCTGGCTAAAAGCAGATCGGGGTTGAAGGGTTTGGCAACATAGTCGTCTGCACCAACAAGGTATCCTTCCATGCGCTGATGGTCGGCGGATAGGGCGGACACCATGATGATCGGTATGTCCTGCTCTTTGCGCAGACGGCTGCAAATTTCCAAACCGTTTTCGTCCCCCAGCATGACGTCTAGCAAGATCAGATCGACGCGTCCGTTCTCCAGATGCGCGCGTACCGCGCTTTCGGTTGCTGCAGGCAGCGCGATGGCCCCATTTTGCTGGAAGAACCGGGTCATCATCTGGCGGACGTCTTTGTCGTCATCAACAATAAGTATTCTGGGAATCGCCACCTAGATACCTCCCTGTAAATCTCCCGATGCGGCGCGCTTCACGCTTCTTACGTAACAACAGGCAACAAATTCGATGCCTTTGTAACAACCTGTAACGGTCACGTCATTTAATTCGTTATGGCGCGGGTCTAGCCGCCCAAGACGGATTGCCTAGTCGTGAAAGCTTCTACAATCTCTGCGGATCGAAGCCGCTAAAGTGGCATTTTCTGGGAGGAATTCGAAATGAAATCTTATATAACTGGCGCGGTGTCTGGCATCGCATTGTTGGTTGCCGGCGCAGTTCAAGCAGAGCCACAGGTAGAAGTTCTGCACTATTGGACATCCGGCGGTGAAGCCAAGTCTGTAGCTGTTCTGCAAAAAGAATTCGCAGAAAATGGCGGTACATGGACAGACATGCCCGTAGCCGGTGGCGGCGGTGATGCCGCAATGACAGCCCTGCGCGCACGTGTTCTGTCTGGCAACGCGCCGACAGCGGTTCAGCTCAAAGGTCCGGCCATTCAGGAGTGGTATGACGAAGGCGTATTGGCAGACATCTCTGCTGTAGCAGAAGCGAACGGTTGGGCGGACGTGCTGCCGGAATCGATTGCCAACCACATGAAGTGCGAAGGCACGTGGTGCGCTGCCCCTGTAAACGTACACCGCGTTGATTGGATCTGGGCAAACGCCGAAGTTCTGAACGCCAATGGCATCGAAATGCCGACAACTTGGGACGAGTTCAACGCAGCCGCCGAGAAGCTGTCTGCGGCAGGGATCATCCCGCTCGCGCATGGTGGTCAGTCTTGGCAGGACGCAACAGTGTTCGAAGCTGTGGCGCTGGGCATTCTTGGCCCAGACGGGTTCCGCAAAGCTTTTGTTGATCTCGACAAAGAGACGCTGACTTCCGATGGGATGGTTAAGGTGTTCGACCAGATGCGTTTGATGCGCGGCTATGTTGATCCCAACTTCTCCGGTCGTGACTGGAACCTTGCAACAGCGATGGTCATGAACGGCGAAGCAGCCTTTCAGATCATGGGTGACTGGGCCAAGGGCGAGTTTATGGCAGCGGGTAAAGTGCCAGGCGAAGACTTTTTGTGCATGTCCACACCGGGTGAAGGCTTTCTTTACAACGTAGACAGCTTTGCGATGTTCGCCGTGGATGGTGACGACAAAAAGCAGGGTCAGCACCTTTTGGCGAAGCTTGTTGTTGGTAAGAACTTCCAAGAGGTTTTCAACCTGAACAAAGGCTCTATTCCGGCCCGTACGGACGTTGCGCTTGATAAGTTTGATAGCTGCGCGACCCTGTCGTCAGAAGACATGGCGGCAAGCTCTGCCAGTGGATCACTGCTGCCAAGCTATGCACATGGCATGGCGCTGCGCGGTGCGCAGGCCGGTGCGATCACAGATGTTGTGACGGCACACTTTAACTCTGACATGTCCTCCGAGGATGCAGTTCAGCAGTTGGCAACAGCAGTCGCCAACAGCATGTAAATGCTAACCTCTGCTCCCGTCTGTGTGACGGGGGCAGAACCTCCTATTAGGGACTAATACCATGACCAAGTGGCTTGAAGATAATATGCCCAAAATGGTTCTGGCGCCTTCGTTCATCGCAATTCTGATCTTCGTCTATGGCTTCATCGCGTGGACAGCATGGGTTTCTTTGACGCGTTCGCGCCTGCTGCCAAAATACGAAATCGAAGGCTTCATCCAGTATGAACGCCTGTTTGCATCGCCGCGCTGGGACACAGCGTTCGGAAACCTCTTTATATTCGGCACCCTGTTTATCGTAATCGCGATGATCCTTGGGCTGGTTCTTGCCATTCTGCTGGACCAGAACATCAGAACCGAAGGCGCGCTGCGCACGATTTACCTTTATCCCATGGCGCTTTCGATGATCGTCACTGGTACCGCATGGAAGTGGATTCTGAACCCGGGTCTGGGATTGGAAGCAACGGTCCGCGGCTGGGGTTTCGAAAACTTCACCTTTGATTGGCTGATCAATCCCGACATGGCGATCTACGCGATTGTTATCGCGGCGATCTGGCAAAGCAGTGGTTTTGTGATGGCGTTGTTCCTCGCCGGTTTGCGGTCCGTTGATGGAGAGATCATCAAAGCGGCCCAAGTCGACGGCATCCCCACATGGCGCGTCTATACGGCGATTATCATCCCTTCGATGGCCCCGATATTCTTGTCCGCGTTCATCGTGCTGTCGCACCTTGCGATCAAGAGCTTTGATCTGGTGATTGCACTGACAGGCGGTGGGCCGGGTTATGCGACTGATTTGCCTGCAACCTACATGTACGCGATGGCGTTCTCGCGCGGTGATATTGGTCAGGCGGCAAGCTCTGCAATGGTGATGATGATGGTGGTTTTCACAATTGTTGTTCCCTACCTCTATTCAGAATTGAGGTCTAACGATGGCTGATTTTTCAGTACCAACAGGCAATGGTCAAAGTCAGGCTGGCAAGCGTGCACTCCGCTGTGGGCTGTACCTTATGCTGGGTGTGTTTGCGATCTTCTACCTGATGCCGCTTTTCGTGATGGTCATGACCTCACTCAAGAGCCTTGACGAAATCCGCACAGGTGACCTGATTTCACTGCCGCGTGAAGTTACTTTTGATGCGTGGCGCACGGCATGGTCCGGTGCCTGTACCGGTATCCAGTGCGAGGGGATGCGACCCTATTTCTGGAACTCCGTTCTGATCGCTATTCCCGGGGTTCTGATCTCGACCCTGCTGGGGGCGATGAACGGCTACGTGATCTCACAGTGGAACTTTCGGGGGTCGAATATCATTTTCTCCCTGATGCTGTTCGGTTGCTTCATCCCGTTTCAGGTTGTCTTGCTGCCGATGGCGCGGGTCCTTGGCATGATGGGCATTGCGGGCACGATCCCCGGTCTGATCTTTGTGCACGTGATCTACGGGCTAGGTTTCACGACGCTGTTCTTCCGCAACTACTATGTCACGATTCCGTCTGAATTGACTAAAGCCGCCAAGGTGGATGGTGCCGGTTTCTTCCGCATCTTCTGGTCCATTTTCCTGCCGCTTTCTATTCCGATTATTGTTGTCACGGTCATCTGGCAGTTCACACAAATCTGGAATGACTTCCTGTTTGGTGTGTCCTTCAGCCAGGCGGGCACACAGCCTGTCACAGTGGCCCTGAATAACATCGTCAACTCGACCACAGGCGTTAAGGAATACAACGTCGATATGGCCGCAGCGATCATCGCAGCGCTTCCGACACTGTTTGTCTATGTCGTTGCTGGTAAATACTTCGTCCGGGGTCTGACCGCCGGCTCCGTGAAAGGATAACTCAAATGTCTCCGATCCTTGAAATAAACAATCTCTACAAAAGCTACGGCTCTACGGAGATCCTCAAAGACGTGAATATCTCGATTGAACAGGGTGATTTTCTTGTGCTCGTAGGGCCGTCAGGATGTGGCAAATCCACGCTGTTGAACTGTATCGCTGGGCTTGAGCCGATCACAGGTGGTGATCTGCACATCGACGGGCGCAACATGACAAACGTCAGCCCGAAAGACCGCGACATTGCGATGGTTTTCCAGTCTTACGCGCTTTACCCGACGATGACGGTGGCAAAGAACATCACCTTCGGCATGAAAGTGCGCGGCGTCGATCAGGCGACGCAGGATGAGAAACTGGCCTATGTCGCGCAGCAATTGCAGATCGAGCCGCTGCTCAAGCGTAAGCCGGGTCAGCTATCGGGTGGTCAACGTCAACGTGTGGCGATGGGGCGCGCTTTGGTGCGTGATCCCAAGCTTTTCCTTTTTGACGAACCGCTGTCCAACCTTGACGCCAAGCTGCGTGTTGAAATGCGCACCGAGCTTAAGGCACTGCACCAGCGGCTTGGTGCGTCGATGGTTTATGTTACCCATGACCAGATCGAAGCGATGACACTGGCGACCAAGATCGTGGTTATGAAAGGCGGCGTGATCCAGCAAATGGGTACTCCGGCAGAAATCTATAACCGCCCTGCCAACTTGTTTGTTGCCGATTTCATGGGAAGTCCGGCGATGAACCTGATCCCCGCCAAGACGCGTGCGAAGGGCGGAGAGGTCCACATCGAGATCACCCGCCAGAACGGTGAGCCGATCATTCTGACCGACGCCAATAACCGTGATCTGCCACAGGACGTCATCATCGGTGTGCGTCCAGAACACATCGCTGACGCAAGTCCTCAAAACGGCGAGATGCAGGCCGCCGATTGCCTTATCGAAATCGTAGAGCCTGCGGGCGCAGACACGTATGCGGTGATGCAGCTTGGTGGTAAGCATGTCACCGCGCGCCTGTCATCGGAAACCACCGCGACGGCCGGCGTTGCGCAAAAGCTAACCTTTGACCTTGGGAAAGTGTCCTATTTCTCTCCGGAAACGGGCCTCAGGTTGAACTAAGATATGCGGCTGGTAGCAGATATTGGTGGAACGAATTCACGCTTGGCACTTAGCCTGTCAGGCGTGATTCAAACGAACACAATACACACCTACCCAAACTCGGAGTGGGGTAGTCTCTATGAGATCATTGCTGACTATCTGTCGCGCGACTGGATTGTCGGGCCGAACGCAATGGTCATCGCGGTAGCGGGACCCGTTCAGGGTACTCGCGCAGCTCTGACGAATCGCGCTTGGGAGGTGGAGACTGAACGGCTAATCGATACTTTCGGGGTCGCTTCGGCCAATCTGTTGAATGACCTTTCGGCGCTGGGCCACGCGGTGCCGCATCTTTCGTCAGATCAGCTGCGGGTTCTGAGCGCGGGCAAACCGAAGACCGGCGGGTCTTCGCAATCACTGGTCGTCGGGATCGGTACCGGTTTCAATGTCAGTCCGGTTCTTGAGCACGCAGGCACTGTGATTTGCCCTGCGGTCGAAGCGGGACACCTGTCCATGCCGACCAGTATTTCCGGCATGCTGCAGGCTCTCGGATTTGCGCCTGATCAGTTTTGCACGGTTGAGGCTCTCTTTTCCGGTCGCGGGTTTGTGTCGTTTTGTAGCAGCCTAACGCATGATCGGGCGTTGGAGGGCGCAGCCATCGTCTCTGCGTACGGAACGCCGGCCGAGGCCGCGCTTACAGCCGCGGTCGATCAGTACGCGGACCTGTTGGGTCATCTGCTTAGGGATTTGACGCTGGCCTATATGCCGTCAGCGGGCATCTATTTTGCAGGCAGTGTTGCGCGGGCGATTATGACCATGGCGCCGTCTGTATGCATCGATGTCCTTCGCCAGCCATTCAGCATTCAAACTGTAAATGATGCCCCAATCTGGATAATTCAGGATGATCTGGCAGCCTTGTCTGGTTGCGCGAAGTTCAAAATTTCTTAGGCGCGACTGTGGTCATGATCCTGTTGCATGGATCGCTTCTCGAGCCATCAAAGCCCTCAGTACGCAGGAGATCGCCGCATTAAACGTTCAACCATCAACGCAATCATGGCCGAGGCTGATGATCTGATCCGCAAACACGGATTCGTCCTACCCCCGTTCGCGTATTGGACGCCGGATGAGTTCGCTTCGCGGAAGGATGTGGCGCGCAACGTGATCAACGCGCGTTGCGGTTGGGACATCACGGATTACGGGGCCGACGATTATGACGCAATGGGTCTTTTTCTGTTCACCCTACGCAATGGCCGTCTGGCGGAACTGCAACGCGGCGGGGGCATGTGTTATGCCGAAAAGCTTCTCATCTCGCGGTAGGAGAAGCTTAGCCCGATGCACACCCATGTGATCAAGGCCGAGGATATTATCAACCGCGGTGGTGCGACCTTGGTGGTTGAGCTTTATGGCTCGGACAATCACGGCAACTTTGCCGCTGACCAAGGCGGGACAGTTTTCTGTGACGGTATCCAGCGCGATTTTTCCCCCAGTGAAAAGCTGCGCCTCCTCCCCGGTGAAAGTGTAACCTTGATGCCCGGCGACTGGCACGCGTTTTGGGGGGAAGGCGGTGATGTGCTGATTGGCGAAGTCTCGACGGTGAATGATGACGAGACCGATAACATCTTCCGCGAACCTATCGGTCGTTTTGCAAACATCGAAGAGGATGTTGCGCCGACTCATCTTTTGGTCAGCGACTACGCACGGTGGCTGGCCTGAGGCATGCCTTTGGGGTGGTATCGAGGTAATCTTGGCTGGTCGAAGACACCTAGAGCGTCGGATCAAAAAAATTGGCAATTTGGATGCCCACACCTAAGTTTAAGCAGTGATTGATGGTTTTGAACGAAATGTGACTACTCTATAAGGTAGCCACTCACTAAGTATTCGTTCTTCAGAGGGCCGTCGGGAATAACCGGTGTGGCTGCCGCTAAACTATCAACGAGAAAGTCTGCGCATTATGGATCTGGCTGCCCTCTTGAAGGAGCTAATCATCCTCGTGGTTGTGATCGACCCGGTCGGCACGATCCCTGTGTTTCTGTTTGCGGTGCAAACGGTGCCTGAGCGGCTGCACCGTCGATTTGCGTTCAATGCCGTCGCCATATCAGCGGTTGTGCTGCTTGCCTTCCTTGTTGGTGGGCAGTTCTTGTTGGAAACATTGGGTCTGCGGTTGGGATCATTCCAAATCGCGGGTGGGGTCATCCTGTTTATTTTTGCTATGACAATGATTTTCGGCGACTCCAAGCCTTCGCGCGAGATTGAGGAGGCAGAGCGAGACCATCTGGCAGGCGCTGTGTTCCCGCTTGCCATGCCGTCCATCGCATCGCCCGGTGCGATGTTGGCCATTGTTATCCTGACTGACAATCACACTGAATCCATCGTAGATCAGGCTATCACGGCAGGTCTATTGTTGATCGTCCTTTTGCTGACTTTGGGCCTGCTCTTGGTTGCGAGCTATGTCCATCGGGTCATCGGTAATACCGGAGCCAGCGTCATAAGCAGGGTGATGGGAATTGTCCTCGCCACGATTGCGGTCGATTCAGTGATCGGGGGGTTGGACGCTCTAGGCGTGCTTGATGTTGCGCCGCTGCCTGTGGAAAGTCTGCTTCAGTAGTTGGAAGCACACTCGCCGGAAGGCGGTTGGACAAAAACTTGGAACCTGCTCCGTACTCTCGGACAATGGGTTGCTGTGACAAGCAACGGGCTGAACGCATACACCCATTCTTTGCTGCACGAATTGAGCATCACGGTAGAAGGGTGGCTTCTTCAAAAGGTCTTTATTGGTTCCAATTCACGTCAAATTCACGGTGCACCCTCCTGTTCATATTATTGAAATCATCATGAGCGTGAGAACCGATGCAGACTGGAGAGCAGATTATCGCAAGATTTCGGGATGTCGGATGCGATACCGATCTAGGCATGATCTACGATCTCTGGCCGGATGAAGATTGCGGCAGCGATGCTCTACGGTCTACCGACCACCTCGCAATTAGAAGGGCGGCTTCAGCTCTGGATCGGGTCGGAGGTGCGCTGATTCAGCGCTTGGCGTTGGATGGTGCAGCAGAGTACCGCGCACTCCCGATGATCACTCCTGCCACACGGGTGCGCAAAACCCCCCAACGCTTTTGGTTGGAAATAGACCTTGGCGGAGAGCAAATAGATTGGGCCGATCGGTCAGTGCTATTCATTGAGTTCAGCAAATCGGTCGTGCGCTTTGGAATCCGCTTTCCCGCAAATGGAGCGCCCCTCGGCAAAGGGACTAAGAAGGCCCTACGCCAATACTCGGCGGCGGATCAGGGGGACCAGACAGCTTGGCTGCTTGAGCAGCGTAAGGCACCCGCTGCGCCTAAGGCGTGTTCGACCGATGTTAATATGTGGCTTGCTGGGCGTTACGTTTCACAGCAGCAGGGCGCTGAACCCTTGGCCCTCAGTAGGATTTCCTTAGAACAGCGGCCCCTGACGAAGGCCTTGGTGGCTGGCCTGCTCGATGCTTCATCGTTGATGGAAGCTGTGACGGGCGATGACATGATCATTGAGCACCCATTGAGTGCCAGGCAGGCACAATTTAGCGCGGCCAAGATTTGACGTTTTTGAGGTTGCATGGTTAGCCCTGCGGCCATTGCCGAAAAAGAGTGACAAACTCTACCTGTGGTTTGATCGCGCCACTGAGCGCCCATCATGACAGGCGGGTGACGTGTTGTCTTGCCCTGTGCCTGCCTGCACGTTAAGCTTCCGTTAAAGTCTGCCGGAGATGCAGGCAAATGATGGCAGGCAAATGGCAAAAGTCGGAATTACCGAAAGCGGGACCACCGCTGTTGTCGTAGAGAACGACAACATATTCATCGACATCCCAAACGGTGGCGAGGTTACGATCGCGGCTGATCCTGCCGATGGCGTGAGTAAGATTAAGATATTTTTCCGCAACGATAGCCATTCAGACAAGCTAACTATCGATCTATCGACCTTTAGCGAGGACGGTCTTCGCATCGATATCCACCACTACGACCCTTCAGATATCATCAACCTGCAAGGGTCCTTCAACCGGTATGTCGATCCGGATAACCCGGATGAGTTCACCTTTGATTATATCGGCGCCGACGGTCAGACTTATTCAGCAACCGTCTATGCCAAAGACGGGGGCGAAAAGGACTTCACCGCCGATCCGCCGCCAATCGTTATCTGCTTCGCCAAGGGTACCGAGATCGAAACAAGCGACGGTGTTCGGGCAATCGAAACCTTGCGCGTCGGCGATCTGATCCGCACAATCGACGCGGGTTTCGTGCCGTTGAGATGGCTTGGCCGTACGGATGTTGACCCTTCGGAATTGCAAAGCTGTGCTGACACAAGGCCTGTGCGCGTCAAACGCGGTGCCTTCGGGCCGGGTCGGCCGGCAAAGGATGTGGTTTTATCACCAAACCACAGGGTCTTGATCTCTGGGGCGCGAGCCGAGCTTCATTTCGGCGAACCAGAAGTCCTTTTGCCCGTAAAGGCGTTGATGAATGGGGTCACAATATATCAGGAAACCGCAAGCCAAGGGATTTCCTATTTTCATCTGCTTCTGGACGGCCACCATATCGTCGAGACCAGCGGCTTACTGTCAGAGAGTCTTTTCTTGGGTGATCAGTCCATGCTCGCGGTTTCGTTGCAGGCACGTCAGGACCTGAGATCACGACTGACCGAATTTGAGTTGCAGCAGTTATCAGCGAAAATGGCTGTCCGGCCGCTTCTCCGCGCCCGTCAAGCACGTTGCCTCGCCGCGTAGAATAGGCCTGATACGATAAGCATGACATGACGCTGTAAATGGATATCTGCGGTTTCGCACCCACTTCTATCTGCTGGTATCTCTAGGTTTCCGCGCCGAAGATAAGCGTGCTGTGTTGCTCCATGTAGATTCGCAGCCATGGAGTGAAAATTTCAGGCGTGGCAGCGATCTCCATGCGCAGATCTTCCAGCGTGATCCAGCGGGTATCCATCACCTCACTCGG
Source organism: Sulfitobacter sp. (assembly GCF_036961165.1). Lineage (GTDB taxonomy): Bacteria > Pseudomonadota > Alphaproteobacteria > Rhodobacterales > Rhodobacteraceae > Sulfitobacter. The sequence continues at coordinate 5,140 of NZ_JBALVJ010000011.1, read as the reverse complement.
GTTCGGGTGGACCGGCAGATTGGTAGTGGTCTGCACCACGAAAACCTCAACCAGTTCATGTTCGACCAAACTGTTGCCCACATCAGCGCGGTATTCGACTTGGCCGCGGTGCTGCACATGGATACCGGTGATGCCCAATTCCTCGGCCAGACGGCGCACGGCGCATGCGGCGTCCTGTTCTTCCCAATCAGGATGGGTGCAGCAGGTGTTCGCCCAAAGGCCCGGCGTATGGTATTTCCCCAATGCACGACGCTGGATCAACAGCGCGTCGTTGGCCATCACAAAGACCGAGACAGCCTTGTGACGCAGCCCGCGCAGATGCGCGTCCAGCTTTTCGACAGGCTGTAGCGTTCCGTTAATCCATGCTGGAATCATGATAGTGGTCATCGTCTCTCCGTCACGCATGGATCGATCTCACGGCTCAGCGACATGCTCCGTCAGGTGTGCAGGATTCTTAGCGATAAATCTGGGAGGAGCCAAGGGCCGCACATCGTTGCGTTAGCTGCTCGAACCACTGACGAGGCAAATTTTGCCGATCTGCGCGTTGCAGTAGGCGGGTTGGCTCAGTTTGACGCAGGGACCGTGCGATACCTTGGCCTTACTTTGAAACTATGCGAAGTTTTCGGCACCAGACCTTTACGTCACAGGCGTACGGCCTAGGTTCTAACTTGAACGTCTAGGAGGACTACCGTGAAATTACTCGCAGTAACAGCAATGGGTATGGCGCTGTTCAGCGCGCCCGTTTTTGCAGACGGCCATGCATCAGGTGATGCAGAGGCCGGCGAAAAGGTATTCAACAAGTGCAAAGCGTGCCACATGATTCAGGATGCCGACGGCAATGACATCGCCAAAGGCGGCCGCACAGGTCCAAACCTTTACGGCATCTATAACCGCGTTGCCGGTTCCGCAGACTTCAAATACGGCGACTCTATCGTACAGGCTGGCGAAGCAGGATTGGCGTGGGATGAAGAAGCTTTCATCAGCTATGTTGCCGACCCGAAGGGGTTCCTTGCCGAGTACAATGACGATGCGCGCGCGAAATCCAAGATGTCGTTCAAGCTGAAAAAAGCGGACGACGCGGCTGACGTCTGGACCTATCTTGTGTCTGTTGGCCCCGAGGTGAAGCCAGAAGGCTAACCTTTTGGCCCGCTAATTTTGAAAATGGCGGCCCTTAGCGGGGCCGCCATTTTTATTTCTTCCATGAGATTCCCGTGCCGGTACTACCGGTACAGCAAAAAGGACCACCGCATCAGGCGGCACATATGCCGACCGGTTACTAACGCCAGCTCCGGTGGTGTTGATTATCGCCAATCGAAAAAGTTTGGGCCGGCTTGCGACAGGAGCTTTTGCGCCATCTGTTTACCAGCCAGCGCACCATCCTCGATGGGGCAGTTCATGGCGTCGGAAATCGCTTCTGAGCCATCAGGTCGCAAGACTTCTCCACGCAGATGCAAGGTGCCGCCGTCCAGTTCTGCCAAACCTGCGATCGGTGTCTCGCAAGAGCCGTCAAGCTCTAGCAGGAACGCGCGTTCAGCTGCCAGACGCTGGCCAGTTGGCGTGTCGTGGATGGCAGCGAGCATTTCGGCGACGTTGCTGTCTTCGACGCGCCGCTCAATCCCGATGGCACCTTGTGCGACAGCAGGCAGCATCACGTCCGTTTCAATAGCAGTCGCCGGTACCTCGTCCATGCGTAGGCGATTAAGGCCGGCCATCGCGAGGAAGGTAGCCGCTGCAACGCCCTGATTAAGCTTCATCAGGCGGGTTTGCAGGTTGCCCCTGAACTCAACCACTTCAAGATCGGGCCGTTTGAGCATTAATTGCGCGCGGCGCCGCAGGCTGGAGGTGCCAACGACCGTTCCTGCTGGTAGATCTGCCAGCCTTTTCGCGGTCGTAGAAATGAACGCATCGCGCACGTCCTCACGCGGCAGGTAGGTGTCAAGGATCAACCCTTCGGGCTGGAGCGTGGGCATGTCCTTCATCGAATGCACTGCGATGTCGATCTTGCCCGAAAGCATGTCTGCCTCAATTTCACGGGTAAAAAGCCCCTTTCCGCCGATCTCCTTGAGCGGACGGTCGATGATCTTGTCACCGGTGGTTTTGATCACAACAATTGTGAACGCCTCAAACGGCAGATCAAACGCTTTCGCCAAACGCTCCCGCGTTTCATGCGCTTGCGCCAAGGCAAGGGGCGATCCACGTGTGCCGATCATCAGCGGTTGTGCGGGGGTGGGCAATTTTAATGTCATGAACCCTCTCTATCGGTGTAAGCAAAACCTGACAACTCTTGTATCCCCTGCGCGCTTTAACGCATGATGGCCGCAACAAAAATTCAATCGTAGAGGCAGCATATGGCCCCCCAGAAAAAAATACTTCGCGCGCTTGCCGGAGAGACTCTTCCCACGCCGCCGATCTGGATGATGCGTCAGGCCGGCCGGTATCTACCCGAATACCGTGCGACCCGCGCGCAGGCCGGTGATTTCCTGAAGCTATGTTACAACCCCGATCTCGCGGCAGAGGTTACCTTGCAGCCAATCCGCCGCTACGGCTTTGACGCAGCAATTTTGTTCGCTGATATTCTGCTTGTTCCTCAAGCGCTTGGCGCTGATCTGTGGTTCGTTACTGGTGAGGGGCCGCGCCTGTCTACCATCACAACCCAAGCAGAGCTGGACAAGCTGGTGCCGGCTGATGCCATCCATGATCACCTCGCGCCGGTCTATGAGACGGTGAAAATCCTCTCAAATGACCTGCCTTCTGAAACGACGCTTATCGGCTTTGCTGGCGCTCCGTGGACCGTCGCTACTTATATGATTGCCGGTCAGGGCACACCTGATCAAGGCCCGGCGCATAAGCTCAAAGCCGAGAACCGAGCTGTGTTTGACGGTTTGATGGACCGCATCACCGAAGCCACGATCCATTATATGTCCAAACAGATCGAAGCTGGCGCCGAAGTCGTAAAGATCTTCGATAGCTGGGCCGTCTCGCTTCAGGGCGATGATTTCATGAATTATTCGATCAAACCAATGGCGCGGATCACGGCGGCGCTCAAAGAGATGCACCCTGGAGTGCCCGTTATAGCCTTTCCGCGCGGCGCAGGTGAGAGGTATGTCGGTGCCCATGCTGCCATAGGCGCTGATTGCATCGCTATCGATGATGGTGTGACTGCCGAATGGGCTGCCGAACATGTGCAGCCAGATGGCTGCGTGCAAGGGAACCTTAAATCTTCCCATATGGTCACCGGTGGCGATGCTCTGGTTTCAGAGACGCGCCGTATCGTCCAGGCCTTCTCAAAAGGTCCGCATATCTTCAACCTTGGACACGGGATCACGCCGGAAGCAGATCCTGAGAATGTTCAGCTGATGATTGATACGGTGCGCAACGGCTAGATGATATGTCTATCGGCTCGGAGTAGATTGGGAAATAATCCCCTAAGTTTCGAGTGCGACACTCTCTAACAGCCCCGCAACGGTGGATTCTGCGTTGCGGGGCTGTTTTTTTTACCCTTCGACTTCGAATGTCAGGCCGGCGTTTGCGGTTAGGCGATCTATGATGGCGGCGCCAAAGACGGGGGCCGCAGTAAGGACACCGCCGGGTGCGTTGGCGGCTTCTTCGATCAGGCAGATCGCGGCTTCGGTCAGCATTTTCGATGTTGAGCCATATCCGGGGTCGCGATCGCCTTTCACGCCCACCGTCAGGCGCTCTCCGTCCGCTGAGGTGCCAGTGAACATCAGATCATAGCTGCCGTTATCGCGCTCCTCTTTCGAGGGGCCTTCACCCAGTTTGATGTCGTCGTCGCCCATCGGATTGGACTTGGCGATGCTATTGGCGATGGCTTCGCCTTTTTCGCCTCTTCCGGTAAACATCATTTCCTCATAGGTGAAATCGGTGCCGTAAGGGTGACCCATCAGCATGTTAGAGCGGTGTACGTTCTTGGTGTTGATGGAGGCCATCACGAAAGGCGCGACCCACATGCCAAAATCCGCATCCTCATAGGCCTTGTTGCCATAGGGCTGCTTCGGCCCCTCGAACCCCGGTGTCAGTGCAAAAGAGGAAACGAGCCGTTTCATCGTATCCGGATCGCCCATCGCCAGCTTCATGGTTTCCTTGCCGGAAGCCGCCGTACCTCCCGAGAATGTGCCCTTCATGCTGCGCACACGGCCCTTGACGTCTTTCAGCGGCGCGCCAAAGCGTTTCTGCGCCTCTTGCTGCAAGAAATAGACGCCCATATCGAAAGGGATGCTGTCAAAGCCACATGAATGCACAATCCGCGCACCACTTGCTTTGGCGGTGTCGTTGTATTTCTCGATCATGTCCCACATGAACGGCGGCTCGCCCGACAAATCAACGTAATCGGTTCCGGATTTCGCGCAGGCCGCAACCAGTGGTTCACCATACAACAAGTAGGGTCCGACGGTGGTGATGATAAGGCGGGCGCGGGCAACCATTGCGTCGAGAGACGCGGGGTCAGAGGCGTCGGCCTCAATCAAAGGTGTGTCCGCAGGCAGGCCCATTTTGTCGCGCACGGCGGTGAGCTTGGACGCGCTGCGACCCGCCATGGCCCACCGGCGGTCTGGATAGTTCGCGTGCATGTATTCCGCGACAAGCCGGCCTGTAAAACCTGTTGCGCCGTAAATGATGATGTCGAATTCGGCCATGGCGCCGTTCCTCCCGATTGGTTGCAGTTGATTGCGCAAACTATGGAGGGGAGCAGGCACGAAAATCCATCGTTGTGTTTCAAAACGCTACGTCGGGTTGGTAAGTGGCGGCGGGCTGGGCGTGCTGACAGATCAAGCCAAATCCTGGAGCCATTGATGCTGGCGTTCCTTGATCATCGAGTACTGTATTTTGGAGGGTGGAGCGACAGCGTTAGATTTTTCTAACTGCAATCTATCATTTATTTTTGGGGAATATTGGTGCCCAGGATAGATCCGCTTGTATTGGTATAGTTGATTTTCATCAATGCGTTGAGGGAATGAAAATAGAATTTACGAACCCGATTGTGGACCCCTGCAATATTGTTCTGCGGAGTATAAGCTAACGAACACCAGCTTATTCTTCCCCTCCCTTTAAGTAGTCTTCCTATCTATGAGGTGAAGTGGTCCGGCAAAATTGGACAGCGTGCTAAGATGTATCCAACCCGAAC
>NZ_JBALVJ010000108.1:0-8610 GCF_036961165.1 Sulfitobacter sp. | reverse complement strand
GCCCCCTCGATTTGGGAGTTTGATTCACACAGGCCAGACAGCCTCAAGTTGATTAGTGGGTCCTGAACCTAAGCATATAGACGGGACTAAAGTCGGTATCATTTGGCCTGAAACGTTGGATACCGGCTTTACGTAGCAGAAGGGCTATCGCCCTTCCTTCCACGTTCATCAGAGCAGACAGCAGTTTGAGTGTAGTGAACTGTCGGTAAAATAATGCAGCATCCTTTGCGGTAATATACTCTCTGTTCCCGCCAGTCCGTGGGTTGAACAAAATCGCTGTACGCATTTAGATCGGACCAACGAGTTCGGGCACTTCAGAGAGGAGGGTTGCATATCTTTTGGCATCAAAGGCCTTACGCGGTGCGGGTCTGCTGTCATCACTTTCAAATGCCCCTGCGTTGATGAGAAATTGATCCAGTAGTAACGGACCAAGTCCAGCTTCCTTTGCCGCGGACGGCCCGAAATGCAGCTTACGTTCAGGAAGAGAAAATCCGAGGATCACCTCATCAGCAGCAACAGACCAAATCGCAACAATCCGCTCTTAATGCAGAACGTATCAAGCGCTTTTCGCTACGTCGTCCGCCGGTATTTTCGGTAAGCGCCGGGGGTGACGCCAGTCCAGCGTTTGAAGGCGCGATGCAGATTTGCAGGTGTGGCAAAGCCAAGGTCTTGAGAAATCGCCTCAATGCTTTTGTGCCCAAGGGTCAGGTCCCGGATCGCGATGTCACGGCGCAGGCTGTCTTTAATACCTTGAAACGACGTGCCTTCTGCATCCAGCCGCCGCATAAAGGTGCGCGGGGCTAGGTTGAGTGCAAGCGCTGCCTCATTCAGCGTGCACCCCAAAGCATCGGAAAGCTGCACGTACTCACGCACCCGAAGAGGCAAGGCATGCTCTCGGTAGGTGGTGAAAATCCAGTCGCGTGGGGCGCGGATCAAAAATTCGTGCATTTCATCATTGGTGCGGGCCACAGGCAACTCCGCAAGGCCGATATCGAAAGAGATTGCTGAATGGGCATGCCCAAAGCGGACAGGAGCGGGAAATAGGATGGCGTAGTCTTCGGCAAAGTCAGGGCGGGCAAAGGCAAAGTTCACGCCAAGAACGGGCAGCTCCCGCTCTGTTAGCCATGAGCCAATGCCGTGCACAAGTTTGAGCAGCAGCATGTGGCCGAACCTTTGCGCGGGTGCATCGGTGCGCGCGATCAGAGATATCTTTAGGCTATCACAGCTGTCTTCCAGCATAAGGGTGTAATCATCCAGCAGCAGGTTCCAATATGTGGTAAAGCGGAACATCGCGGCGGACAGCGATGAGGCGTCGCGCACTGTTGCGCACAGATGTTTGAGCGCGCCTGAACGAATGGGCCTGCTCCAAAGGCCCATCATCTCGTCGCCCGTCTCAACCGCGACCAGTTGGTACAGGCGGACAATCTGGTCGTGGGTGACGCGGGCCAGCGGATGGGAAACCCCTGCGAGGCTGGTTTTATCTAAAAAACGCTGCAATTGATCGGGCGTGCATTTGCGATGCAGCACAGACAGCCAGTCGTCCAGAAACGCCCGCGAGACAGTGGGAAGAACAGTGTCAGAAGTGGCTGCAGTCAATGTGTGCTCCATGGCGGTTGATGTGTCACTTTTTGAATGCTTTGCGTCCGTAGGGGCGATAGACGCCCCTGTCTCAACACGGTATCTGGCAAAAAGAGAAATCTCAATCACTGCCGCTGTGCAAAGGATGCCTAATGACACCCCGGATCGACCCTTCCCGCTACACCAACCTTGATATCGTCGCGCATGATGACGGGGTCTGGGTTGTCACCCTGAACCGCCCAACAAAGCGCAACGCGCTCAACGCGGAAACCATCGAAGAATTAGTGGAGTTCTTTTCGGTCGCGCCCCGTGCGGGTGTGCGGGCAATTGTGTTGGCTGGGGCAGGGGATCACTTCTGTGCGGGGCTTGATCTGTTAGAGCATCACAAAGAGGACCGCAGCCCGGCGGATTTCATGCACCTTTGCCTGCGTTGGCACGAAGCGTTCAATAAAATGGAATACGGCGGTGTGCCAATCATCGCGGCGCTGCACGGCGCTGTTGTGGGGGGCGGTCTTGAGCTGGCAAGCTCGGCGCACATCCGTGTTATGGACCAGAGCGCATATTTCGCCTTGCCCGAAGGGCAGCGTGGGCTGTTTACAGGGGGTGGAGCGACCATCCGCGTCACCGATTTGGTGGGTAAGTCCCGCATGATTGATATGATGCTGACAGGTCGCGTGTATCAGGGGCAAGAAGCTGTTGATCTTGGATTGGCGCAATACATCGTGGATGGCTCCAGCCTTGATGCGGCGATGGATCTGGCGCGCAAAGCGGCGCAGAATCTACCATTGTCCAATTTCGCGATTTGTTCGGCCGTGAGCCATATGCAAAATATGTCGGCGATGGACGCGGCTTACGCCGAGGCGGTTGTGGCCGGCGTGGTCAACACGCAGCCTGATGCACGTGAACGTCTTGCCGCTTTCGCGGATAAGAGCGCTGCACGGGTACGTCCAAATGGCTAGGGTGCCTGCGCCCCTGGCTCAATCTGGGGTTGGTCCTGCTTAGCGGGCATCGTCTGATATGAGCAGGCGCGGATCAGTCAAACAGCGCCGCGATGGTTTGGAGAACAACATCCGGCTTTTGATAAAAGAGCAGCTGACCTGCGTCCTCGACGACGGTCAGCGTGACCCGATCACTGTGGCGATGAGAAAATCCCGTACGCTGCCAATAGAAACCACAGGGTCATGCGCGCCGTGGAGTAGGTGAACGGGTACCGGTGCGGACTGGATGAATGCCTCTGTCCAGTCACGTGTTACCATTTCGCTGTCGAGCGCAAATCCCTTGCTCCCTTGCGCAATCGAGAAGTCGACACCATTCAAAAAGATCCGTCGCACCTCATGGTTTTTGATCACTTCATTATCCACAGGGGCATTTTCGTAAAGTGAGTCCAGAAAGGTTTCTCCGCCTCCGTTTCTGATTTGCCGGATGCTCGCATTGATCACAAACGGTAGCACAGAGTGAGCATAGCGCGCAGTATAGGCCACCAGACGCTGGCGGCGGCTCATTCCTTCACATTATTTTGACAACTAATTGAATAGTAAATTAAAAAATTTCCCTTTTGAAAATAACACCACATTAAATACCACTCAACGCCAAAATTTACGCTGCAAACCTACCGTCCTCGCCCTATTCAGCGTGGCCCAATTCAGCAAGGCTTTCCATCAACGGTTTGACATTGCGGGCCTGTCCACGGACAAAGCGGCGGGCGATTTGTTCGGGGGTGGCTGTTCCCATTCCGTCCAAGGCTTCGCGTATGGCAGCGAATTGTTCGGGCATGGTTTGGGCCACGGGGCTTTTTCGATCTTGGCGATAACCCCATGGTCCATATTGGCGGTTTTGCCCTTGGTGACCTGCGCGCCTGTGGGGTTTCGGTAGTCAGGGCGGAGCCAGCGGATTTGGCCGCGCGCCTCTTCCTCTGCGCGCTCTTTGTTCAGCGCGACAAGGCGGAGGAGGATTTCTTCGTTACTCAGTGCGCAAGTCGGCAAATTACGCCAGATAACCTGCAAACTCGGCCTCAACGGCTGTCGCGATCAATTGCTGAGCTCCTGTTCTCAGCAAATCCGTCAGTGCGTCCGTCATCTCATCTCGACGCGCAAAATCAACAATATTAGTCGTTTCCATGGTGATGTATCTCCTTCGGTTGGGGCGCTGTCTCGCAACAACATTCAACCAGATACGTCGCCAACCTTCAAATCCTCAAACACCAGATTCAGTCCTAGCTCCCACCTCTGTCCGGTTTTGAAAATTAGTTCCTAGTCTGCAAAATTTTACATGCTATTAGGGGCTTAAAGATTAGAATTAATATTTTGAAAGATATTATATGGCCACCACTTACTTACTGATGATTGATGGGGTTTTCGGGAACTCGAAGCGTGTAGGGTACGAGGGCTGGTTTGACATAGATTCGTTTAGTCTCGGTCAAAGCAAAGACTCAGGCAGTGTTGATATACAGGATCTGTCTGTGGCTTTTAAGACCGATTCGAACTCGGGATTGACCGATTTACTCATGGGTGTCTCGACCGGCACGCCCTTTCGTGCGCTTCAGATAGAAGGCGTCGAAATGGGCCCTAAGGGGGGCCTGGATCAGACGGTCTACAAGCTAATTCTCAATGACGTTTTTGTCAGTTCCGTATTAGATGACACTCTTGAGGTTGTCGCTGGCTTTTTTGCCACTACCCAACCAGGGGTAAATTTGAATATCTTAGAATCAAAGTTTAATGCGACGTTCGACTTTGGTAAAATTGGCATTGTCACTCCAGGGATCAAGCCTGGTACGGAAAACAACTACGGATGGGATGTGGGCGCTGATAAACCCCTTGATCCCGCTACCCTCGTTTCGCCGACTATCCCTAAATCGCCTGATGGCGCCACAGAGCCGTTGGACTACTACCTGCTGATTGACGGGATTGCAGGCAGCTCGACGGATGTAGGGCGCGAGGGCTGGTTTGAGCTAGAAGGGTTTAGTCTCGGTCAAAGCCAAGTCTCAGGCCGTGTTAATATCGAGGATCTGTCGGTCACTTTATTTGGCGGCAAGGCCGGTGCGATTTTACCTGATTTATACCAGGGTGTCTCGACCGGCACGCCCTTTCGTGCGCTTCAGATCGAGGGCGTCATTCGGGACCCTAGTTTGGGCCTGAATCAGACGGTCTATAAGCTGACTCTCAATGACGTTTTGATCAGTTCCGTATCAGAGGACGCTGCGTCGGAGGGCGGAGCAAGCATTAATGCAACGTTCGACTTTGGTAAGATTGGCCTTGTCATGAATAGGCTGAATCAAGATGGCAGCCTTGGTGCGGATCAGACCTACGGATGGGATGTGGGCGCCAACGGAACCATTGATCCCGCAACCCTCGTTTCGCCGCTTGATCTGCCGAGTGTTGGAAGGCTTGGGGCCCGCGACTACTACCTGCTGATTGACGGGATTGCAGGCGACTCGACGCGTGAAGGGTACGAGGGCTGGTTTGAGCTAAATGCGTTTAGTCTCGGTCAAAGCCAAGTCTCAGGCCGTGTTAATATCCAGGATCTGTCTGTGTCTCTTTCGGGCAATTCGGGATTGGCAGATTTACTCAGAGGTGTTTCGACCGGCACTCCCCTTCGTGCGCTGCAAATCGAGGGCGTCAATCCTGGCTCAAATAGTCCGTGGGCCTATAAGCTGACGCTCAATGACATTATTGTCAGTTCCGTGTCAGAGGACGCTGCGGGCGGCGAAAAGAATATTAATGCGACGTTCGACTTTGGTAAAATTGGCCTTGTCATGAAAAACCAGAGTGTACTACTAGATGTTAGCCTTGGTGCGGAACATACCTACGGATGGGATGTGCTCGCTAATAAACCCCTTGGTCCCGCCACCCTCGTTTCGCCGACTATGCCTAATTCGCCTGTCGTCGTCGAAAGCCCGACGGCCTACTATCTGTTTATTCAAGGGATTGTAGGCGACTCGACGCGTAAAGGGTACGAGGGCTGGTTTGAGCTGGATGCGTTTAGTCTGGGTCAAAGCCAAGTCTCAGGCAGTGTTAATTTTCAGGATCTGTCTGTGTCTCTTTCGGGCACTGCGGGATTGACCGATTTACTTAGGGTTGTATCGGATCCTTATTCCCAAAGGATAGAGGCGCTTCAGATCTATGGCGTCATTGAGAGCCCTGAGGAAGGGCGTGGCCAGGCGGTCTATAAGCTGACGCTCAATGAGGTTTTTGTCAGTTCCCTGTCAGAGGACACTGCGGGCAGCGAAAAGAACATTAATGCGACGTTCGACTTTGGTAGAATTGGCCTTACCACGAACAGCCTGAATCCCGATGGTAGCTTTGGTGTGGAACAGACCTACGGATGGGATGTGGGCGCGAATAAACCTGATAGTATCAGCGATAACACGACTAGGTACTCGCCTGTTATTGTTGCAAGCCCGACTAACTACTACCTAAAGATTGCTGGTATTAAAGGCGACTTGACATATGAAGGGCGCGAGGGCTGGTTTGATCTTGATGCGTTTAGTTTCGGTCAAAGCATCGAGGGCTTAGGCCGAGTTGATATACAGGATCTGTCTGTGTCTCTTTCGGGCATTGCGGGATTGACTGGTTTACTCCAGGGTGCCTCGAACGGCGCGAAGTTTACTTCGCTTCAGATCGAGGGCGAAACTCCGACGATCTTCACTCAGGTTCCGAAAGAGGGCGGCGGAACAACGACTAAGACGACCCTTGGTAAGACAGTCTATAAGCTGACGCTCAATGAGGTTTTTGTCAGTTCCGTGTCAGGGGACACTGCGGGCAGCGAAAAGAACATTAATGCGACGTTCGACTTTGGCAAAATTGGCCTTGTCACGAATAGCCTGAATCAAGATGGCAGCCTTGGTGCGGAACAGACCTACGCATGGGATGTGGGCAATAATACAACCCTTGATCCCGCAACACTTACAACGAGTGCTGACGATAACGTTTTTAGGGCCCCAAGTCCGACGAAATATTACCTAAAGATAGATCGTATTGCAGGCGACTCGACGGATGTAGGGCGCGAGGGCTGGTTTGATCTTGATACGTTCAGTCTCGGTCAAAGCGGCGCAGCCGACGGAGGTATGAGACCCATGGCGAAGCTGTCTCTCGATCTGTTGAGTAATGTAGGATTAACCTATCTACTCAAGGCTGTCTCGACTGGCACGCCCATTTTTGCACTTCAGATCGAGGGCGTCATTGGGGGCAATCCTAAGGCGGCCTATAGTCTGAGGCTCAATGACATTACTGTAGTTTCCGTATCACAAGACGCTGAGGGCGGCGAAAAGAACAGTAATGCGACGTTAATCGCTAGTAAGATTTTGCTTGAACTAAACGAGCTAAGTAGCTTTGGCAATGTCTATGATGAATACGGATGGGATTTTGGAACGAATGAACCCCTTGGATCCATTTATTTCGCAAATTCTTTCAATTCGGCACCCGTTATTTCGTCCGACGGGGGCGGTGCTGCGGCAACGGTCTCTGTGATAGAGAACCAAACCATCGTAACTCGCGTAATGGCGACGGACGCCGAACCTGGGTTTCCATTAACTTACGCGATCGTTGGCGGTGTCGATGCATCTGCATTCGCAATCGACCAAACAAGCGGTTTGTTGACGTTCAAAGCGGCCCCGGACTTCGAAGCACCTACCGATTCCGATGGCAACAACGTTTATCAGGTGGTTGTGCAGAGTTCCGATGGAGAGCTGAAGGACAGCCAGACGCTCAACGTGAATGTGAGGAACAGTTTGGCACCCGTTATTTCGTCCGACGGGGGCGGTGCTACGGCAACGGTCTCTGTGATGGAGAACCAAACCATCGTAACTCGCGTAATGGCGACGGACCCCGACGCTGGGACCGCGTTAACTTACGCGATCGCTGGCGGTGTCGACGCATCTGCATTCATCATCGACCAAACAAGCGGTTTGTTGACGTTCAAAGTAGCCCCTGACTTCGAAGCACCTACCGATTCCGATGGCAACAACGTTTATCAGGTGATTGTGCAGAGTTCGGATGGAGAGGAGAGCGACAACCAGACGCTCAACGTGAATGTGGGGAACAATTTGGCACCCGTTATTTCGTCCGACGGGGGCGGTGCTACGGCAACGGTCTCTGTGATGGAGAACCAAACCATCGTAACTCGCGTAATGGCGACGGACCCCGACGCTGGGACCGCGTTAACTTACGCGATCGCTGGCGGTGTCGACGCATCTGCATTCATCATCGACCAAACAAGCGGTTTGTTGACGTTCAAAGTAGCCCCTGACTTCGAAGCACCTACCGATTCCGATGGCAACAACGTTTATCAGGTGATTGTGCAGAGTTCGGATGGAGAGGAGAGCGACAACCAGACGCTCAACGTGAATGTGGGGAACGTGGCAGGTGCAACGATTACCGGCACTGAAATTGGGGATGTTATCAATTCCACGCGCACCGCCGCAGGACAACCCTTACCGACTGGTGAAGACGACGTGATCACAGGCAACGGCGGCAATGATGCGCTCCGTGGCGGAGCGGACGCAGATACGCTGTCGGGTGGTGATGGCGCTGACATGGTGCAGTACAATGGCTCTGCGGCGGGCGTGAGGGTCAATCTGAACGTCGACGGTTTGGGGTTCCAATCGGCCTCGGGCGGCGACGCGGATGGCGATGTGTTGTCGGGTTTTGAGAACGCCGTTGGCTCCGACTATGCCGACGCCTTGATCGGGGACGATGCAAACAATGTGCTTATTGGCGGTGCAGGCGCAGACACGTTGACCGGCAACGGCGGCAATGACGCGCTCCGTGGCGGAGCGGACGCAGATACGCTGTCGGGTGGTGATGGCGCTGACATGGTGCAGTACAATGGCTCTGCGGCGGGCGTGAGGGTCAATCTGAACGTCGACGGTTTGGGGTTCCAATCGGCCTCGGGCGGCGACGCGGATGGCGATGTGTTGTCGGGTTTTGAGAACGCCGTTGGCTCCGACTATGCCGACGCCTTGATCGGGGACGATGCAAACAATGTGCTTATTGGCGGTGCAGGCGCAGACACGTTGACCGGCAACGGCGGCAATGA
>NZ_JBALVJ010000107.1:0-8693 GCF_036961165.1 Sulfitobacter sp. | reverse complement strand
AAATGGCCGCGTGAGTTCTACGACCGCACCCCGCTAAAAATGGGGGGATTACCGCTGGACAGAAAAGACCTGTCGCAATTTTGATCAAGCAAGGAAAAGAACTGACAGCCTTCGAACCGGATGGCACGCCGATAACACGCGAGCAGATTGAAACGTTATGTCCAGACGCGTGGCGGACAGTGTTGGAGTCCGGCTGATCTCTACCAAACAGATTTCTGAGAAACCCAATATGCAAATGACGTGATTGGATTTCTCTCATCTGCGAAGGGCACCCCGAAGGCTGCCCAGTCGAATTATTCCAAACGCATGGCGCAATGATCTTCCTCGCAGGCAATGGCGCACTCAAGATCAAACGTGCCGTGCGCGACGACTACATGAACCTGTCTACGCTTGAACAGCGCCCCACTCTGATTGATTGTGATCAACACGCATTTCCAATCGACCGGCTACCTTAATATATGGGATTTATTGGAGCGGATCATGGCCCCTCAAAAAATGCGTGATGACAATCTGTCTGAAAACCATTTCGTCGCAGATATATTGGATGATGTGGCAAGCCTTTTGAACCAGCAGAACGCGTCAGTGTTCCGGGTGCGGGCCTACCACGATGCGGCCAGCTATTTGCGTGGATTGCCCCATCCGGTGCGGCTTGACTATCAGCACGGCGGCAAACGTGGTCTGGATGATTTGCCTACAATCGGCCCGTCCATAGCATCCACTATCGCCGAAGTTCTCGACACTGGCTCATCGGGCCTTCTGGACCGCCTGCGCGGTGCTGCAGACCCCGAAATGCTGTTTCAAACTGTGCCAATGATCGGCCCCGCGCTGGCCCGCCAAATCCATGATGGTTTGGGCATTGATACGCTGGAAGCCCTAGAGGCGGCGGCCCATGATGGGCGACTGGCCACGATCAATGGGATCGGACCGCGCCGTGTCGAAAGCCTGCGTCATTCTCTGACCGACATGCTGGCGCGCAGACGTCCCCGGCAGGCCCCAAGGGATCGACAGCAACCATCTCTCGGTGACATTCTTGCGGTTGATCAGGTCTACCGCAGCAATGTGGATCGGCTACCCACAATCAAACCGCGCCGGTGCAATCCAACCGGTGATATCCGCCTGCCGATCCTGCATACTGAGCGAAACGAATGGCAGTTTACCGCAGTCTTTTCAAACAGCCCGACTGCGCATCGATTTGGAAAAACCCGCGACTGGGTCGTCATCTATTTTGAGCGCACCGATCAGCCTGAGGGGCAAGTCACAGTTGTCACGGAACATGGCGGCATGCTTGACGGCAAACGCGTTATCCGTGGCCAAGAGAAGACCTGCATTGCCCATTACGAAGCGCTTGAGAACAGACATCTGCAATCACAATGAGGCGGACCGATTATGCGCCTCGAAAACGGAGTATAAACATTTGACCAAACATAGAAAATGGGTCTTGGCGGCCTTAGCTCTTATCGTGTTGTTGGCGTTTTGCACAGTTCCGGCCAAGACATCTGCTGATGTCTTTCAAACGCAACTGGACAAGGCTGGGGTTCCTTATCAGGTGCCGCCGAAAGGCAAAGCCATCCTTGTGAATATCCCGGCCTTTGAGCTTATTGCCTTTGATCAAGGCGTTCTTGTACTGCGCAGCCGTATCATTGTCGGCGCACCTTGGCATCGCACGCCACGCCTGACGACCTATGTCTCGGCTGTCCGGTTCCGTCCAACATGGCGGCCGACACCATCGATGGTTGCCAGCGGCGAATACAAGAACCGGGTCTGGCCTGCAGGCAAGAATAACCCGCTTGGCCTTGCCGCTGTACGGTTTCAGCCTGGGTTGTTGGTCTATTTGCATGACACCAATCACCGAGAGAAATTTGATCAGGAGTATCGCGCGTTGTCGCATGGTTGCGTGCGGGTACAACAATGGGACCAACTGGTCGCATTTGTATTAGGAATGGATTTGGCTGAGGTGCATCAATTGGCAAATGGCCGTCGCACCTTTGACGCCCCTGCCCCGCCGATACCGGTGACTTTGGGCTATTTCCTGCGGTTTCCGGATGCTGCTGGACAGATTGTTGAACATCCCGACATCTATCGTTTGGGACATGTAGAAAATTCCGCCACTCAAGACGAGGCTACATGCCAGATTGCGGGGTTGGCTGATTGATCCGGCGTCCCATGCGTGGCTCCCAAAGGGCTGAGCAGCTGCCCCAATGAACAGGTGATCCAGTCCACGCATGCTTAATCAAACTTGGGCGACGCCCAGGATAGTGAAGACCTGACCCATATTCCAAGGCACATGCATCGCACTGTGCGTGGTGGCACAGACGAATTTCTTGTTCTCGAAATGTAGTCGCTGATTGTCTCAGCCTTCGGGGTTGAAGCGCAGACAACACCCCGTGGTATTTTCACTGACGTCATCTATCGGGAATGAACTGGTCCGCATTGCGGCCCCCCTTGCTGTTTGGGTCATTGGCATGGGTATAGATAGGGCCCGTCGGGTTTGCTGGACTGACTTCTGTCAATCAGACCCCTCGTTTGATCCCGCATGCTGACGATACATGACGCGAGTTCGACAATTCAAAAGTAGCACAAATGCGCAACGGCTGAAAGTCAGATCGTTGCTTTTACCGATGTCGCCGCAGGAATTGACTTCGATCATTTCGAAATTCCGAAAAGAGAATAATACTGAGACAGTGCGGGTTACCTAAGGGCGCCAAGTCAAATGCAATCTGATCCAATTTTCAAAACAAGTGCCGCTGCCGATGCGGCGAATCTGCATGACTATAATGCTGAATATGCTGATTTTTCATGGGATGCTGCGCGCAAGTTGATTGATGGTCTGCCGGGTGGCGGAATCAATATTGCATATGAAGCTATCGAGCGGCATGTGCTGGCAGGCCACGGCTCGCAGATCGCGTTGCGGTGGATCGCAAAATCTGGTGAACGCACTGACTTCACCTATGAGGAACTGTCAAAACTCACCAACCGTTTTGCCAACGTTCTGCGCAGCCGCGGTTTAAAGAAGGGCGCACGCGTCTACTCCCTGCTCGGACGCACCCCTGAGCTTTACATTGCTGCCCTTGGCAGCTTGAAAGCCGGGTGCATATTTTGCCCCCTGTTTTCAGCTTTTGGTCCTGAACCCATTCACGCGCGGATGGAGATTGGCGGCGCCAACGCACTGATCACGACCGCCCGCCTGTACAAACGCAAAATCAGTGACTTGCGCGACAGGTTGCCAGAACTGCAAACTGTACTGCTTACCGATGGTGACGTTGAAGGGGGTGATCCGTTACCGCCACTGATGGCTGAAGCGTCGGACCAATTTGAAACCGAGCGGATGCAGCCCGAAGATACCGCACTGTTGCACTTCACATCGGGTACGACCGGCAAACCCAAGGGTGTCGTTCATGTGCATGACGCCGTGGTCGCCCACCACATCACCGGCAGGCTCGCGCTGGATCTGAAACCTTGCGACAGCTACTGGTGTACTGCGGATCCCGGATGGGTCACGGGGACATCCTATGGCATCATCGCACCACTTACCAATCGCGTCACGATGATCGTCAGTGAAGGCGAATTTGACGTCGCGCGCTGGTATGAAATTCTGGCAAATGAAGCCATAAACGTCTGGTACACGGCGCCCACTGCCATCCGAATGCTGATGAAGGCCGGCGTCAAGGCTGCCGAGGGCCATGATTTTACAGCCCTGCGGTTTATGGCAAGTGTCGGTGAACCACTGAATCCCGAGGCTGTCGTCTGGGGCAACGACGTATTTGGCATGCCGTTTCATGACAACTGGTGGCAAACTGAAACCGGTGGCATCATGATTGCAAACTTTGCGTCCATGGCGGTCAGACCCGGCTCAATGGGCAAGCCGCTTCCCGGTATCGAAGCAGGTATTGTCGAGGTCAGCAAAGATGGGATAACCGAGCTGACGCAACCGATGGCCATTGGCGAGTTGGCATTGCGACCCGGCTGGCCTTCGATGATGCGCGGTTATCTGCACGAGGATGCGCGCTATCGCAAATGCTTTCTGGACGGCTGGTACCTCAGTGGTGATCTGGCGATGCGGGACGCTGACGGGTATTTCTGGTTCGTGGGTCGGAGCAACGATCTGATCAAAAGCTCCGGTCATCTCATCGGTCCATTCGAGGTCGAAAGCGCGTTGATGGAGCATGAAGCTGTTGCTGAGGTGGGCGTCATCGGCATCCCGGACGACACTGCTGGCGAGCGCGTTAAGGCCTACGTTGCCCTCAAGCCCGGCTTTGAGGCCAGCAACGCATTGCTGCTCGATTTGATTGGCCATGCCCGCAAAAAACTGGGTCCGGCGGTCGCTCCAAAAGAACTTGTTTTTCGAAAGAACCTGCCCAAAACGGGCAGCGGCAAGATCATGCGCCGATTGCTCAAGGCCCGTGAACTGGGGCTGCCCGAGGGCGATATCTCTACTTTGGAAAGTGATGAGCGATGACCGTAACTACTGTCAAACCGCGTCTGGACCATGCGCATGTGCGCAACCTGCTTAAGGGTATGATCCGCATCAGACGGTTCGAAGACAAATGCGCCGAGTTGTACACGATGCAGAAGATCCGCGGCTTTCTACACCTCTATGATGGCGAAGAGGCCATAGCCACAGGCATCATTCCCTTACTCACCGACAAGGACCGCGTTGTAGCCACCTACCGCGAACACGGCCATGCACTGGAAAGAGGTATCCCGATGGGGAGCGTTCTGGCGGAAATGTACGGCAAGGCCGAGGGCTGCGCGGGCGGACGAGGCGGCTCAATGCATTTGTTCAGCCGCGAGCATAATTTTTATGGTGGCAATGCTATCGTAGCCGGCGGGTTACCGATGGCCGTCGGGCTGGGGCTGGCGGATCGTTTGAACAAGGATGACACCGTGACGGCCTGCTTTTTCGGCGAGGGTGCCGCCGCAGAAGGCGAATTTCATGAAAGTCTGAACCTCGCCGCGCTTTGGAAATTGCCTGTGCTTTTTGTCTGTGAAAACAACGGCTATGCCATGGGAACAGCATTGAAGCTATCAGAATCCCAAACCAACATCAGCGCAAAAGCGGCCTGCTATGGGATTGAAAGCGAAAGCGTAGATGGGATGGACGTCGTCGCTGTTGAAGCTGCTGCACGACGTGCGCTCAAACATATCGAGGACACCGGCCAGCCCTATTTCCTTGAGTGTCGCACCTATCGGTTTCGTGCCCATTCAATGTTTGACGCACAGCTCTATCGTTCCCAAGAGGAGGTCGCCGAATGGCGTGAGAAAGGGCCCATCTTACGCTTTCAAACCTGGTTGCAGGAAAGTGGTCTGCTACACGCGGACGAAGTTTCGAAAATCATCGTTGAGGTGGATGAAGAGATTGTGAAGGCCGTTGCCTTTGCCGAAGCTGGAAGTGACGAGCCATTGGAGACCCTCACCCGGTTCGTAATGTCACCTGATCGCCCTGCCCCGCCCGCTCCGGTTGCGTCCACAAATTCCGTCAAAACCACTTACCGTGACGCTGTGAAGGCTGGCATCGTTGACGCAATGTCGCGCGATCCGCATGTATTCCTGATGGGGGAAGATGTGGGCCATTATGGTGGGTGCTATGCCGTCAGCAAGGGTCTGCTAGATCAGTTCGGCCCAGATCGTATCCGCGACACGCCTTTGTCAGAATCCGGATTTACCGGGGCCGGGATCGGGGCCGCTATCGCGGGCATGCGCCCGATTGTCGAAGTCATGACTGTCAATTTCTCACTTCTGGCTTTGGATCAAATTCTGAACACCGCAGCAACGTTGCGGCACATGTCCAACAATCAGTTCGAAGTGCCGGTTGTGATCCGGATGGCAACCGGTGCAGGCAAGCAGCTTGCAGCACAGCACTCTCACTCGCTGGAGGGGTGGTATGCCCATATTCCGGGCCTGCGCGTGCTGGCACCAGCTACCATGGAAGACGCGCGCGGCATGTTGTGGACCGCACTGGAAAACCCCGATCCCGTCCTCATTTTCGAGAATGTTATGCTCTATAACCGCGAAGGGGAAATTGGTGATAATGCCGGACCAGTTGACATCGACCGTGCCGCCATACGGCGTGCCGGGAAAGATGTCTCGCTGATCACATATGGCGGATCGCTTTTTAAAACGCTAGACGCCGCAGTGCAACTGGAAACGGAAGGAATATCCGCCGAAGTCATCGACCTGCGTAGTCTGCGCCCTCTGGACATGGAAACGGTAATTGCGTCGGTGACCAAAACCCGACGCGCCGTGATAGTCGACGAAGGCTGGAAAAGTGGGAGCCTGTCCGCGGAAATCGGGATGCGGTTGGCGGAAGAGGCGTTCTTTGAACTTGATGCCCCATTGGCGCGGGTCTGCAGCGAAGAGGTTCCAATCCCCTTTGCACAGCATCTGGAACAAGCGGCGATACCACAAGTTTCAAAGATCGTGGCTGCGGTCAAAACGCTCATGGAGGCCAAGCCATGAGCGCGTTTCTCATGCCCTCACTTGGCGCAGATATGGAGGCAGGAACCTTGGTGGAACAGCTTAAATTATCCGGCGATACAGTAAAGCATGGCGAAATTATCGCCGCCATAGAGACACAAAAAGGCGTGATCGAGATCGAAGCCTTTCAGAACGGCATATTGGAGAACTGGCTGGTGGACATCGGAACTCAAGTGCCTGTCGGCACGCCGCTTGCGAACATCAGGGCAGTGGATAAACCGGTACTTTCAGAGCCGAAGGCACCCAAGCCCGGCGAACAGGAAGTTCCACAGCCACATGACCCTCCCCCTGCACCGCACCTGCCAGAAGAACCGGCCCCACAGGACCCTTCACCGCAGCCAGCGGGTCCTGAATTTCCCATCCCAGATGTGCCTGAGCCAGAGATTCAATTGCCCGAAGACATAAAAGTCAACACAGCCACCGTTGGCCAATCGCGCCCGCGCATTACCCCGGCAGCGCGGCGTCTGGCGGCACAAGCCGGGTTCGATCTGAGCTCACTCGAGGCCCAGCAAACTGGAACGAAAATAACCCGCGCAGATATTGCCGCTTTGGTGAAAACGCCCCGCGCCGATCCCCTGTCTGACATGCGCGGTGCAATTGCTGCCGCCATGTCGCGGTCAAAGCGGGACATCCCGCATTATTATCTGTCCCACCAGGCAGATCTGACCCACGCAGATGCATTTGTGACCAAAGCCAATGCGAACCGCGATCCGCAAAATCGGCTTCTGTTGGGTGCTCTCTTTTTGAAGGCAATTGCACTGGCTGTGTGCAAAGTGCCGGAAATGAATGGTCATTTTGAAGATGGTCAGTTCGACCCGAACCCGGCAATCCATACGGGCCTTGCCATCAGCCTGCGTGGCGGCGGATTGGTTGCCCCTGCCCTGTTGGATGTCGCCACCCTGAAACTTGATGAACTGATGAGTAATATGCGTGATCTTGTCACGCGGGTCCGGGCGGGACGATTCAGGTCGCGCGAGTTGTCAAATGCAACAATCACACTGACCAGCCTCGGTGATCGAGGCGTCGATCAATTGTACGGAGTCATCTATCCGCCGCAGGTTGCGATCGTCGGCATTGGCACGCCATCTCTGCGGCCATGGGTACATGAAGGGCAAGTTGTCCCGCGCCTGATCGCCGATATTACGCTTGCAGCCGATCACCGCGTAAGTGATGGACGACGTGGCGCCTTGTTTTTAAGAACAATTGCAGAAAATCTAACCACACCGGACGCCCTATGACGGATCAGAATGTTTCAACCGCACTGGCAGAAGAGTTACATCGGATCGCCCCGGATAAAAGCCTTGAGGACATTGATCTGGCAGGAGACCTAAGGGATGAATTTGAAATAGATTCCATGGACTTCCTGACGCTTATCACCGCTCTAAGCAAACGGTTCGACCTAGATATGCCAGAGGCGGATTATCCCAAGATGCAGAGCTTTAATACTTTGACAGACTATCTGAGCGCCCGGAAGGCCTAAGCTTGGTGCTGTCAGACCAATGCAAACTCGTCTCAGTTTCCCGCAGTATCCGCGAACCTATGCGGAACAAAGCTGGTGCCACTCGGCGAGAGCGGCGCTTCAGTTGAGCTTGAAATTATCGCGTGAGTAGAGATGGCGTTCCTGATTGAGATGGTTGTAGACTGAAAAGTGGACAGCGGCGAATTTCTGTAAACATCGCATCTGTCGGAAGCGAAGCATCGCCCGTTCTCTTCGTCGAAATGGAAGGTGTGAACTTTCAGCGCGATCATTCAACCAGCGGCCTGCTTCCTGCCCCTTAAAACTTCTGCAAATTTGTGTAGGGTCAGCCTGAAAAAATTACGGACAGATGAAAGCAAGATATATGCACGTCAAAATCATCGTAGAGCAACGTTCGTCAGTGATCCGGATGGCTGAAGCTTTAGTACAATAACGTGTATTGTCAGCACAGTGCCTCAGCTGCCTATTGGATCAAGCATCAGATGTTTGAAAAACTTCACATCCACTTCGGTAATCACATTCGACTTCGGCCTAAAAAGGTATTATAAAGAACTACACAAACGGTTGCACAAAATACAAACCGAGCACGCTTCGATGATATTAAACCTCGCTGCCGTATAGCGACGCATCAATCTAAGAGTGCCATTGCCAGTTAAAAGCGGAAAGCTGTTTTTCATTGGGAGTGTTTGAAGTGGTCCTGCTTTTTAGGACAGTTTTGCGGTTTGGCTAAGATGCATCTGGT
>NZ_JBALVJ010000106.1:0-8717 GCF_036961165.1 Sulfitobacter sp. | reverse complement strand
GGGTTGGATACATCTTAGCACGCTGTCCAATTTTGCCGGACCACTTCAAACCAAGAATAACGTGGGGTATCCAAGCGCTTTTGATGGCTGAAATCTTGATATTGTCTGACGTCAGACATGCTTGGGCTTTTTGCATTCTCAAAGCGGGCGAATTTTCTGCAAAGCTTAAAAAAATCGGGTAATTTTTAAGCAAGTCATCTTAATTCTAAGCTCCTTTGCGTCCGCGCTTGCCTAAGCATAATTTCTAGCAAAGCTTGAAGTCGAGATTATTGGCTAGGGTTCCGGCGTACTATGACGTGTCTGGTCCAAGAGCCAAAGCTGCCGGGAGAGACATACCCGCCAGATGCACGGCGGGACAAAAGCCCGGGAGACCTCGCAAAGCCAAGGGATTGGCCGCGATGTCTTGTCGCCGATCCCCTTTTTGAAACTGAAGGGACATTCAATGACCATCAAACGCAGACTGACACTTACCACACTTGCAGCGCTTGGCGCGATTAGCTTCGCGCCCGCGGCATGGGCTCAGGAAAAGACAGATTTCAAAGTGGCATGGTCAATCTATGTCGGCTGGATGCCGTGGGGCTATGCGTCGGATACCGGGATTGTCGATAAATGGGCGGATAAATACGGAATTTCGATCGAGGTGACGCAGTTCAACGACTATGTGGAATCGATCAACCAATATACGGCGGGCGGCTATGACGCGGTCACGCTGACCAATATGGACGGCCTGTCGATCCCCGCTGCGGGGGGCGTTGACACGACGGCGTTGATCGTCGGCGATTTCTCGGACGGTAATGACGCGGTGTTTATCAAGGGCGAGGGCAGTTTGGCCGATATTACCGGGCGTGACGTTAATCTGGTTGAATTCTCGGTCTCGCATTACCTGCTGGCACGCGCGCTCGACAGCGTCGGCCTGTCAGAGCGGGACGTGTCCGTTATCAATACGGCTGATCCCGATATGGTCGGCGCATTCCAGACTCCTGACGTGACAGCGATGGTAACGTGGAACCCGATGGTATCTGAGATCGTGGCCCTTCCTGATGCGACTAAAGTCTTCGACAGTGCGCAAATCCCGGGCGAAATTATTGACCTTATGGTGGCCAACACGGATGTGCTGGCCGACAACCCCAAGTTCGGCCAAGCGCTTGCGGGCATCTGGTATGAAACGATGGCGTTGATGACCTCGGACACTCCAGAAGGTGCTGCGGCACGCGGGGCGATGGGGGCAGCGTCGGGCACGGATCAGGCGGGTTTCGAGGCGCAAATGGCTGCGACAAAGCTGTTCGCTGACCCGGCAGAGGCTGTCGCTTTTGCCGCGTCACCCGAGTTAGGCTCGACCATGGATCTGGTGCGAGCGTTCCTTTTCGACAAGGGTTTGCTGACCCCCGGTGCCACATCGGAAGACGCAATCGGGATCGAATTGCCTGATGGGACGATGCTAGGCGACACGGCAAATGTGAAGTTCCGTTTTGACAATACCTTTATGCAAATGGCGGCTGACGGTTCGCTGTAAGGGTAATTAAGCGGGAAGCAGCGCCATGCGTCTGATCAACCAGCACCTGTCGCCCCCCTTGGCGACCGCCTTGAAATTCGCGCCTTTTGCGCTGCTGATCCTTGCCTATCTGCTGGGATCGGCGTCGCGGCTGGCGGAAAACCCGAACGACAAGCTGTTGCCTGCCTTCAGCAGCATTGTCGCTGCCGTTGATCTGATGGCCTTTACGCCGGATCGTCGGACTGGTGACTATTTGCTGTGGACGGACACATGGTCCAGCCTGAAACGGTTGGGCGCGGGGCTGGGGATATCAACGGCGCTGGCGCTGGTGATTGGTATCGGCATTGGCATCCTGCCATTTTTCCGCGCCTTGCTGGTGCCTTTCGTCAGCTTTGTGTCGATGGTGCCGCCGCTGGCGCTTTTGCCGATCCTGTTCATCTCGCTGGGCTTGGGCGAAACCTCGAAGATCGCGCTGATCGTGATCGGGGTCGCCCCAATCATGATCCGCGATCTGGCGCAAACGGTACTGGCACTCCCCCGTGAACAGATCGTCAAGGCCGAGACTTTGTCGGCCTCAAGCTGGCTGATCGCCATTCGCATCGTCTTGCCGCAAGCCATGCCGCGCCTGCTCAGCAGTCTGCGCCTGCAACTGGGGCCCGCATTTTTGTTCCTCATCGCAGCCGAGGCGATCTCGGCGGACAGCGGGCTAGGCTACCGTATCTTTTTGGTGCGGCGTTATTTATCCATGGACATCATCTTTCCCTATGTCGCGTGGATTACTTTCCTCGCGGCAAGCGCAGATTTCGCAATCGACCGTTTGCGCCGCAAGCTGTTCCCGTGGTCGGAACTGGAGGGCGGCAGATGACGGCGCTTTCGGTCAAGAACATCTGGAAGGAATACGGCCAGCAGGTCGTGCTGGAAAACGTCAGCCTTGAGATCGCGCCGCGGTCTTTCGTGGCGCTGGTTGGGCCGTCGGGCTGCGGGAAATCGACCCTGTTGCGGCTGCTGCTGGGGCAGGAAAAGGTGACGCGTGGGACCATTCTGCTGGATGGTATCGCCTTGCCGGACGAACCCGGACCGGATCGCGGCGTGGTTTATCAAAAATATTCTGTGTTCCCCCATCTGACGGTTCTGGGCAATGTGATGCTGGGGCCTGAAATGCAGGCTGGTCGCATATGGGGCCGCAGTTTTGGGGCCGCGCGGCGCGCTTTGGCCGAGACTGCACGTCAGATGATCGCCGAAGTCGGTCTGGCCGGATCGGAAGACAAATACCCCGCGCAGCTGTCTGGCGGGATGCAGCAGCGCCTTGCCCTTGCGCAGGCGCTGATGATGAAGCCGCGCGTGCTGTTGCTGGATGAACCCTTTGGCGCGCTGGACCCCGGCATTCGTAGCGACATTCACCGCTTGATGCTGCGGCTGTGGAATGAACTGCCCATGACGGTGGTAATGGTGACCCATGATCTGCGTGAGGCCTTTACCCTTGGCACGCGCGTGGTGGCCCTTGGCCGCACGCGGACCTTGCCGGAAGAGGTGATGCGCTATGGTGTCGCGATCACCAAAGACATCGACATCTGGCCGCCACGCAAGGCAGGGGCCAGCACGATTTTTCAAACTGAATACGCGCTCGGTTGGGACGACCTGACCCCTCACGGCGCAGCAACGGGACGACCCGACCAACGCACGGAGACCTGATATGCACATCCACCGCACCGCTGAACAAATCGCTGCCGACAGGCAACGCTACGAGGAACACCAGCGCATCGGGCTGGCGTTTTCGCCCAAGACACCGCCCACCCCCAGCCCGCGCCCCGCGCCGGTGCCAAAGGCCGAAACAGTTGCGATGACGCATCATGTGCCGGGGGGCTGGTACACCACCTTGCGCCTTGCCAAAGGCGAAGTGCTGCGCCTTGTGCCGCAAGGACCAGTGTCCGCCGTTGCGCTGGCCGCGTGGTCGGCCAAAGACACGTCCGAGCGGATGAACTTGCCCGATACGGTCAAGCTGCAATGGACGACCGAGCTTAAGAAAGGCCGAGTGGTCTTCTCGGATATGGGGCGGGTGATGCTGTCGATTGTTGAGGATATCTCGGGTGCGCATGATGCGCTGACGGGGGGATCAACGCCCGCGACGGTGGCGCAATACGGCGATCGCCTGATGCGCAATACGCGCGACAATATGATTCTGGCCGCCGCCAAACTGGGCTTGGATCGGTGTGATCTGATGCCGTTGCTGAACCTCTTTGCGCCCGTGCGCGTGACAGCCGACGGCCGGTTTGAATGGCGTGGCGGGATGATCAGTGACGGCGATTGGGTCGATCTGCGCGCCGAGATGGATTTGTTGATCGCTCTGTCCAACTGCCCGCATCCTTTGGACCCGAAGGCGGGCGAGGTGCCCGCACCGCTTGAGATCACCAAGATCAAAGCTGTACCCGTGCCCCCCGATGATCTGTGCCGCACCGCAACACCCGAAGCCCAGCGTGGCTTTGAAAACAACGCAAAGTCAGAGGGTTAAGCGTATGGAAAAGACATTTGACATCCCCGCCCAGAAACCATGGTCGGGCATCGTGAAAAAGGGCCAGACGATCCGCATCGAGGACACCTATGGCCAGCAGGCCATCGACACGATTTTCTATTGCGCGGACGACTTTACCGAACGCTATTCCAGTCAGGACACTCTGCGCGCCCAAGGCAGCGCCTATATCACCACGGGCAGCCAGATCATGTCTTCCGAAGGGCGGGTGATGCTGACGGTAACGGCGGATACGTCCGGTCGGCATGACACCTCGGCGGGGTGTTGTTCGTGTGAAAGCAACACAGTGCGCTTTGGGCACGATACGCTGTACCAACACGCCTGCCGCGAGAATTTCATTCTCGAGCTGGGCCGTCACGGCATGACCAAGCGGGACATCGTCGCCAACATCAATTTTTTCATGAACGTGCCAATCGGTGCCAATGGGGCGATGACGGTGGATGACGGCATTTCCGCCCCCGGCGATCACGTTGAAATGGTGGCGAAAATGGACGTGCTGTGCGTGATCTCCAACTGTCCGCAGATCAACAACCCCTGCAACAGCTTCGACCCGACGCCGATCCGTGTTGTGATCAAAGGCTAGAATATGTTTACCAAGGTACTTGTCGCCAACCGTGGCGAAATCGCTCTGCGCGTAATCAAAACGCTGCGCAAAATGGGTATTGCGTCGGTCGCGGTCTATTCTGATGCGGATCGGTTTTCGCCTGCCGTGCGGTTGGCGGACGAGGCCGTGCGCATAGGGCCTGCGCCCGCTGCGCAAAGCTATCTGGATGTGGAGGCGGTGATTGCCGCCTGCCAGCAAACCGGCGCGCAGGCGGTGCATCCGGGCTATGGGTTTTTGTCTGAGAACGTGGGCTTTGCCACGCGTCTGGCCGAGGCGGGGATCACCTTTATCGGGCCAAATCCTGATCATCTGCGGGATTTCGGCATGAAGCACACCGCGCGGGAATTGGCGCTGGCGGCGGGCGTGCCCTTGTTGCCCGGGTCGGACCTGCTGGAGACTGCCCAAGAGGCCGTGCAGGAAGCGACGCGCATCGGCTATCCTGTGATGCTCAAAAGCACGGCGGGGGGTGGTGGCATCGGGATGCAGCTTTGCGCCGATGAAGGCGCGCTGCGGGCGGCATTTGAAAGTGTCGGGCGCACGGCGACAGCAAGTTTCGGGGATGCGCGGGTGTTTCTTGAGCGTTTTGTCGCGGATGCGCGCCATGTCGAAGTGCAAATCTTTGGCGATGGGGCAGGGCGGGTGATTGCCCTTGGGGAACGCGATTGTTCCTTGCAGCGGCGCAACCAAAAGGTGGTCGAGGAAACACCGGCACCCCTGTTACCGGACGCGGTCCGCCAAGCCTTGCATCAGGCGGCGACGGCGCTGTGTGCCTCGGTGTGCTATGCCTCTGCCGGGACGGTTGAATTCATCTATGACCCGCTGCGCGAAGAATTCTATTTTCTTGAGGTCAACACGCGGTTGCAGGTCGAACACCCGGTCACAGAGGCGGTTTTTGACATTGATCTGGTGGAATGGATGATCTGCCAAGCTGCGGGGGAGGGCGTTTTGCCTGACACGCCCCTAGTCCCGAAAGGGGCCGCAATCGAGGTTCGGGTTTACGCCGAGGTGCCGCATGCGGGGTTCCGTCCTGCGTCGGGGCGGCTGACTCATGTTGATTTTCCGGGTAATGCGCGCATTGATACGTGGGTCGAGACCGGGACAGATGTCAGCCCGTTTTATGATCCGATGCTTGCCAAGATCATCGTTACTGGCGCGGATCGCGATGCTGCGATTGCAGCGCTCAAGGACGCCTTGGCCGCCACAACCCTGACAGGGATCGAGACCAATCTCGGCTATCTGCGCGCCATCGCAGCCTCCGAGGTTTTCGTGTCGGGCAAGGTGACGACGACTGCCCTCAACAGCTTTGCCTATACGGCCAATTGCATCGAAGTCGTGGCACCGGGGGCGCAATCCAGCCTGCAAGAATTGCCTGGGCGTTTGGGCCTGTGGCATGTCGGCGTGCCGCCCTCGGGGCCTATGGATGCGGTGTCGTTCCGCAATGCCAACCGCTTGTTGGGCAATGACCCAGACACAGCAGCGCTTGAGCTGACGATGATGGGGCCGACGCTGCGGTTCCTGAGTGCCGCGCGCATCGCGCTGACCGGGGCACGCATGACACTGCATCTGAACGATAAGCTGGTCGAAGGGCCTGTCCTCGACATCCCCGAAGGTGCGACGCTGCGGATCGGCAAGATCGAGGGGCCGGGACAGCGTAGCTATCTGGCCGTTGCAGGCGGGTTTGACGCGGCCGAGGTTCTGGGCTCACGCGCTTGCTTTGGTCTGGGCCAGTTCGGCGGTCACGCGATGGGCACGCTTAAGACCGGGGATGTACTGCACATCGGTGCGGCACCCTGCACGGCACCGCAACCGCTTGAGCCTGTCGCGCTGACAAATACATGGGAGGTTTCGGTCCTTTACGGCCCCCACGGCGCGCCGGACTTCTTTTTGGAACGCGATATCGAAACGCTGTTTGCCACCGACTATAAGGTGCATTTCAACTCTGACCGCACGGGCGTGCGTCTGATCGGGCCAGCGCCCGAATGGGCGCGCAGCGACGGTGGCGAAGCGGGGCTGCATCCGTCAAACCTGCATGACAACGCCTATGCCGTGGGGGCGATTGATTTTACCGGCGACATGCCGATCATTCTGGGGCCGGACGGGCCAAGCCTTGGCGGGTTTGTAAGCCCTGCCGTCATCGCCAGTGAAGACCGCTGGAAAATGGGCCAGTTCCGGCCCGGCGATACCATCCGATTTGTACCCGTAGCGCGCGCGGATGATCCGGTCGTGGCCCCTGCCTTCCACGCTTCGGGTTCGGCCGTTTTGGGACGGAATGACACTGGCCCTGTGCCGGTCGTCTACCGCCGTCAGGGCGACGATAATCTGCTGGTTGAATATGGCGACATGACGCTGGACATCGAATTGCGCCTGCGCGTGCATCTGTTGATGCAAGCGGTGCAGGATGCGAAGCTGCCGGTGACTGACCTGACGCCGGGCATCCGGTCGCTGCAAATCCACTACGACAGCACCAAACTGCCGCGCTCAAAATTGCTGGGCTTGTTGCAGGACATCGAGGCCGCATTGCCACCCGCCGAAGAGATCACCGTCCCCTCGCGGATCGTGCATTTGCCGCTGTCATGGGGCGATGAACAGGCCGAATTGGCGATGCGCAAGTATCAAGAACTCGTGCGACCGGACGCGCCGTGGTGTCCTTCGAATATCGAGTTTATCCGGCGGATCAACGGGCTGCCGGATGAAGAGGCGGTCAAGAAAATCGTCTATGACGCCAGGTATCTGGTGCTGGGTCTGGGTGATGTCTATCTGGGCGCGCCCGTGGCCACGCCGATTGACCCGCGCCATCGCTTGGTGACCACAAAATACAACCCCGCCCGCACATGGACGCCTGAAAACGCCGTCGGCATCGGCGGCGCCTATATGTGCATCTACGGGATGGAGGGGCCGGGGGGCTATCAGCTGGTCGGGCGCACCATTCAAGTCTGGAACACATGGCGGCGCACGCAGGCGTTCGCAAAGCAGCCCTGGCTATTGGATTTCTTTGATCAGATCCGCTTTTTCCCGGTGTCGCATGAGGAATTGACCGAGGCGCGGCATGCCTTTCCCCATGGGCAATACCCGATCAAGATCGAAGAGACGACGCTGCGATGGGCCGATCACAAACAGGCTTTAACTCGCGAGGCGGCAGATATATCGCGATTCAAGACGACGCAGCAACAGGCCTTTGAGGCCGAACGCCAGCGCTGGAAAGAGCAGGGTTTGGACAGTTTCGACCCTGATCATAGTGTCCCGGACGCCGACAGGGCCGAGGACATTCCCGACGGCTTCATGGGGGTTGAAAGCCCGGTGCCTGGTGGCCTGTGGAAAATCACGGTTGCACTCGGTGACGTGGTCGAGGCAGGTCAGACGATCGCAATTGTCGAATCCATGAAGATGGAAATGGCCGTCGAAGCCCCGTGTTCTGGCCGCATCAGCGAACTTCGCGCGACCCCCGGACAGGCGCTGCAATTGGGTCAGGTTGTGGCGTTGATTGAGGTAAAGGATCGTGCCTAATCCTCGGCAAGACCTAGGCGCGTTCCCGAATGATTTGGGGCGGTGCTTTTGGGGCAATTGAACGCATGAAGTGCAGCGGACCCGACAGGGGCGCAGCACTTCAAGCTAAGAGCAATAGGCTAAAATACTCTGTATCTCAAAGCATGAAGCCATGAACGACGGCAACTTTTTGTACGCTGATCCTACAATGATCCGTTGTTCGTGAGATCCAGGACATAGGAAGGCGACAGGAGGCCTTTCAGCCAGTCCTCATAAAGCGCGCCGAACGTGGCAAGATGCGCCAGCCGGTCGGGCGTATCGGTCATCCAGTAGACGGCGTCGCCCGCACCACGTTTACCGATGGAGGGGTACAGATAAGCGCAGCCTAGATAGGTGCCTGACGCATCGCGGATGATCCATGCGAAAGACCGTTTGGAGGTAAATTCGCGGTGATGCCAGTGCAGGTCGGTCAGGTTCTCCTCAAGGGTAAGACCCTCGGGCCATGCGTCGCCGAATAAACCTTTCAATA
This sequence comes from Sulfitobacter sp., assembly GCF_036961165.1. Taxonomy (GTDB): domain Bacteria; phylum Pseudomonadota; class Alphaproteobacteria; order Rhodobacterales; family Rhodobacteraceae; genus Sulfitobacter. Next base: position 82 of record NZ_JBALVJ010000106.1, on the reverse strand, counting down.
CGGATTCAGATCGGATGACGGCCTCGAAATGAAGTGGTCCGGCAAAATTGGACAGCGTGCTAAGATGTATCCAACCCGAACG
>NZ_JBALVJ010000105.1:0-8800 GCF_036961165.1 Sulfitobacter sp. | reverse complement strand
GATGCATCTTAGCCAAGCCGCAAAACTGTCCTAAAAAGCAGGACCACTTCAGTTTCAATCAACGGACCGCAAGTGCTATCTGCCTAAGGCCTCTTCAGCGCGATGCCTCAGCAATTTCCGCGTCAAACTCACACGTAGGTTGACCCCATTCCCGCAGGTTCTGTCGCAAAGCTTGGCGACGCATCAAAAAACTAGAATTTTGTTCTCCGCCCGACACATTTGGACGTCAAGTTTCCGAAAGTTTTCTCTTGTATGGCCGAAATTTTGGATAATTTGGCATTCCAGAGGCCTAAAAGTAGGTCTGCGAAGAACAAAATTCTTCAAGAAAAAACTTTGCGACAGTACCTTTGATATCCAGTTAGCCGGATTCCTATCGTACAACGGACCTCGAATGACCGATCTGGCGACGCTGCGGCGCGGCATCAGATCTACCGACGAGCGGCAGCTCAGGGGAGGCCGATCACGTTCAAAAGCACAACATACGGATTTACGTTGTGATCCACAGGCGTTCCCCATATGTTCTTAAGTCAGTAATCCCAAGATCAGCTGCAGGTGGCGCGTAATGGTCGACCAAATCATCATCACCGAAAAATCCAGCCAGGCAAAAGATGTCCGGGCGGCCGTTGGCTCAAGCTTCGGGACCATACTCCCTGCAGAGGGGCATCTATTGGATCTCGAGGAGCCCGAGGACGTTATGCCCGAATGGAAACGGTGGTCACCAGTCCTGCTACGCCCCAACGGTTTGTATGCGACCCGCCCTGCGAAGGGGGGCAACAAGGCCGCGAAACTCAAGGCGATCCACCAAGCTCTGCGCTCGGCAAAAAAGGTTTGGCTTGCCACCGACTGTGACCGCGAGGGCCAACTGATCGGTCAAGAAATACTCGAGCACTTCGACTATCAAGGTGAGGTCGTGCGGGTTTTGTTTACCGCTCAAGACCCCCAGACAATCCGAGAAGCGTTTCGTCGGGCGCGCCCGAACCATGAATATGCCGGCCTCTACGCCGCGGCAGTCGCTCGACGGCAAGCCGATCAGATCTACAACTTGTCCCTCACTCGAACGGCAACCGTAACACTGGGCCGCGGCGCTCGCGGTGTGATTGGCATCGGCCGGGTCAAAACGCCGACCCTGGCCATCGTGTGTAAGCGGGAGATCGAAATACGTGACTTCGTGCCTACGTACTATTTCGAAGTTGTTGCAACAGCATCGGTCGCCGGGGGGCACTTCAAGATGCGCTGCGCGCCGAAGAACCGCATCCTCAAGCGGCAAATGGCCGAAGAGATTGCACGAAACGCCAATGGCTTCAGCGGTCCAATAAGCGTCACCGTGGAAGACAAACGGCAAAGCCCACCCAAACTGCATGACTTGCCGTCGCTGCAAAAACTGTGTGCGTCTCGGTTTGGCTGGGCCGCATCGAAGACGCTGGATGTGGCTCAAGAGCTCTACGATGGACAGGGCAAAAAGATCATCACCTATCCCCGTGCCGAGGTGCGCTACCTGCCGGAGTCCTTGATCGCAGATGTTCCGAAAACCATCGCAGGCCTTCTAGCTGGTCAATCCTACAAAGACATCCCCGTGCCCGCGCAACCTATAATCCGCAAAGGTCCCAGAGGAGCGTTTCACGACAAAGGCGTCCAAGACGCCAGCCATCACGCGGTAATCCCTAACGCCAACACAATAGGCACATTGAAAGAGGTCTGGCCGCGGTTGGCCACGGATGAGAAAAAGTTGTTCGACGTAATCGCGCGGGCCTACATCGCCGCTATCATGCCAGACTTTCGATTCCGTCAGACCATTGCCATGGTGGCCGTTCCGGGCGCCCCGTTTCACGCCACGGGCAGGCAGCCACTGGATCTTGGCTGGCGGGCGGCTTTTCCGGATTGGGTTCCTGCGAGTGAGAAATCTGACGATGCGCAGATGTTACCCGTGATGACAAACGGTGAGCAGGCCACCCTGCACGACCCGAAGGTCGAGGCAAAGGAAACGCGCCCACCAACGCGCTATAACGAAGGTTCGTTGATCGAAGCGATGCAGAACGCCTGGCGCTTCGTCGAAGACGCGCCGTTGCGCGAGCGTTTGAAAGAAGCAAAGGGAATAGGAACACCCGCCACGCGGGCAGAAATCATTAACGGGCTCAAACGGCAGAAGTTTCTGATCAATCAAAGCAAGAACATTGTGCCGACTGAGAGCGGGTTAGAACTCTTCGGCGTACTGAACCAAGCCGATCCGACTTTGGTCGATCCTGGCGCAACAGCTCAGCTTGAGCAATTGCTCGACGATGTCGTCGCGGGGCGACAGCAGATGGGGAACGCAATAGACGCTGTATGTCAGGTCGCCGATCGCATCATTACCAAACTAAAGACCGAAGTTCAGAATGGCGTTGGACTAATTCTCAAAACCAATGCGGTAAAAGGAGGGCCTGACCGCCCTCCGACCCCTGCAATGAAGCGCTTTGCCATGTCGATTGCACGCGAGAAGCAGCTCCACCTGCCTCGAGGCTATGCAAGATCGATTGACGTATGCAGGACCTTTCTTGAGGCCTACGCCCCTAAAAAGCCCAAGGATGGCTCAGCTGCTTCAGGTGAAAAACCGCCAAGTCCCGCTCAACTAGCCTATGCAAAGAACATTGCGGAGGCGGACGGGATTGCGATCCCGGCGGCCGCAATGGTCAGTTCCACTGCCATGTCTAACTGGATTGAAAAGCAGCGAGGGAAAAAACGGGGCAAGGCTGGAGCGAGCGCACCCCCCAAGAAACGCAAAGCCCTTGAAAAATAGGCAGATGGTGCTGTCAGCACTCACTCACTGACAGAATAGCGGCCGTGGGCTGCGAGCAGACGCTATGTTGTGCCTCCGAACTATTGGTAACCTTACGGCGTGTTTTCTATAGGTGTACCTTGTAGATGCACGATTCTGGAGGGCTGATATGCGAAATGACATCTCAAATTTGCTGCATTTCATCAGACAGGATGATCTCTGGTTCGGGCGGCTACAGGATGTGACAGCCGAACACCTCATGCCTGCACTCGAGGAATTTGATCTGGGTTACGATGACCTACCCGAACTGTTAGGGGAACCATGGCCTGGTGTATTGTGGGGATGCGGATTCGAGGATTTCCTTTCGCGCAGGGACGGTAAAGAGAGTGTCGTTGACCTCTACCTTAAACGTCGTGGCTGGAATGAAACGGCCGCCAATAGAGAATATTTTGCAGCTCTTCGCGATACGCCAGTGAGCCTTTACGAAGTCAGTAACGTTAAACTTGGCGAGTCTATGGTGCTCAAGGACTTGGTTGGTGATAGGGAGCCGGTCACCGTTTTTGAAAAGTCCGCCACGCGTTCCCTAAAGCAATGGGACCGAATTGCCGTCCGCGTGATTGCCGAGGGCGACACGCACGTCATCTCGGGCGCATTGTTGGCCTTTTCGGCTGAAGCCGTCGAATTTCTGTTCGAAGGGCTTCGCGCAGCACTGAAACTGAAGGGGAACGCCCCGTTACAGCTAACGACGCGCCAGTTGATGGACTGCGCCCCCGTCTTTACCAGCGCTTGGTTGTTTACCACGCTACCAAACGCCATGTCTTCCGGAATTCCAGAGTTCTGCAACTCGGATGGCGACGACGTGCTGTTTCATGATCTCAGGTTTCGTTTGGCGCCGGGTGTGCTACAAAAAGAAATTGCCGCCTGCTTGGATGACGTCAAAGGTTTCGTGCCCGAGGGGCCGCGTTTCTGGGACTGGCTTGCCCTGCGCAACACGCCCAAGAAGGGGAGTGGAATGATGTTGGACACAGAAATGACAGGACGCACCGTGCTGGAAACCCTGGAGCTCAAAGGGAAATCTCTGCTGGTACAGGTGAATTCGGCTGCCCGCGCAGAAAAAATTGACGCGTTGGTGATAGAGGCAACAGGCAAACGTCTGAAGCGGCCTTTGACCGCAATCCGCACCGTTGAGCAAGTGATGTCTGAGGAACGCGCTGAAACGTCTTTGGAAGGTGCAGACGAGATTCCGCCACACATCGAAAAACAGATCACGCATGACTATATGGATAAGCATTACCGCGAAACCTTGGATGCCCCATTGCCTGCCTTGGACGGCAAGTCGCCGCGCCAAGCTGTACGCAGCGCAGCTGGCCGTGAGAAGGTGGTTGACTGGCTGAAACTTCTCGAGAACCGCAGTGACAAGCAGCAAAACGCCGCACTAGCGGAATACGATTTTGGTTGGATGTGGGCAGAGCTTGGCCTGCAAGAATATCGGAAATGAGGTGATGCCGTCTATTGCATGATCAGCTGTAGCGGCCGTCTTGGCAGTCCCATTATCCGACGATGAATTCCCAAAATTACTGCAGGCTGTACGAATTACCCGTCTGACGGGCCCCATCGCAGCGCTCGAAACTGTTGCGGAGGTCCGCAACGAGCCGGACTCGACCCCGGGACATCATTGTGCAAAATGCTAAAAATACCGCTTTAAACGCAGGGTATTGTCGCCGATGCTTTACTTGGCCATGATTGCCGCCCTTCTTTTTGCACCCATGCCCGCAAACGCAGAGACAATTACTGGAGTGACCAGCGTGATCGACGGCGACACGATAGAAGTTTGGGGGCAGCGGATCCGCTTGCACGACATCGATGCGCCAGAAAGCCGTCAGCTATGTATTCGCGCAGACGGCACGTCGTGGCGCTGTGGCCAACAAGCAGCCTTGGCACTGTCTGACCGGATCGGGCGGCAACAAGTCTCCTGCCCCGTCCGTGACACAGATCGTTTCGGCCGTGCGATTGCTGTGTGCGTGCAGGATGGCAGCGACCTAAATGCATGGGTGGTTCAGCAAGGCTGGGCCGTGGCCTATTGCCAGTATTCCCGAGGCTATATCCCAGCCGAGGAAGATGCGCGCCGAAGCCGCCGCAATGTATGGTCTGGGCAGTTTGACATTTCATGGGACTGGCGGCGTGCGCAGCGCGGCGGATGAAGACCGAAGGCGATAGCCATACGGAGGTCCTTGCGGGCCTTGTGGAGAGGGTGACCTTCCACAGTCAGGAATCTGGTTTTTGCGTCTTGCGGGTTAAGGCCCGTGGGCATCGCGATCTTGTTACCACGGTAGGCCATGCCGCCATGATCTCGGCAGGGGAATGGGTTACTGCATCCGGTGTCTGGATTAACGACCGCACCCATGGCCTACAGTTCAAAGCGCAGTTCCTGCGCACCTCAGCGCCGTCATCAATCGATGGGATCGAGAAGTATCTTGGCTCCGGCATGATCCGCGGCATTGGCGCGGTCTATGCCAAGCGGTTGGTGAAGATGTTTGGCAAGGATGTGTTCGATATCATCGAGGCAACGCCCGAGCGCCTGCGCGAAGTCGAAGGCATAGGCCCCAAACGCGCGGATAAAATCACGTTGGGCTGGGCTGATCAAAAGGTCATCCGCGAGATCATGGTCTTCCTGCACCAACATGGCGTGGGCACGGCGCGGGCCGTGCGGATCTTCAAAACCTATGGCACTGATGCGGTGCAGGTGATGAGCGAAAACCCCTACCAGCTGGCAAAAGATATCCGGGGTATCGGATTTCGCACGGCGGACATGATCGCGGAAAAGCTCGGGATCGAGAAGACCGCTATGATCCGGGTGCGGGCGGGGATTTCTTTTGCGCTCAGCGAGGCGATGGGCAACGGCCACTGCGGCCTCCCCCGGGCGGACCTGATTGGGGTGGCGGGCAAACTTCTGGAAGTGCCCGCAGATCTGATTGACAGCGCGCTGCGCGAAGAACTGACCGAGGAGACGGTCACCGCCGACACCGTGGGCGAGGCAGACTGCATCTTTCTGACGGGGCTTTATATGGCTGAGCGTGGCATTGCCGATCAGGTGAAGCGCATTCAGCGTGGTGAATTGCCGTGGCCTATGATCGATGCGGATAAGGCGCTACCCTGGATCGAGCAGAAAACCGGTATGAGCCTCGCAGAGAGCCAAGCTGAAGCCATCCGCCTCGCGCTGAAGTCCAAGACCATAGTGATCACCGGTGGTCCCGGGGTGGGGAAAACCACCATCGTCAACTCGATCCTGCGCATCCTTGCCGCGAAATCCGTAAAGCTCCTGCTCTGTGCACCCACTGGGCGGGCAGCCAAGCGCATGACCGAGGCCACCGGCATGGAGGCCAAGACCATCCACCGCCTGCTGGAGTTTGACCCGAAGGCCTTCGGCTTCAAACGCGGCAAAGAAAATCCGCTCGACTGCGATCTGCTGGCGATCGATGAAAGTTCAATGGTCGACGTAATGCTCATGCAGTCGCTGCTCAAGGCTGTGCCGAGCAATGCAGCTCTCCTGATTGTGGGTGACATTGATCAGTTGCCGTCCGTCGGGCCCGGCCAGGTGTTAGCTGACATTATTGGCTCAGGCGCCGTGCCCGTGATGCGGCTCACGGAGGTATTTCGCCAAGCGGCACAAAGCAAGATTATCACGACAGCGCACGCGATCAACGCGGGACGCATGCCTGACCTCGCGCCGCCTGAGGACGAGGCGGACTTCTACTTCGTGCCTGCAGCGGACCCCGAGCAAGCCGTGTCGCGCATCGTTGAACTTGTCGCCAAGCGCATCCCAAAACGGTTCGGGTTTGACCCGATCAAGGACATCCAGGTCCTGTGTCCAATGAACCGCGGCGGCGTGGGCGCTCGCTCGCTCAACATCGAGTTGCAAGCGGCACTGAACCCCGCAGGCGACAAAAAGGTTGAACGCTTCGGTTGGACTTTCGCTCCCGGCGACAAGGTCATGCAGATTGAGAATGACTACGACAAGGATGTCTACAATGGCGATATCGGCATGATCGAAGATATCGACATGGTCGAGGGTGAGGTTGTCGTCGATTTTGAGGGCCGCAGCGTCAACTTCGTCTTCGGCGAGTTGGACACGCTGGTCCTGGCGTACGCCGCTACGATCCACAAAAGCCAAGGCTCGGAATATCCTGTAGTGGTGATCCCGGTCATGACCCAGCATTACGCCATGTTGCAGCGCAACCTGATTTACACTGGCGTCACGCGTGGCAAAAAGCTCGTCGTCCTTGTGGGACAGAAGAAAGCCGTCGCAATCGCGGTCAAGAACGTCTCAGGCCGGAGGCGCTGGTCGAAATTAGATGAATGGCTCAGCGGAGCCTCAAAACCCAATTTTCAAGACTGAAAGGAGTTCTTCAAGCATGGCCTCAAAGAAAACCCTCAACGCCAAGAATTTAGAAGGTTTGGGTGCAAGACGGCTTTCCGAATTGCTGATAGAGCTGAGTACAGGCGATGCCTCTGCAAAGCGGTTTCTCCGCCTGGAACTTGCAGGCGAGCTTAGCCCCATTGAGGTTGGGCGCGAAGTAACGAAACGCCTGAACGCAATTTCGCGCGCAACCACGTTTATCCACTGGCAGAACCGCAAGCCGCTTGTCGATGACCTGAACACGCAGCTGAACGCTATCACAAAGAAGATCGCGCCGAATGATCCGGCTGAGGCTGAGCGGCTTCTTTGGCGGTTTCTTGGCATCGCGGAATCAGTGTATGAACGATCCGATGACAGCAGCGGCATCATCAGCGGGATATTTTGTGATGCCAGTGATGCGCTTGGCAAGGCAGCCTTTGATGCGAAGTCCGATCCAGAAGATCTGGCCGAACAGGTATTTCAGGCGATCCAGCGGAATGGATATGGTCAAGTCGATGGCATAATTGAAACGCTGGCTCCCGCCCTCGGAGACGTCGGCCTAAACGCCCTGAAGACAAAGGTCGAAAGCCTTGCGCCGGAACCTGTTGTGGTTCCGCCGAAAGATGAATGGGAGGTTGTTGCCTGGGGCTCGAATGGGAAAACCTACGCACATGAAATGTGGGAAAGCTCGCGCGACAGTACGGTCAAACGGGCCCTGAAAGATATTGCCGACGCCCAAGGTGATGTGGATGCATTCATCTCGCAATATGACACCAAGACCCGCCGGGTGCCTGCAATCGCGGCTGATATCGGCGCACGATTGCTAGCGGCAGGCCGCGCAGAGGACGCGTTGGGCTTTATCGAACGGGCCGAGACCAGTGAGCGCGGATGGGCACCGCCAAAATGGCATGATGTGCGGATCGAAACATTAGAAGCGCTTGGGCGTTCGGACGATGCGCAGAGCTTCCGCTGGCAGCGATTTGAGCAAAGCCTCGATGAAGACTCCTTGAAGGCATACCTTAAAAAGCAGCCCGCCTTTGAGGATATGAAAGCCGAGAAGCGTGCGCTCGAATTCGCGTCAAACCACCCGAGCTTTTTAACGGCACTTCGTTTCCTGACCCGTTGGCCCGCGCCGGATCGAGCAGCGGCCCTCGTTGAAAGACGCGCGCCCGAACTGGACGGAAATTACTATCAAATCTTGTCGCCATCCGCCGAACGCCTTGAAGAGAAGCACCCCCTTGCCGCCATGTTGGTCCTGCGGTCGATGATCGACTTCACACTTATCGAGGCGCGCCCCAAACGCTACGGGCATGCCGCGCGCCATCTCAAAACCTGTGACGCTCTGGCAGAACAAATCACCAGTTACGGCGCACATATTTCTCACCAAACATACATGAAGGAAATCAGAGCCAAGCATGGCCGCAAATCGGGCTTTTGGGGTAAGTATGAAGGCTGATTGCTAGACCGACCTCAGCGTCAAATATTCTACGCCTTCATTTTGCATTGAACGGCCCATTGCTGCCGTTCATCGGTACCCTCGCGCGCCGCAGCGGGCTCTGTCGCAAAGTTTTTGTGTCTTTTTTCTGAGATGGAAATGTAACATCGGTTTTCACTGGGACGACGCAAAGGAAACGGGCGGAACGATGTTTGAT
>NZ_JBALVJ010000104.1:0-8908 GCF_036961165.1 Sulfitobacter sp. | reverse complement strand
CGGGTTGGATACATCTTAGCACGCTGTCCAATTTTGCCGGACCACTTCACAGGTCGGCGCAAAAGGAGCAACGTCCCGCTTATTAAAGGGCGTGTCCGTATTTCGTGTTGGTGAGCTTCGGCTCGAAGACGACATGGCCAAGTCTAACGTCCGGATCGAGCCCGTTGTGACGGATACCGCAGCATGAACGAATGGCCGCACAGCGTCGGTTACGCGTTTGCCGGGCTATCCTTGGCACTGTTCGCGGGCTACAGTTCGGCGTGTCGAGACGCTCGGCAGCGAACATTCCAATCTCTAATAAAGGACGAACGACCTTGAACGAGAAACCTGATCTAGCCGCTCTATTTGGCGCCACAGAAACAACAACCTTTCTGGGCCTGGAGGAATGTACCGATTTCAACAAGATTGATGCGTCGTCGGCGTTCATTGGCGCACCATGCGCGACACCTTACGGATCGGTTGGTGCCTATGCAAAAAACGGACCAGACTCGCTACGAAAGGCGATAGGGTCGTTGACGGCGAACGTCGATCGACACAACTTCGATCTCGGCGGACCGATATTTCCTGAAGGCACCAAGCGTGCAGTCGATTGCGGTAATCTCCCTTGGAGCGATACCGATTTTGCTGCAAACCGCGACCGCATACGTCATGCCATTTCCAGAATAGCGTGCCGTGGCGTGGTGCCAATTCTGATTGGTGGCGACGACTCTGTGCCTATTCCGATGCTTGCGGCCTTGGGCGACACCAAAAAGTCTTTCACCATTTTGCAGATCGACGCGCATATCGATTAGCGAGAAAGCCATATGGGCGAAACAATGGGGTTGCCCTCGACGATGCGACGCGCATCAGAGATGGATCACATCAAACAGATCATCCAAGTCGGAGCACGCGGAATCGGCTCTGGTTATTCCTCGGATTTTGAAGATGCCGTGGCTTGGGGCGCAAAGTTCTTCACTGGGCCAGATGTACACCGAAACGGTTTGCAGTCGGCAATTGATCAAATTGAAATTGGCGCGAATGTCATTCTTTGTATTGACATAGACGCCATGGACCCAGCGATTGCCCCAAACACAATCGGACGTTCACCAGGCGGTTTAAGTTACTATCAAGTGCTGGACCTTATTTCTGCAGTGGCAGATCGAGGAAAAATTGCAGCAGTCGCTTTCGTGGAGATCCTGCCGGAGGTGGATATCGACGGCATTGGTGGTTTGACGGTCTCAAGACTGGTGGCGGCGACCATGGGTATCATTGCACGGCAACAAAACGTCTCAAAGCAGACATAGGAGCAAATGCAGCGAAAGTCCGCGGGGCGCGGCTAACGCCCCCCACTTCTGTTAATCGGTTCAGACTAAGACTCCGATGACTGCTTCCCGTCACTTAGCTGATGGGCATTGTTCAGGTTGGTAGAAATAGTCCCTGCCCTCCCATCCGGGTGATTAAGTTGGATACCACAAAATATAGGGCGGGGCCCGATGGGTTGTCTTGATCCAGGGTGCCCATGAACACATTGTGCCCTATTCGCTATTCCCCGTTAACGACCCTTCTATAAGAGAAATCGCGCTAAAAGCGATATTTGATACGAGCGGGCGCTGACTATGAGGAAATCCGAGAACGACGAACCCAAAATACGGCATTTCCAACTTAGTATCGTCAGTTTATGTAGCGTGAAACCGGCGATATCCTACCACCATTTCAGCTGAGTATTTGGTCTAGATAGTGAATGCATATGGTTGGAATTTTCATTAGATTTAGCATCCAGAACAGATGCGGCCAACAACTTGACGATGCCCTATAGACCATATTGCACATGCCGGAGCCGCAACCCCAGCTGTGTCACAAATCATTTATCAAAAAGTGCGGGCGAGGTTTGGGCCGAAGGTTAATATCCGTAGATTGGCGATTTCAGTTTCTCACCGCCTTGAGCGAGAGATCATCGCGCAATGGCACGGTCTGGCGTTCGATCATCCGGTGGACAACGGGATCGCCTTCTCCCCGGTGCAGTTTGCGCAACTGATCGGACAGGGCCGCATCGGCGTTCGTGCGTCTTTCATTATGGCGCACATATTCACCCCAAGTTGGCACATGATAGCTTTCGCTCCAGTGATCGTGGTATTGTAGGTCACGCAGCAACGTCCATTGTTGAGCGCCGTCGCGGATTCGAATCCGCCGCCGCTGCCGCATAGCAGCAAGGAATTCGTTCACATCCTCAGGCGCTATCTCATAGTCCACCATCACCAGGACCGGACCGCTGCGATAACTCAGGTCAAAGAGCGTTTCGGGTTCTTTGAACCGGTTAAGCGGATCGAGATTGAGACTGGAAAACTCGGGCAAGGGCAGTTTCAGGCCCATCAGCGCGCCGACGATCAGCAGCGCGGTAGCACTCAGCAACGCGGGTCCGGGGCCGTATCGTTCTGCCGTCATCCCCCAAATCACGCTGCCCGCAGCCATGCCGCCAAAAGTGCCCGTTTGATAAAGCGCCAGTGCCCGACCTACCACCCAACGCGGGGTGGACAGCTGAATGGTTACGTTGAACATCGACAGCGCCAGCACCCAGCTGGCTCCTGTCACGACCAGGGCGCCCCCCGCGACCCAGCTGTTGGTGTTGAGCGCCAGTACAGTACAGCTGCCCCCAAATGCGAGGAATGCGCCGCGCGCAATAATCTCGTTTTGGAACGTTTCGCGCAAGCGGGCATTCAGCATCGCCCCCGCTACCGCCCCCATGCCAAAGGCCCCTAGCATCACCCCATAGACAAACGCCGTGCCCTGCAGCGTCTCACGTACCACCACCGGCAGCAGCGCCAACAACGCGATGGCGGACAGGCCAAACCAGAACCCGCGCAAGATCACCCGCAAAAGGTTTGGCGACATCGCCACATAGCGCAGCCCCGCAGAAAAGGCGCTACCCATGGGTTCGCGCGGTAGATGGGTATCGCGCTCCGGTGCCTTCCAGCGTAGCAGCGCTAAAATAATCGCAACATAGCTGAGCGCGTTTACCGCAAAGGCCGCCGCCGCCCCGGCAATAGCTACGATAGCCCCACCCGCCGCCGGGCCAACGCTGCGCATCAGGTTGAACCCCATGGAATTAAGTGACACCGCCGCCGGCAGCTCCTCGCGGCTAACGATATCACCCATCGTCGCCTGCCACGACGGATTGTGCAGCGCTGTGCCGCAACCAATCAGAAAGGTAAACGACAGCAGCAACCAAGGCGTTAGCCAACCGTTGAAGGCCAAAAAGGTCAATACTAACGACACCCCGAACATGAATGTCTGTGCAATCAGCATTACGCGGCGGCGGTCGAAATTGTCTGCGAAGACACCTGCCAATAGCGAAAACACCATGATTGGCAGCGTCACTGACGCCTGTACCAGCGCCACCATGCTTTGCGAGTCTGACAACGATGTCATCAGCCAAGCCGCCCCCACCGCCTGCACCAGCCCACCGAAGTTTGACGCAAGAGCAGCAATCCACAGAGAACGAAATGTCTGGTTCCGGAATAGTATCAGCGGTGAAGTGCGGTCGGGCATCGGTGTTTCCCATTTCCCATGCGTGATCCATCAGTCCTGCGAGATGCCAGTCACTGGGGGTTTCACATGACCTTACAATGCTAGAACCTCATTGAAAATCAACCTAAGTTGTTAGCGGCGTCTTTGACGAGCTAAAGCAGACAATAATCTTTTCCCGCAACCACACATGAGGCACATCTTCCCGATGCACCAAAGGTCGGCCGTAAAACTGCTTTCAAATTAGACCACTCAAGTGGGACTGCTCAAACGCCCTGCCCCACCTACTTGAAATGGTATCTGTAAATTCTGAGGCGAGCGACACCAGACCTGATACGGCACCGTCAATTTGAAGGTACTGATCTGAAATCATATTGGTCGGAATGACAGAAGCTAAGTAACCCGGGCCTTTCACAGGACATCGTTTTCGTCCCGAGATCATCGCCCTCGCTGTGTGAACTTACTTTCGGTTTGCTATGCGCCTTCGTGATGTCGAAGATATGCGAAGGCCATTCGCCGAGACTGCCGATGCCATCAAATAAGTGGTATCTTGACGAGGTGGTCATTTCCATTCGAGGCTTGAAATATTGGCTTTGGCGTGACGTGGACCGCACAGGGGATGAAGAATCGATCCAACGATTCTCATCAGCCTACTCGTCGACGATAAAAGACTATAGGTGGATTCAATTCACCTAGCCAAGCCCAGCGTTTTCTCGCCGCCCATGATCAAGTTCAAATCATCTTCCCCCCTCGCCGTCACACCCTATCCGCTACTTCCTGTCGCCACGCCAGAACTGACGCCCATGCAATTTGAGGCGGCCTCACACTCCAAATCAAGGCCACATAAAGACTCAACCTGAGCTAATTTTTGACCAAGTCCATTAAGTTGACATTGCCGGGGGAAGAACGCCCTTCGCCCTATTTGTGCATGTATGGATGCCCCCGTTGGTGCAAGAGATTTCTGAACGGTTTGAGTGTGTGATCGGATGCGGTCATGTATCAGGCCTCTTGTTGCAGCGGTTGATACAGCCGCGGGCCGGTATGGCGATGCGCGAACCAAAGGCAGATCAACAAATCGAGTTCATAGGCTCCTGCACAAAGACTGCTTTGTCTGGTCCGGATCTTTCCGATCATTTTCCCTTACTGTTCATCGATCTCCTCACACACTCAAGTCCCGGGGCGCGATACACGGCGCATTGCGCTCATGCCATCGCTGCCGGGGTTCGGTAGTCCACTTGCTTCGTCACCATGGCCCACAGACCACGCGCCATCTTATTCGCCAATGCAACGGCGACGAGCATGCGGGGCTTACGCTCCAACATACTTATCAACCAAGTGTTATGCGGCGTTCCGAAACGCTCAACTGCCTGAAGAACAGCCATTGCACCAGAGATCAGCAACCGGCGAATGTCGCGTTGACCCATCCATTGCCCGTCAGGGTCATGCGAAGCATGGTCCCGAGAGGGTTCGAGGTCTTACCAAGGCGAGGTTTGCCACCCGTCGAGTTCTGTTTAGGAACCAACCCCAGCCATGCCGCAAAATCCCGACCTCGGCGAAAGCAGTTCAGATCAGGTGCGAAGGTCTCAATTGCTAATGCTGTGATTGGCCCCACGCCCGGCATGGTCTGGGCCCGCCGTGCCGCTTCAGCTTCTTTAGCAGCACCCTTCATCCTCTGATCCAGCGCCGTAACCTGAACATTGAGACCTTCGATCTGGGCGAGGTACACTTGGGCGAGTTCACGGACGTCTTCGGGCAAGCCTATGGTCTCATCGGTATCGTCAAGTTGACGGCTGTTCCATACGGATTTAGACGCTTGGCATGACTAAGCGCAAGAATTCTCCCGGCTTCAAAGGCCATCGCTTTCCCTCAGAAATCATCGAATACGCTGTTTGGCTGTACTTTCGTTTTAGCCTGAGTTTGCGTGATGTTGAAGACTTGTTGGCGCAACGCGAGATCATCGTCAGCCATGAAACCGTACGCTTTTGGGTGATAAAGTTTGGCCGTCAATATGCCAGATCAATACGCAGAGACCGGCCGTCGGTAGGCGATAAATGGCACTTAGATGAAGTTGTAATTTCGATCCGTGGCAAGAAACACTGGCTGTGGCGTGCGGTGGATCAACACGGCAATGCGCTGGAAATCCTTGTGCAAAGTTGCCGAAATACGAAGGCTGCTAAACGTTTTATGCGTAAATTGATGAAGCAGTACGGCGTGCCAAGGGTGTTGATCACTGACAAGCTGCGTTCCTACGGTGCCGCAAAGCGGGGATTAGTTCCGGGCTTGGAGCATCGTAGTCACAAGGGCTTGAATAATCAGGCCGAGGTTTCGCACAAACCTACCCGACGGCGAGAACGGGTGATGAGCCGTTTCAAATCAGCCGGACACGCACAACAATTTCTATCCGCGCACGATCAAATTAACGTTCTTTTCCGGCCTCGCCGTCATCGCTTAAATGCCAGATCCCACCGCCATGCCCGGTCAGATGCTTTCGCAATCTGGCACGATATTACTTGTGAAATCTCGGCTGGGTGAATCCGTCTAGTCCGCTAAACTCAAGCTAGTGGCAACAACTTGACGATACCGTTTGAACAGCTCATTGCCGGACCGCCAAATGCCTCTTGAATATAAATTGACGCCAAACATTTCAGGGGTGCAAGTTATATTACAGTCTAATGACGCGTGTTCCACTTGGTGGTCAATGGTTTAAGGTGGGTGTCTTTGCGAAATTCCCTCATTAGCTCTGCTCAGACATAATCTGTGCTTTAGCTTCAACCGTCAGACTGGACATCTTAGCACGAATTGTCGCTTCATCTGCTTTGTTGCCCAAGTCAGTTGACAATTTGCGATAGACAGCTTCGTGTCCTGCTTCTTCGAGATAGGATTTGACCAACGCTTTCGCGTAGCTGGCAGCGTCATCCCCTGATTTTCCCAGCAGCTGCGCCGCCCAGAGACCCAGCAATTTGTTGCGCCTTGCATCAGCTTTGAACTGCAGTTCCGCATCGTGAGCAAACTTGTTTTCAAAGCTTTTTTCACGGTCGTTGAATGTGGCCATTTAGTGTCTCCCTAGATTGGTGGTTGTTTGTGAAGAATTGGGATGGTGTATGTCAGGTTTAAAGCTACGCATTGGAATTGTCCGCAACGTGGAATATTTTTGCTCAGTACTGACGGTTGAAACTCCGGAAGTATATTCATGATTGGCACCTCACGGATCATTGGTGCGAATAGAATATCAATTGGAAAAACAGGTATGTAATCAGCACGTAGTCATTTTTGGGCAGGCTTGGCCGCCGTTTCGATCTGCTTACGATGTTTGCTTAAGCGACCAAGCTGCATCGTGTTAATATTCGAATTTCCTTTTGATCTTGAGTGGCTTCGCCCACAGAGTTGAGAGATGGTCGAAGGAAACGGATTGGACTGCAAGGCAGGCCGTGTTCACGCGTCCGAACAACTGGTGATGGTCTTACCGGCGCCAAAGTGGGGTGCAATTGGGGCTTGGTTATGTGTCTCTTTTCTGAACTGCGGTTTCTGTTTCTTTTGGGAATTCGGCAGGAAGCAGAGCATCATCACAGAGAAGATCTTTGTTTGCGGATATGTCTATTATCGCCACAATCTCCAGACCAATTTCGCGCTCTTCCTCGGCGTGAACCATCATTTCTCCAACGGAATCGAATAGTGTTTCCCGTCGAAGGCCGATCATGTGTAATCGACGGTTGGACAGACGGTTGAATGCAACCACAATAGCGGCAACGTCATTGCCGAAACGCCAGTCGGCATAGGCCATTTGCAAGGTGCCCAGCCCGCGGCTTTGGTTTGCGGATACGTTGTCAGGCGTCATTGCACGATCAGTGCTGAAAAGTTTTTTGAACATAGGAAAGTTCTCCTTTGATTGTTGGGCTGGATTAGATGGCCAGCACACTGACCACTTCATTGAGCTGCAGGATTGCGCGTTTCATGGCAAAACCCTGGAGAGCGAGGTGATTGGCAAAGATGGATCGGTCATGTCTGCCGTTCAGCACAATGGGCGGGCGAAGTTGCGATCCCTGCCGCAGACTATTTAGCGTCTGCTCCCAAATCGGGCCAAGGTTTCGCTCTTGGATCACCCGAGCAAAATCCTTACCCAATGCCGTAAGGATGACGTCATAACCGTAAAGCATCCCCTTATTCCGATAGAACACGTCGTCGGCGGTACGGCTGAAAATCCACCTTCCAGTGTCTTGAGCCCGCACGATCTGTGAGGTTTGCGATCCGAGATCGTCAGAGATGCGGGAGAGCGCCGCGGCGAGCGTATCAGCGCGTCGCTCGAAAATAGCCTCACCGCGCGCAAGGCGGGCGTTGTAGCGTTCGAGTGCTTCGAGACCCTGGCGGTACTGGTTTTCGGAAGGGACTGAGGGCAAGAAAGAGCGTGATGGCTCCCACACCCAGATATAGGGCGGGTACTGCAAGAACCCTGATGCACGCTCAAGATCGGGATCGGCGCTGGACGAACCACTCCTCCGCCCAATTTGGTCGAGCATCTCAAAGCTAAAGCGGCCAACGGCGTTGACTACGCCAGTCTGAAAGTTGGGCATATTGTCTAGAAGCCCGGTCGGTGCGAACCACTGATCGTTGGGAGTCCAGCCATGCAGGTTCAGTTCGCGATCCATCAGTGCGGCGGCGGTTGCGACTGCAGCACTGCCATTCTCCGGGACCACGGTGGCCTGAAATTCAGGATTGGCATCGATATTATGGGTCATCGGACCGAGGACACCGTAATTGGCTGCTACCCCAAGCAAAAGCGCCGCAATCACAACTTTCAAGTTACGCCAACTAGGGAGCGGCCTGAACCGCAACCACGACCGGCGTCCGGCAGTCTCGGCATCATACGGAACAGTTGTGGTTTGCTCAGTTGAAATCACTTCTATTGCCTCCTTGCGTATCTAACAAGACAAACGCGCTGGCACCGGGTTTCATCCCTAGAAATCAGACAGGAACGAGGGATGGAGAATCTATTTTCTAAGTAGGGATGAAAGTGACGACACCCGCGTTTTTATATTGGTTCGGAAAGGAAACTCGTTGGAGAAGTGGATGCCGCAGAGAAACCGTTTGTGAAACCCATCACTCCCTCGAGAATGCCCTGCGTATCGGACGCCAAGGCGCAATCACTGATCGGAGCACTGAAGGCCATCGTTCACGCTGTTTCTTGAGGACTGCTGTCTGGGTATCGATAACAACCTGACCAAGCGCGCCAAACGGCCTCGACCCGCAAGCCTACCCCGCTGACCTCCTTGACCGCATCCATGAGCACAGCGTTAACCGGCTCAACAAGCTACCGCCATGGGGTCAAAAGGTAGCCGCCTCACAGGATTGCGCCTCCTAGTGAAGTGGTCCTGCTTTTTAGGACAGTTTTGCGGCTTGGCTAAGATGCATC
>NZ_JBALVJ010000103.1:0-8918 GCF_036961165.1 Sulfitobacter sp. | reverse complement strand
GTTCGGGTTGGATACATCTTAGCACGCTGTCCAATTTTGCCGGACCACTTCACACACGAACATTTAGTTTGGGCCACACAGTTCAAAATGCTGCGAGCTAAACGAACGGTGGCATTGAAAGGCTGCGCCGCAGCATTCTGAAGTATTGGGGAACGACGGCTAATGGGATGTACCGGCTGCTTCACCCAGCAGGTTAGACTGAGCTTAGTTTCAACTACATTTAGGAGAAGTAGCATGGCGAAGGTTGAGTTTGATGATCTGATGTCGGTTGGCATCGATATTGGTAAAGACACATTTCACATTGTTGGTTTTGATCACGATGGTCAGCGCGTTCTGCGTAAGTAGATCAAACGCCTTGCATTGGTCACGACGTTCGAAAAGTTGCCGCGCTGTATTGTCGGAATGGAGGCGTGTCTGAATGCCCACTTTGTCAGTCGCACGCTGCGCAAGATGGGTTTTGAGCCTCGAATTATTCCAGCGATCTACGTAAAGCCATTCAATAAGGGCCAGAAGAACGACTACAATGACGCGGAAGCCATCGCTGAAGCGGCGCTGCGTCCGAACTTGAATGCAGTCTCTGAGAAGAGCCAAGACCAGCTCGATTTGCAAGCGTTGCACCGTGTCAGGTCGCGCTTGGTGTCGCGACGGACGGCAACGATCAATCAGATCCGGGCGTTTTTGATTGAGCAGGGCATCACTTTCCGCAAAGGTTTGCGTGCGTTGAAAAATTCCTTCAAGACCATCCTTGAAGACCGCAAAGATGAGGTATCGCCGCGGATGCGGAAGATACTCAACGGGCTCTATGGTGATTGGATGTGGATGGATGATCGGATCGATACAGTCTCAAAAGAGATCGAGGATATCAGCCGAATGGAAGAGAACTGCGTCAACGTGATGACGGTGCCTGGGATTGGACCGATGATCTCTACGGCGATGGTGGCTGCTGTCGGTGAAGGTAAGGCCTTCGATCGTGGTCGTGACTTTGCAGCTTGGGTGGGGTTGGTCCCTCGAAAATACAGCACGGGCGGCCGAGCTATCTTGGGGCGGATCACCAAACGTGGAAACAGGTATTTGCGCATGTTGTTCGTTCAGGCGGCTAAGGTTATCCTGATGCGACCCCACCGATGGCCGGACTTCGGCTTCGGCGCATGGCTCACACGCGCATCAGAGCGCATGCATCGCAACAAGCTGGCGGTCGCTTTGGCGAATAAATTGGCCCGGATGGCGTGGAGCATATTGAGACATAAAACGGCGTTTGATGCGCCCAGAGATGAGAACATGGCTGGCGTCTAAAGCACCACCACGATCCAAAGGAGTTCGCGATAGATAGAAAGCATGGAACGGAAATATTACGCCTCCAGAGTCTGACGGCCCAAATGGTCATAATCGACCTGTCCGGTAATGAGATCACGGCGCGTGTGTAACCCCAACAAGGCCACGACCCGCGTGTCGATCACAGGCCCGATACATATGAGCGACTTCCGAGAACATGCCAGAAATCATTTGCGAACAGCAGCCGATACATACATATGGGCCGTTCACTGCGCCCTACATCAAGGGCGGCATGCGGTTATTCGCTGCGGGCGCGAAGTCGGGTTCAGAGCACTGCACATAGACACGTAGATGTTCGTTTTAGGACGTGTGAAAAACTAGTTCTTCAACTCGGAAAGGGTGCGCGCCGGAAACCTGTGGTCAAGCTCAGCGGCGATCAGGGCGGACTCGCAGTAGATATCCGCCCCAATCTGAAGCACCGGCACCCGACTGAAGTCACCTGTGAGGGACAGCAGATCAGCCTTTGGCGCGATTAACGCACTACGACTGACGGGCAGCCCCTTGAAACCCATCGGAATCCTGATTTCTTTGGAATAGGGAGGGGCTTCATAGTGATGCAGGATCAGGTCGGTTATTGATTTCCCCCTACTTCAGCAGCGCAAGGATCTCTTGCGCGGCAACGGCGGATGAGGCGGGGTTTTGTCCGGTGACGAGGTTGCCGTCACGCATCACGAAACTGCCCCAATCCGCACCTTTTTCATACTGGCCGCCATTTGCCTTTAGCATTTCTTCAACCAAGAACGGCACAATGTCGGTGAGGGCCACGGCCTCTTCTTCGGTGTTGGTAAACCCTGTCACACGGCGGCCGGAAACCAGTGGCTTGCCGTCCGTCCCTTGCGTGTGGCGGAACACGGCGGGGGCGTGGCAGACCGCACCAACGGGCATGTCGGCGGCGTTGAAGGCCTCGATCAAGCGTTTGCTGTCTGCGTCTTCGGAAAGATCCCACAAGGGGCCATGGCCGCCCGGATAGAAGATGGCGTCAAACCCCCCTTCGGTCACGTCCGAGAGTGTCAGCGTGTTCGCGAGATGCTTTTGCGCGTCGCTGTCGTCTTTGAAGCGACGGGTGTCATCCGTCTGCGCATCCGCGCTGTCGCTGGAGGGATCAATCGGTGGTTGCCCACCTTTGGGCGAGGCCAAGATGATATCCGCCCCGGCGTCTTTGAAGACGTAGTAGGGGGCCGCAAACTCCTCCAGCCAGAAGCCGGTTTTTTTGCCAGTGTCCCCGAGCGTGTCGTGGGATGTCAGTACCATTGGAATTTTCATGTTCTTACTTTCAGTTGCGGCCAACGCGGATGACGCGCTTGCCAAAGTTTTCGCCGTTCAGCAAACCGATGAATGCTTCGGGCGCATTTTCCAGCCCATCAATCATCTCTTCGCGGTATTTGATTTTGCCGCTTTCGATCCACGGACCCATCTCTTTGGCAAAGTCCGGATAGAGATGGCCGAAATCGTCAAAGATGATGAAGCCCTGTAGCTTGATTTTTTTGCGAAGAACCTGC
Source organism: Sulfitobacter sp. (assembly GCF_036961165.1). Lineage (GTDB taxonomy): Bacteria > Pseudomonadota > Alphaproteobacteria > Rhodobacterales > Rhodobacteraceae > Sulfitobacter. The sequence goes on along the minus strand of NZ_JBALVJ010000103.1, from coordinate 6,087 downwards.
CCCATGAGCCAGTTCATCCGGTCCGGTCCATCGGGAAGACTGGTCGCATTGTACTGCGATACCAATCCGCAGACTGGCACCCGCGCGTTCGGGTTCAATAGCGGGATGACCCCGTCCAGAACCTTGCCGCCGACATTTTCGAAATAGACATCGATGCCTTCGGGGCTGGCCTTGGCAAGCTGTTCGGCAAAGTCATCTGCCTTGTGATCGATACAGGCGTCAAAGCCCAATTCGTCGACCGCGTAGACGCATTTGTCTGGTCCGCCAGCGATGCCGACTACACGGGAGCCCAAGATCTTGCCGATCTGGCCCACGGTGGCACCGACGGGACCAGTTGCAGCTGCTACAACGATGGTCTCGCCAGGCTTCGGCGCGCCGATTTGGGTCAGACCAGCCCAAGCGGTAAAGCCGGGCATCCCCATGATCCCAAGCGCCCAAGACGGATGCGCAGGCGATTTACCCAGATTGGTGACGCCTGCACCATCGGTCAGAGCATAGTCCTGCCAGCCATTGAAACTGAGCACATAGTCGTCCGGCGCGAACCCATCGACGTTCGAGGTAACGACCTGCGCCACTGTTCCGCCCTGCATGACGCCGTCGATTTCTACGGGTGCTGCGTAAGAGGGTGCATCGCTCATGCGCCCCCGCATATAAGGGTCCAACGACAGGAATTCCGTGCGCAAAAGCATCTGACCCGCGCCGGCAGAAGGTACCTCCCCCTCGACCAGACGGAGTGTGTCCTTGGTCGGCGCGCCTTTGGGACGCTCCGACAGCACAAGCTGGCGGTTGACTGTTTCGGTCTGCATCATGTTTAAAATCTCCTATAGGGCCGCTTCAAGAATGCGGCGGGCATCGTCGGGGGCAATGGCGGCATGTTCGCCAATCGCGGTCAGGCCGTGGTCCTTCAGAGCGGTGACGATGCGATCAATTTCGGGCGCGGCGATGTCGTAGTCACCCAGCCGTGTCTTGATCCCCATCGCCTCAAAAAATCCGCGCGTGGCGTCGATTGCTGCGTCGATCCGGTCATCCTCGGACCCCTCGCGGATGTCCCAGACGTTGGCGGCATATTGCAGCAGTTTCTCACGTTTGGGGCCGCGCTGGTCGTTCATCAGCGATGGCAGCACTACAGCCAGAGTTCGCGCGTGATCGGTATCGTTCAATGCTGTAATCTCATGCCCGATCATATGGCTTGCCCAGTCCTGCGGAACACCCGCACCGATCAGACCGTTTAGGGCCAGCGTTGCCGTCCACATCAGGTTGGCGCGGACATCGTAGTCGTCCGGCGTTTCAAGCGCTTTGGGTCCAAGCTCGATCAGGGTCCGCAGCAGGGTCTCGGCAAAACCGTCCTGAACGCGCGCCGCAGACGGATATGTCAGATACTGTTCGATGATATGAACAAAGGCATCAGCAACACCGTTGGCGATCTGGCGGGGCGGCAGCGAATAAGTGACCTCCGGGTCCAGCACCGAAAAGACGGGATAGCAATGCGGGCTCATGAAGGGCAGCTTTGCGCCCTTTTCTGCGTGGGTGATGACAGAGGCAGGGTTCATCTCTGATCCTGTCGCGGGAAGCGTCAGCACGGTGTCGAACGGCATGGCATCTGTCACAACCGACCCGCGCGATGTCAGGATGTCCCAAGCGTCGCCGTCATACAGAGCGGCCGCCGCGATGAACTTGGTGGCGTCGATGACCTACCCGCCGCCGACTGCGAGCAGGAAAGTAATGTCTTCTTGGCCGATCAGCTCAACCGCCTTGAGTGCGGTTTCAAAACGCAGGTTCGGCTCCACCCCACCGAACTCGACCTAAGTGCGACCAGCAAGTGCCTCTCGCACCTGAGCAAGAACGCCGGTCCTTTCAGCACTGCCCCCGCCGTAGACGATCAGGACCTTTGCGTCAGTAGGAACCTGATCTTTCAGGTCCGCGATACGGCCCTTGCCGAACAGGATGCGTGTCGGGTTGCGAAAATCAAAATTGTTCATGAGTTCAGGCCTCTTCGGTTTCGACGTGCAAGCGCACGTCGATGTTGCTGCGTGTGGCGTTGGAATATGGGCAGACCTGATGCGTCGCTTCGACCAGACGCTGCGCGTCCTTGCGGGCCGTGCCCGGCAGATGAACGGTGATGTCCAAATCAAGTCCGAACCCGCCCTCAGTGCGTTGGCCAATGCCGACGTCGACGGAGGTTTTAGACCCCGTGGAGTCCAGCTTGAGCTGCTTGGCCGTCAGCTCCATCGCGCTGTCGAAACACGCAGCATAGCCAATGGCGAACAATTGTTCAGGATTTACCCCCGCATCGCCGCTGTCCGGGCGGACCATCTGGACCGAAAAGCTGCCGTCGTTGAGGGTGGCGGTACCCGAGCGACCGCCGGTTGCCGTTGCGGTGGTTTTGTAGAAGATTTTCATAGGTTTTCCTTTCTTGAATAGACCGGTCGTCTATACAATTGGCAAAAATTTTTGAGAATTAGGGTGCTGGAACAAGCGCCCTTGTGGCATCCATTGCGGAATTGAGGGGGGCATCACTGTGCGAGATGCTCGCCATCAGGCTGGCGCCAAGCCACATATGATAGAGCATTTCCGCCGAGGCTCGGGGATCTTCGAGCGAGACTATCGTACCATCCTCCGCCCCCTGTTTGAGAGTGCGCGCCAGATGCGTCACAATATCGGACACACCTTTTTCCAAGATATTGCTCATGTTCTCCGAAAGGTCAGCAACCTCCGCCGACAGTTTGACGACCAGGCACCGGTCCTCAGGGTTCGGGCTAAGTTGTTTTGTGCGCCACCTTTCAAAATAGGTGAAAATCCGAGACCGCGCATCCATATCGGGATGCGCGAGTGACGCAGTCAGGCGAACGCCATACTCTGTCATAAATTCGTTCAACAGCGCACAGCCATAAGCCTCCTTGGAGGCGAAGTAGTGATAGAACGATCCCTTCGGAACCCCGGACTCTTTCAAGAGCGCACTGAGGCCGACGCCTGTGTAACCCTGCTTGGCTGTCAGGCGGCGTCCTGTGGTTAATATAAGTGAGCGGGTGTCGTTTTGCTGTTCCATGGACGGTTACATAGGCGTCATTAGACCGGTCGTCTATAGGGACGCAGCATTTTTTCTATCACAAGTAAGTGAGAAAAGCTGATAGCCTGTGTGGAAACATAAACCGATCGACACCTGCACCGGCCATCATCTCTATCCACCATGTACATATTTACAAACCACGCAGATGCAACTCGGCTCAGCGCGCCCTTAGTCTGCGGTTAGGACTGCTTCCAGCAGGCCGGGAAAACGGCGGCAAAGTGAGCCCTTCCGCAGCTTCAGCAGGCACCTTCGTCCCTTCGGGATGTTCCGGATCACACGAACATTTAGTTTGGGCCACACAGTTCAAAATGCTGCGAGCTAAACGAACGGTGGCATTGAAAGGCTGCGCCGCAGCATTCTGAAGTATTGGGGAACGACGGCTAATGGGATGAGATTGGTCCTTTGAGCGCTTGACTTAGATCGCCCAGAATGCCCAGGTCATCAGTCTTCGGCGCAGCTTATCGTTGGGCGTAGCGCACATGTCGGACTTGCCGAAGCGATACCGATTATGCGCTATACGGCGATATATCCATTCGCGGAGCCCTCGCGGGAGAACGCGTAACAGGCTGGCGAGCCTTGCTGCACCGCCCAAGCGCTCGCCAATCCGGATGATCGCTTCCATACCGGACCATGCTTGCCCGTCTTCGATAAAGAGCCAGGTCTCAGGGTCCACCGGGTCCAGTCCGTAATGACGCACGAGAGCATCGCCGGTTTTTGACTGGGCGGGGCAGAGGCGGAACGTCTCAGCTTTATCCAGTTTCGCGATTGTGCGCGCACCCCAGGAGCAAAGTGCGCAGTCGCCGTCCATGACCGCTATTTGACCACTGTCGTCGAAGGCAGGAACGGCTGGATCCTCTCGATACGAATAGGCTGTTCTCTCTGCAAGTGCTGCCATTCTACTCTCCACAGTTCTTTGGACCCAGCATGCGTCGTTTCGTAAGAAACGACAACAGTGGGCGAGCGTGATCCGCAAATGCCAGTTTGGCGATACAAACTATAATGGCAGCGTCGTCCGCGTTGCGTGAATTCATCCGTCTCCCAATTTTGGGGTTGCGACGAATGTCTCCTATGGCGGGCCGCACTGCGGCATCGCAATCCTATGCTGAAGGTCGGCAATGGGCCGTAAGCGGCAGCCTTCACCAAGGGCGGGAAGCAGACCTTCGCTGCTTAGCCGAGCAGAGCCCCAAGCCAGAACGGAAGTCGACATTGCTTGTCTTAGGCTGAGATCGGATCTCATGCGATAAGGGAGCCGCTGACCAGCACCTTAGGTATGCCGGGCAGCGGCGGGGGACGGATCGGGACATTTCAGGTCGTGCAAGGACCGAAAAGCAGTGTGATCACCACGGATACTGCTTTGTCGCAGTCTACCCCAGCGAAGCAGGTTTCTTGGGTCCGCCCTTACGGATGCTGCCATCTCGGCAATTGGAACGGTTGCAGAGAGAACGGCAGGCATGGGCCGAAACTTACACTCTCATCTCGGATCATCCATAAACGACCTACTCCCCTGCTCAAAAGAGCGTCCTGCTCCATTTACCTGCCGGGCCTTGGTACGCCCTAGGCCCTGTTGCGCACAGCGGGGTCTACATTGCGTCTTGGACCAGATCGGGATGCCGACAGTTTCACTCAAGTCAGAATGTTCAATCCGCGTGGGAAGTACTTAATTTAATTGGATAATTTTAGTTTACCTGCAAACAAGAAGCATGGGAGATTCGACAATGGAGGTGTCCTAATACGGCTTCATTTCCAAGCTCTTTATCATTTCAATTTAATACCAACCATTCAACGGCGCCCAAATGAACACCAAACGCCAGCCGAAGCATTCAGCGCCTGCCATTGCACGCGCTTATGTCGTGCGCGACGGCGACGCCTCCGATGGCGCTTGCTGTGCAGACGGGGCGGATATCAGCGCTCTGGTTCGGGTCACCAACTGTAATACCGCGATTGCTGACTGATACGGGAGCCACCGTTACCAACGCCGCAATTACCAATCCGGTGACAGGGGGTGCCGATTTCAAGGATATCTGAGCGGTTGCACAGGGATCAAATCACTTCATTCGACCTGCGCCGTACATATGTGCGGCGATAAAAGGATCAGACCATGCCAATAGAATTTATTACAACAAACCAAAATTCAGTATACCTTGTGGACCCCACCGACGACGTCATTCTTATGCCGGGTGTTTCCATGACAGGCGGCCTAATTGTGTTCTATAATACGACCGTATTGTCAGGAGCGAGTGTGTATGTGCAGGGTGCCATTGCATCTTAATATGCGATCGACTTTAACGGCACGATCAACGACACGGATATCTTGATTGGCGCACAAGGGTCGGTAACCGCCAGATATCTTGGCGTTTTTCTCAACTCAGGTTCGAACAATTCCGTTGTGAACTACGGTGAAATATCTTCAGGGGAAACCGCCGTATCGACGAACGGGGGCGATCTCCTTGTAGCCAACCACGGTACGATGAGCTCCTTTCGCAGTTATACGATCTCTTTCTTTAGTCTCTCAGCCGGTAACGACATCCGCGAGGTTGTAAACACTGGGGTGATCAACGGCCCGATTGTTAATAATAGCCCAACGATCTACAACGCCGCGGGCGCTGAATTCCACCTCGACAATTCCGGCGCAATCCTTGGTGCGCTGAGGGCCCTCTTTAGTGGGGCACAACAAAATTTCATCACCAATACCGGGCTGATCACCGGTGACATTCTAACCGATTCCAACACTACCAGTTCCCCATCAGATAATTTCATCGCCAATACAGGGCTGATCTTCGGTGACGTTACATTTAATTCCCTTGGCTCTTCTGCGGTTCCAAACACTAGCCAGGTCAAGATGACCAACACCGGACTGATCTCCGGTGACGTTGCAGCCACTGGCCTGACCATGATGCGCAACATAGGAACCATTGACGGCGATGTCACACTGAGCTGGAACAATGACATCTATCGCGGCTTTGGCGGCACCGTTCTAGGCACCATCGATGGCGGTACGGACAACGACACCTATTTCATCG
>NZ_JBALVJ010000102.1:0-8954 GCF_036961165.1 Sulfitobacter sp. | reverse complement strand
GTTCGGGTTGGATACATCTTAGCACGCTGTCCAATTTTGCCGGACCACTTCAAGGTGACGCTGCCCGTGATGGAATAGTTGAGCTTGATGCGCTGGAAGATTGTTTGTGGCCCTGCTGCCGCAGGGGCCGGCGCAGTAGTTCTGTGTATTATAGCCTGGGAACGCGCAGGCCGATATGGCGCAACTGTCGGCGTCGCCTTTGACCTTGGCATGCTGCGTTTTGCCTTTTGGATGGGCTCAGGCGGTTGCACTTTCTCGTTCTGGGGCTGGGATGGTAATACCTGTGCTATTTTTTTGGTGAGGGTTGTGTGCTTTTCCACAACCTGCACTGGCGCTGGTGCCGTAATCGACACAGCTGTGGCCTCCGGCTCCGCATCCTCAATCGCAGCGTTTTCTAGTGGCGCATCTTTTGGCGGCTCGCCTGAACAAGCCAATACCCACTCTGCCAGATAACGGGCAAGGTCTGCGCCACTTGGTGCGCTGGGCGCGATGGGCTTAGAGGCGCCTACCGCAGGAATAACCGTCTTTGCTTCTGTCGAACCTATTATCGTGCATGAAATGCCCTTCTTGCACTCTAGTCGAAACAGGACGTCACGCCGGTCATTGATTTGCATTGTTTTTCCAGATCCGTCGGGGAACAGGACGTAGCTTAGACCGTTGATTTCGCCACGCTGGTGACGAGCGGCATAAAATGCGCTCGGCAGATCAATGATAACTTCCTGCGCCGACGGTATGGCACGATCGGCGGTATCCACCTGCACAGCACCGTAGACGCTCGGAGTTGCTGTTTGGACGGGAGCATCTAGCACGGGCGACTCGGCAGAGCCCATGCCGGGGATCATCATCAGCGCCGCGATGGCGCTATGCAGGGCGTAGCGCTTCACCGTTCTGAGCACCGGCGCGTGTTTTTATGGAGGCAAAGCTGCGATTGGTGTCGCGATGCTGGACGGTGCGGACGACATGCTCTCAAACCTCTGACTTCATTTCCGAACCGACATACTTAGCGAAAGTGGCACGTTTGGGGAACTGGTAACGAACTGCGAAACTTTTATACGAAACTGTCGAAAAAGCCGCACTACATTTGACCTTTTCGCCGGAAAAGCCCGGTGTTTTGAGTTGGTTTGTTCTCAACTGAGGAGGCAGACGATGAAGAGAAGCCGTTTCAGCGAAGTACAGATTATTGGGGTATTTAAACAACATCAAGCTGAGCTTGGTGCGAAGGAACTTTGCCGCAGGCTTTTTCCCGCTAGCAGGTATAGTAACGCTTTCTGTACTTCTGGGTGTCTGACGTCAGCGCTTATGGGTCCAAATAGCGTTATTTGATAAGAGAGTGTTCTTGGCTCATCGTAACCACTGAGGAGTGGGACATGAGACAGACAACTGGAACAGGCAAAAGCCCAGGCGAGAAGATCGTCAAAGACATCAAAGGTGCCACACGCAGGATATGCATATTGCGCCGGGAAGCGCGGCGGTCTGCTTCGCTCTGTTTGATTGGGTCTTTGCCGCCGATCGCAATCCTGCGCCACTTCTCAGCCTTGGCGCGGGCTTTACAGTCAATGCTGCCAGCTTGTTCAGCTCTCTCGCCATACAGTCCCGCTACTGGCCCCCCACTACATGTTGTATGGGTTGATACAGTAGTGAATAGGTTAGGACGGTAAGTCCTAGTAAAATATAAGATATAAAGATTTGCGGATACAGGGTGGTACAAGTCGGAACGGTGCTTTGGTGCCCTTCACCCGCCCCACTTGCCATTTAGTATTATTGGTAGGGGTGGGCGCGGTCATATGATGCGTCATCCCAGAATTGTCAGCCAGACCCACACGGTGAATATTGACGCAGCTGTTGCGATCAGCACAGACGAGGCCGCGACGCGTTTACTGCGGCCATACATGTTGGCGAAGATATAGGCGTTGAACCCCGGCGCCATCGCGGCCGTCAACACACCAGAGCGGAACAGGTCAGGCGGCACCGACAGGGCAGAGCCCATTAGCCAAACAATTGCGGGATGCACGGCCAAAGCGATCACGCAAACCATAGCGATTGCTTTCATATCGCCTTCAGGCTTGTACTGGATCAGCACGCCCCCCAAGGCGAATAGGGCGGCGGGTAGGGCCGCCCGCACGACAAGCGATAGCGCGTCATCCACCACCGAAGGAATCGCAAGGCCGCTCAAGTTGACGGCAAATCCTGCCAGAATGCCGATCACCAGCGGGTTATGAAACATCGCCCGCCCGATTGAGCGCGTTAGCGCGAGCCCACTTTGGCCGCGGTTGCGCACGAATTCCATCACAATGATCCCGAGCCCGTAACAAAAGGGCGAGTGGATCGCGATGATCATGTAATTGCCAGTCAGATTTTCGGCACCGTACGCGCGCTCGGATATGGGAAGGCCAAGCAGGACGGAGTTGGAGAACAGGCAGCAAAAGCCGATGGCGACACAGTCCTCCCAATCACGTTTGAAGAAAATGCGCGCGCCAAAGGTGCCAAGGGCAAAACAAATCGCTGCACCGGAATAAAAGCTGAACAACAGCCCCGCATTAAATGAGGCGCTCAGGTCAAGATTGGCGATGGCCTGAAACAGCAGGCAGGGCACGGCAAAGCTTTGGGCGAAACGCAGCACGCCATCCACACCGGAGACCGGAAAGAGATCCTTCCAAACCGAGAAATAGCCAAATCCGATGACCAGGAAGACTGGCAAGATGACGTCTAGAAGGGTTTGCATAATTGCGGTTCCGGGCAGCAGCAAGAGGTCTGCCTGCATCGCTTTGTGCAGACGAAGAAAGGCGGTGGATCAGCTAAGATCGAATTCCAGCCGCATGCCGTCATAGGCTGGCTCGATATGGTCCGGCGTTTTGGCCTGCAACGTGGCATAGTCCAGATCATTGTGCATATTGGTCAGCACTGCCTGTTTCGGCTTCATCTTCTCGATCCATTCAAGGGTCTGCTCCAGATGGCTGTGCGTTGGATGCGGGTCGCGGCGCAGGGCATCCACGATCCAGCAACGCAACCCTTCCAGATGCGGCCAGATGTGATCCGGTATACTGGCCACATCCGGCAGATAGGCCACGCCGTTGACGCGAAAACCCAAAGCATCCATGCCGCCATGCGGTACCAGAAACGGGACAAAGCGAAGCTGCCCGCCGGGGCCGTCTACTACGACATCACCGTCCATCAGGTTCATGTCCAGAATTGGCGGGTACATTGAACCTTCGGGCTGGATAAAGGCATAGCCAAACCTTTCAATCAGCGCGTCATGCGTGGGTTGATCCGCCCAGACGGGCAAACGTGCGCGCATGTTGATCACGATCATGCGCAGATCATCCATTCCGTGCACGTGATCGGCGTGGGCGTGGGTGTACAGCACCGCATCAAGTCGCCCGACACCGGCATCCAACAACTGGTTGCGCATGTCCGGCGATGTGTCGATCAGCACGGAAGTCGTTCCAGCATCACTGATCCGCTCAACCAGAGCTGAGCAGCGGCTGCGCCGGTTGCGCGGCTCTGTCGGATCACATGCGCCCCAATGCCCACCCAGGCGCGGCACGCCGCCGGAAGAGCCACAGCCAAGGATGGTGACACGCATGATGTCGGTCATAAGACGGCCTCGTATGCGGCGGCTTTGGTGAACAAGCGTTCAAAATTCGCCTCTGATCGTGCAGCGAATTCGGCATAGTCGATCCCGAATGTCTCGGCTGCGCGGCGCGCTGTATAGGCGGTAAACGCCGGCTCGTTTCGTCTGCCGCGGTGGGGCGGGGGCGCCAGATAGGGGCTGTCTGTCTCAATCACGATGCGATCAAGCGGGGCTGCGGCGAAGATATCGCGCAGTTCCTGACTTTTGGGGAAAGCGGTGATGCCGGACATGCTGAGGTAAAACCCCAGATCAAGCGCGGCACGTGCTAACTCAGGAGAGGAGGAGAAGCAGTGCATCACGCATGTGTAGGCACCGTTTGCATGCTCTTCACGTAGGATGCGTGCCATATCCTCATCCGCGTCGCGGCTGTGGATGATCAGCGGCAGATCCGTCTCGCGCGCGGCGGCGATGTGGATGCGCAGGCTGTCTTGCTGCATTTGCGCGCTCTCAGCAGTGTAGTGGTAATCCAGACCCGTCTCACCAATGCCCACCATCTTTGGGTGCTGCGCGATGGTGATGAGTTCATCCAGCGTCGCCATCGGCTCGGAGGCGACGCTCATCGGGTGAGTGCCTGCGGCGTAGAATACCGGCGCATAGGTTTCAGCGATGGCACGCACGTCGGGTTCGTTTTTGAGCTTTGTGCAGATGGTCACCATCCGCGCCACTCCGGCCTGTGCTGCGCGGTCAATCACCTCCGGCAATTCCGCAATCAGTTCGGGAAAGTCGAGGTGGCAATGGCTATCGGTGATGTGGGGTGTATCGGTCATGGGGCTCCGGTGGCGTTGGCGGGTTTTGTTAGCGGGGGGCTGCCTTTGCCATCTTTGCAAAGGTATCTAGAACGAGCGCCGCAGGGTCAAGGTTGACCGCGATGCCGTGCCGCGCGCGGGCACCAATCCCGGCTGCCAGATCGGCCCAGACGCGGGCCTGATGCGGGGTCGGTGAAAGACGTTTGAGGATATCCGCCTCACCCTGCGCGGCCTGCGGTTGTGGCGATGTGCCGGTGGCACCAGTGCGGGCAAGACGGCTTAGCAGTAAATCAATCAGGGTGAAAAGCAGGTCGCGCTTTGCTTCGCCTCCCTTCGACGCGGCAAGCTCTGCGAGTTTGAGCGCGCGCGGACGGTCCATGTGGGGCAGGGTGCTCATGAGCCCGACCAGTTCTGCATAAAGCGAAGCGCCGCCCAGCAGGGATAGCCGCATCGCGCCGCCCACTGACCCGCCCGAAAGCGCGGCAAGCGCATCTGCATTGGCGGCCTGTACGCCAGCCTGCGCCATGGCTTCTGCGACCTCGGCGGCCTCCAGCGTGCGAAGCGGCAGCGTGCGACACCGCGAGCGGATAGTTGGTAGCAAACCCGAGGGCTGGTGCGAGATCAGTATCAGCACTGCGCGGGCGGGCGGCTCCTCAAGCATTTTTAGTAGGGCGTTGGCAGCTGTGGTGTTCATCAAATCCGCATCGTCAATGATAACAACACGGTAGCCGCCATCAGGCGCGGACATCTGGAAGAACCCGTTCAGCGCACGGATATCGTCGGCAACAATTTCCTGCCGTAGCTTCTTTGTCGTCGGGTTGATGGTGCGGGTGACGTTACGAATACGGCCTTCACCCCCTGAAGCCACACGCTGGGTAACAGGATGGTCGGCCGGAATGATGAGGGTTGTCGGCGGCTCTGGCGCGAACATGCCGCCCTTGTCTGGGGCGGGAGTGGCCAGCAGGAAGCGTGCGATTAGCCATGCCAGCGTGGCTTTGCCTACGCCGCGCGGGCCGGTCAGCATCCACGCATGATGCAAGCGGCCTGTGTTGAACGCATCAACAAAGGCTGTTTGCGCCGCATCCTGACCGATCAGGCTGAGAGCGTCGCGTGGGTGGGGCGCGCCGTCAAGACGTTCCGGCTGTGGGGCTGCATCATCGCTCATGCGAGCAGTTTAACGGGGATTGGCAGAGTTGGAAATGGGGCGCGGCTACATCGGCGGAACAGGGACAGGATTTTCAAACTTTCCGGCCAGTTGCTGTGCAAAATAAGTTAGGAACGCGCCGTCAGTGCTGCATCTGTGGCGGCACGAATGTCTGCGGCGACCGCGTTCATCTCTTGCCCACCATCAATCACCTGAATCCGGCTGTTGAATTCTTCGGCCAACGCAAGAAATCCAGTGCGCATGGCTTCTTGCAGGCTTGTGCCAAAGTCCTCGAACCGTTCCTCAGTACCCTGTCTACCCTTGGCGCGTTTGAGCCCTTCGACAGGGTCCATATCGATCAAGATGGTCAGGTCAGGCTCCACCCCGATCATCAGGGTGTGAAGGCTGTCAACGACGCCACGTAAGTCACCACGGCTTAGGCCCTGATACATGCGTGTGCTGTCGGCAAAGCGATCACAGATTACGATTTTGCCCGCTGCAAGGGCAGGGCGGATGAGGCGCTCCAGATGATCGCGGCGTGCGGCAGTAAACAGCAAAATCTCGGTCTCGGCCGACCAGCGATCTGGATCGCCCTGAAGGACAAGCGCGCGGATTTCTTCCGCACCCTTGGACCCACCCGGTTCACGGGTAAGAACTACGTCATGACCTTGCGCGCGCAGATGTTCGGCTAGCCGCGCCACTTGCGTGGATTTTCCGGAGCCATCGATGCCTTCAAAGCTGATGAAAAGACCGTGGCTGCTCACGAAGCCTCTGGGGCGGGGCCGGAGTTGATGCGGGCGGCCAGATGTTTGGCCGCAGCCATGACGCGGCTGACAAAGCCGTGGCGCAGAACATCACGGTCCGCTACCAACGGCACGCGCGTTTCGGACAGGCCTTCTGGCGTGATGATCAGCTCACCGATCTGGTCACCCTTGGCGATGGGCGCCTTAACCGGTCCGTCGTAAACAACTTCGGTTTTCAGGGGCGAAATCGGATTGACGGGCAAGAGCACCGACAGATCTGCCGCCAGCTCCAATCCGACAGATTGCTCGGCACCAATGGAAACTTCGGCCTGTGCAATTTTCGTGCCTGCCTTGCCCAATTCGGTCTGCGAAAAGCGTCGGAAGGCCCAGTTTGTCACCGCTTCGGATTCAGCTGCACGAGCCTGTGCGCTCTCTAATCCGGACAGCACAAATATGATCCGGCGATCGCCCTGCTTGGCAGAGCCAACAAGACCGTAGCCTGCCTCTTCGGTGTGGCCGGTCTTGAGGCCATCGGCCCCGATACCGAGTCCCAGCAGCGGGTTGCGGTTGAACCGGTTAGCGGACTCGGATTGGTCAAACAGGAATTCTTTCTGCGCAAACATCGGATAATATTGCGGATAATCCCTGATCAATTTGCTCGTGATCAGGCCCAGATCGCGCATGGACATGCGATGCCCCGCCTGCGGCCAACCGTTCGAGTTGGTGAAGGTCGAGTTCGTCATGCCAAGCTGCTGCGCGCGCATGGTCATCTGGCGGGAAAATTTGCTTTCCGTGCCTGACAGTGCTTCGGCGATCACAACGCAGGCGTCATTGCCCGACAACACGATAATGCCGCGGATGAGGTCCTCGACCCGCACACGTTCACCGGCCTTCAAGAACATTGTCGACCCGCCGTAAGCCTGAGCAGCAGCCGAAACTGGCAATTCCTGATCAAGATCGAGAATGCCGTTATCGATCGCCTCGAACGCCATATAAAGCGTCATCAGCTTTGACATGGAGGCCGGTGGCAAAGGTTGGTCGGCATTTTTGGTCATCAACACGGTGCCGCTGTTGAAATCGAGCACGAATGCCGATGTCGCGCGGGTGTCAAATGCATGTGCACTGACTGATGAGAGCAACAGTGCCAGAGCTGCCAATGAATGTTTCAGTCCGCGCATATCGGTACCTTTTCGTATCAGCTGGAAACAGCGTAGGCGTCGGTGAAGCCTTCGGATTTAATTGTCGACAGGATTTTCGCTTGCTCGGCATTTGTCGCGGCAGGACCAACAACAACGCGCCAGAAGGTTTTTCCGTTGATCTGGCTTTGTTTGATTGTTGGGCCAAGTCCGGTACCGCGCATCTGCTTGGCGGCGCGTTCGGCATTGGCTTCAATGCTGAAAATTCCGATCTGTATGAAAGGCTTGGACAAGCGTGACGCCTGAGTTGGTGCCGCGGGTTTCGGGGCAGGGGGCGGCGTTGGAGCTGCCGATGCAATCGCGGCTCCGGCGGTCGCCGTTACAGGATCAAGCGGTGCCGCAGTTATATCAGGCGCTGCTTCAACAATCGCATCCGTTCCTGTATCTACAGGCGCTTCGGTTTGCTCCTGAACCTTGCGCACGGCGGTGACGTTCAGTTTAGCTAGTGCTCCAGCAAGAATACCGAGGGAGGCCGCGGCGTCCGAAGAAATCTGCAGACTTGGCCCCGGGATGTCCCGCTCACGGCGAAAAAGGGCGCCGACTACGAATTTACCATTGGTCTGGTTGCGGATGATGACCCGCTCCGGCTCGGCCACATCCGGATGCGCGACCCATACACCACCAAGGCTGGGCCGCCCGTCCCATAGCCCCTCGTCGGTGACCGAGAAAATTTCAGGCGCTTCGACATCACGCTCGATTGCGGGGCCGGTTGGTGCTGCTGCCTGAGCGACATTCTTGGTGCCGCTCGCAGTCGGAAAAGAGAACTTTCCCTGCTCGTCACAGCCGGCCAATAGTCCGGAAACCAAAAGCGTACCTGCCAACGCATACACGCGGCGTCCCTGCCGAGTCTTGCCCTGATCTAATTTGAATTGACTGCCCATATTCCCTCGTCCTTGCCTGCGTGCGCGCCCTTTTTGAATGGCACACATCAAAGCCCCTTTGCGGGGCGTTTGGCGCACTCTAACGTGCCAAAGCCCTGCACGACAAGAGACGCGCGACGGCATCGGCAATTTTCCCCGCTGAATCGCATGAATTTTGCCCGATTGCAGAATCGCTTTTAGCCATTTAGGAAACGCGCACAGCGGAGGTTTGGCAGAGTGGTCGATTGCACCGGTCTTGAAAACCGACGGGCGTGAGAGCGTCCCCAGGGTTCGAATCCCTGAGCCTCCGCCAGTTAATAAAATACCCCTTAAGGCATTGAATTTGTTAGCGTTAATGGGGCGGTAAAATTCAGTTACCACACACGTTGACCACACACGTTGACCACACATCTTACTGATATAATTGCTGGAAGTGATCAGATACCATTTCGGGCAAAATGACATGGCTGCCAATCTGAGTAGGATAAATAGAAACTCTCAATGGCTGGGTCAGATTGATCAGATGTTAGGAACAGCTCGGAGCTGACCTTGGTAGTCCATGCAGCGAAGGTCTGCTTCGAGCCCGTTGTGACGGATGCTGCGCTGCGCATGAATGGCTGCTTTCAACATAGAG
>NZ_JBALVJ010000101.1:0-9063 GCF_036961165.1 Sulfitobacter sp. | reverse complement strand
GTTCGGGTTGGATACATCTTAGCACGCTGTCCAATTTTGCCGGACCACTTCACTCCAAGCTGCGACTTACATTGCCTTTACGGAGGTCATCACCAAGAAGGTGCTCTACTTCCTTCACGAACGCGGCTGGTCACGGATAGGTTGGGGCATGTCGGTCGAGAATAGAAAACACAAGGAAAGTAGTTGGCGCAGCACCGGTGAGACCGCCACTTGGCGCAATATTGCCTCTCTGGATACCACCATGCCGACCTGGTTTTTCACCGGCAATCTAGCCACAGCCCTCCCTGCTCCCCTCCCGCATGTTTCTCGTTTTTGGCGCGAGGCGGGAATGCAATCTACGCGTTCACTTTAACAGCGGCCCAACCTGATCAAGATAGCTCACTTCAAACCCTGCAAATTCGACCATGCGATCGTAATCATCAAAGGTGACATACCCATCGCGGAACGTGACCATGCCCTGCTCGCGTAGTTGTCGAAGTACTCGATTAACATGCACAGCGCTCAACCCGACCGCATCGGCAATCAAGTACTGGGTCAACGGACAAGCATATCCCGCATTGCTCCCCATCCCGACAAGGGCAAGCCTTTCACCGAGCTCCAACAGGAAATGCGCCAAACGTTCTGTCGCGTCGCGACGCCCGATACCCACCAAGTGTTCGACGACCATCGCCTCGGCGCGTGACGCCGTCCAAAGAACGGCAGTTGCCAATCGCGGTGTTTCCGCAAACACCTCGAACAGATCAGCTGCATGTACTTCGGTGACTTCTATGTCTGTGACTGGCTCGATGCTGTGATCTGAGACGTGCAGGACCACACTTCGCAATCCCAAGAAGTCGCCAGGTATTTGAAAATCAATGACCTGTCGTTGGCCGTCGTGCAGAAGTTTGTACGAACATGCCCAACCGGAAACAAGTATATAGGCCGCTTGATCCGCTTGGCCTTGATGCACCAAATCCCGCCCGGCGACGAAGGTACGCCGACGCTTGTGCAGTCTTTCGAGGACGAAAATCTCCTCCTCGGAGAGGGCGACAAAGGCACCAAGCTTGCGCGCTAGTGGTCTCGTTTCGATGATGAGCCCCTTCCTCAAAATAATAAATACTTACTAAAGAAAAACGCCTCCAACTGATGTCGATCAGCCCAAAGTCTCTGGTTCTTTGAGAGTCTGTCAAGACCGCTGCATGGATCCACTTTGCAAGCGTAATAATCACGGGAAGCCATCAATATGTCCGAACATAGCACGAAATCAGGTATAGCAGCGCTTTCAATTTGTGAAGCACTCCTGCTTGCACTGAACGATGCGAAGGTCCTGCCAGAACGGGAGATTGTCGGTGTCTTAGAAGACGCTGCCAGGTCACATGAAAATGCGGGGGGCTCTAACACCGAGATCGAGGAACACGAAGCGGTCGCAACGCTGATCAATAAGATCATCGCTGGCGGAAATTCGGTCCGGAGACCGTGATACGGGCAGGCGTCTAGGAAACTAGGGGCACCTCAATCAGGCGTTTCCACAACTGCCAACTGCTCTGCAGAGTAGTATGCGATAGATCCACACTTAAACTAATTTTCTGAGGCATAGGCTACGGTCGAAATATATTGCCGACTGTCAGGGTTTTGCAATGGTTTGGCATCAAGCGCGTAGGCACGCAATTGCAGCCTCACTCGCTCGTGCGCCCTTTAAAATGCCCATGAGGCATGACGTAAGAAATCACTCACTCCTTGGATGGGTGTGTGCATCACGTCCTGAATGCCCTTTCGTAAGCTTAACGGCCAAAACCTCACTTTCAGATTCGGGGTAGCGGATGCCGGTTGCGACCTAACCGGGAGAAAATTGTCACTGCGGCGCTAGGGGGGGGCATCAGAGGGACACTGACCGACATCCGTTATAACCACCCTAACAGGCGGGATGACGCTGACAAAAGGCTCGGAAACGGCTTAGACGGCACACCGCTGATCGAGGTTAATGTAGCAACGGCTGAATCTGCACACAATTGCCAAGAAACGCTACGGCCCTCGCGAGATTCCTTTTGATTGGAGCCACTCATGCTGAATAATCTCATACATATCTCAGATACCGCCCGGCCGCGCAATGTCGTCTGCGGCAACAACGCGGGACCATTTTCTGCAAACTGCAACCCGTCCATTCCGGATTTGCTGTCGCACAATCGAGAGCTTGCATCGAAAAACAGACTGTTGAGTGCAGCCCTTGCGCGACTGACGAAGGATGCAGCAACCTTACGATCCAAACTTACACCCCGGCAGCACGAAGCCATGTCCATGGTTCTTGCAGGGCACCCCAACAAGAACATCGCCCCCGATCTACACATCAGCCAGCGCACAGTCGAAAACCACCGCGCCGCAATCATGCGCAGAACAGGCACCGCATCGCTGCCCGCGCTGGTGCGTCTGTCGCTAGGCGTCACATCATACGATAGGAATTGAACATGCCACAATCCATGACCGTCAACCGTCAGCTCTTGCTGGCCAACCGGCCAAAGGGCGAGCCTGACGCAGATACGCTGCGCCTTGCGACGACACCCGTACCAACACCCGTCTCCGGCCAGATGCTGCTGCGGACTGAATACCTGTCACTTGACCCCTATATGCGTGGTCGGATGAGCGATGCTCCCTCTTACGCAGCACCTGTGGCTTTGGGCGCTGTGATGGACGGAGGCACAGTTGCACAGGTCGTCGTATCGCATCTGAAGGGCTACGCACCGGGCGACTGGGTGCTGTGCTTTAACGGCTGGCAAGATTTTGCAATATCGGATGGCGAGAGTGTCACGATCCTCGGCCCTGACCTTGCACATCCATCATGGGCGCTGGGGATTATGGGCATGCCGGGATTTACGGCTTGGGCGGGCCTGACGCAGATCGGTGTGCCGAAGCCGGACGAGACTGTTTGCGTGGCCGCGGCCACGGGGCCTGTGGGCGCGACGGTCGGGCAGATTTCCAAGCTAATGGGATGCCATGTCGTGGGCATCGCGGGCGGCGCAGAAAAGTGCGCCTATGCGGTTGCCACGCTGGGGTTTGATGCCTGTATCGACCACAAATCGCCTGATTTCGTCGCAATGCTGCAGACGGCAACGCCCAAGGGCATCGATGTTTATTTCGAGAATGTCGGAGGTGCGGTGTTTGACGCCGTGCTGCCGATCCTGAACTCTGGCGCACGCATTCCAGTCTGTGGCCTCGTTTCAGGTTATAACGCCACTGCATTGCTGGACGGCCCGGACCGGATGGGCTGGCTTATAGGTCAGATCCTGCGTAAGCGTCTGACGATGCGCGGCTTTATCATCTTTCAGGATTTCGGGCATATCTACCCGGAATTTGCTACCGCGATGACCGACTGGCTTGCGGCGGGCAAGATACACTACCGCGAAGAGGTGATCGAAGGGCTGGAAGAAGCCCCACGTGCGTTCATCGGCCTTCTGCGCGGTGAGAACTTTGGCAAACGGGTCATTCACGTTGGTCCTGAAAAAATGATTGAAAACAAGGAAAGCACAACATGAATGTCCTGATGGTTCTGACGTCGCACGATGCCCTTGGCGATACCGGCAGGAAAACCGATTTCTGGCTGGAGGAATTCGCCGCCCCCTACTATGTCCTGAGCGACGCTGGCGTCAAGATCACGTTTGCCTCGCCCAAAGGTGGCCAGCCCCCGCTGGACCCCACCAGTGATGCGCCCGATGCCCAGACAGACGACACGCGCCACTTCAAAGGTGATGCAGATGCCGGCAAGGCTTTGGCTGAAACAGTCGAACTGGATGATCTGGACCTGAGCAGCTTTGACGCGGTTTTCTATCCCGATGGCCACGGCCCGTTATGAGATCTGGCAGAAGACCCTGCCAGCATCCATCTGATCGAGAATTTCGCCACCAGCGGCAGGCCCATCGCCGCCGTTTGCCACGCCCCTGAAATTTTTCGCCTCACCAAGCGCGCGGATGGAAAATCCTTCGTTTTAGGCCGCAATGTGACCGGTTTCACCAACACCGAAGAGGCCGCAGCGGGCCTGACAGATGTGGTGCCGTTCCTCGTTGAGGATATGCTGATGGAAACCGGTGGCGTTTTCTCCAAAGGTGCCGACTGGGCACCGCATGTCATCGTGGGCGGTAAGCTGATCACTGGTCAGAACCCCGCATCTTCCAAAGACGCGGCTGAAGCCCTGCTTAAACTACTAAGCTAACGGAGATCTGCGCCAGAATCGTCAAAACAAATGCGTTTACAGATACTTCTGGATCGGCAGATGTCCAACTATCCACGACACCGCGCGCCTGGACCATCCCGCTTCTGGCTCGACAGTCATCACACTGGGTTGGCCCGCGCGCGTGACGGACCAGTGCAAAGCACGACCCGTTTGCGTCACTTGATACGCTTGTTCAGGCGAGGATAGCGTGTCGAAAATGGCGCGCAGCTCAACCAATAGGGGTGGCCCCTCGAAGAGCAGCCCCAGTTCAGTATTTGTATAGGCTGATCGTAAGTCAAAGTTCAGCGACCCGACAATGCCTTGCCGTCCGTCTATCATAAACACTTTGGAATGCACGACATCGCGTTTGTGCCCAGCCGACGCAGGTTTAGCAAACTCGAAAATACTGGCCCCAGCAGCCAGCATCGGACCGCGAAAATGTCGGTACGCCCCGTACACCATGATCATGTCCGTTGCTGACAAAGCGTTTGTGACCAAGGAGACTTTTACCCCGCGCCTCATCAATCCAGTGAGACCTGCAAGCCCGGAGGCACCCGGTACAAAATAGGGTGTGATCAATTGCACATCGGTTTGTGCGGCCTCCAGTATCGAGGTGATGGCGGTGTCCATCCAAGGGGTGGTATGCAGATCATACGCCTTGTCAGGCGGATCGGCGAGCAGTTGCACCTTGTTTGTCCAATACAGGCGGTCGGTCAAAAAGCTGTCGGGTGGCCTTCCATTCTGTATCACTCCAGCAAATTCGCATGATGCAGCGGACCGAATATGCCGCGCGAGTCTATTGCGAAAAGCGCGAGGGTTCGCGCGGAACGCAGGCCACAAAGACACAATTGGCAAGGACAAGCCAAGGTTCCAATAGCTGTCGAACACATCCGAAACTTCGGCCACCTTCGGGCCCACTAACATCACATCTGCATCAACCGAGCTTCGGGTGCCATTGTCCGCACTGAAATAGGTATCGCCGATATTGCGGCCGCCGATAATCGCCAGTCGCCCGTCAGCGATCCACATTTTGCCGTGCATACGCCGGTTGAAGCGGGCCAGCCCCAAAAGCATTTCGGCCACGCGGCGCACGGCCTGGCCACGATTGCGCGTCGGGTTGAAAAGCCGCACCTCGATCAAAGGATGCTGCGTCAGGGCTAGAAACGTGCGGTCAAAGCCCTGCACATGGACATCATCCAGCAGCAGACGGATGCGCACGCCCCGATCTGCGGCGGCTACAAGCGCGTCGATCAGCAGCCATCCAGCGATGTCGGTGTTCCAGATGTAATACATCAGATCAAGGCTGCGTCCTGCCTGCGTAGCTGACTGCATGCGGGCGGCAAACGCATCCGTATTGTCCAGAAGCAGCGTCAGTCCGCTTTGTGCCGGATGACTGTGTTCCAGCGGGCCAAGCAACGCATCGAGCGGTGTGGCTAGCTCGGAAAAAGGCAAAGCAGTTGATTCCGGCCCACGCGATTTTTGTAAGAAGCGACGATACGAGCGGTGTGCCAACCACGGCGCCATTGCTACCAGCGCAACTGCGACAATGATCCAGAACAGAAGCATTAGGACATCAGA
This sequence comes from Sulfitobacter sp., assembly GCF_036961165.1. GTDB lineage: Bacteria > Pseudomonadota > Alphaproteobacteria > Rhodobacterales > Rhodobacteraceae > Sulfitobacter. The sequence goes on along the minus strand of NZ_JBALVJ010000101.1, from coordinate 3,305 downwards.
TATCATCCTTGGCCAGCTTCACGATCGGGACCAAAGCGCAGCTTTGCCTTAATCGGCAGATGGTCAGATGCACGGCGGGACAACGGGCTGTCATGCGTGGCAACGTCCAGCAACGTGCCATGTGGCGACATCATCATGCGATCCAGTGCCAGCAGCGGAAAGCGAGAGGGAAAGCTGGGTCGCGCTTGTGCCAACGAAAAATGTTTCTCCAAAGCTTGGAATGCAGCCCCTGCCCCGCGCCATTCATTCAGATCCCCCATTAGGAGCGTTGGACGCCCGTCCAACCCCCCGATCTTGTCGAGCAACGCCCGCACTTGCGCCGTTCGGGACGCTTGCAGCAATCCGAGATGTGCGTTCACAACGCGCAAAGGCCGTCCTGCGATAACCAGATCGGTCACCAGCGCCCCGCGCGGCTCTAGTCCTGGCAGGATCACTTGATGCACTTCTTGGACCAGAGCATTGCGCACCAGCAAAAGATTTCCATGCCAGCCGTGCGCATCCCCAACACCTTCCATAGGGACCGCGATCAGCCCTAGATCATTTCGGATCCTTTCCAGATCGAGCAGGCCCATGCGGTTGCCAAACCGCGTATCCGCTTCTTGGACAGCCAGAATATCCGCTCCTATTTCAGCGATCACCGCCGCAGTCCGCACCAAATCACGGCGTCGATCTGTACCGACACCTTTATGGATGTTGTAAGATGCCACAGACAGATCAAGCGGCGAGGACATGGCAAGCCCCCAAAGCTGGACCCTGCGCAGCCGCAGAGCGTTGGTGATGACCGACGCCGACGACAGGCTCATCGCCCGCCGCAGCGATCATGGGCGACAACAGAGTGCCCGTGAACGGATAGAGTACCCCTGCCGCCGCTGGAATGCCGATGGCGTTATTTGCGAAGGCAAAAAACAGGTTCTGTTTGATATTTTGCACGGCCGCTTTGGCCAGCTTGCGCGCCCGCACGATGCCCATCAGATCGCCGCCGAGCAGCGTAAGCCCCGCGCTTTCTACCGCCACATCGGCCCCGGTGCCCATCGCGATCCCCACATCATCGGCGGCAAGGGCCTGGGCGTCGTTTACACCGTCGCCCGCCATGGCAACTTTGTGCCCCTCAGCTCGTAATTTTTCAATCAGCGATCTTTTGCCGTCGGGCAACACCCCTGCCCGCGCCTCATCAATTCTCAAGGCTCCGGCCACAGCCTTGGCAGTCCGTCTGTTATCCACCGTCGCCATGATGATGCGCAGGCCTTGCGCATGCAGCTCCTTGATCACTGCCGCAGTGCGTTCGCGGACCGGATCCGCAACCGCAACAATGCCGAGAAGCACGCCATCAGCCGCCACAAACATAGCCATCTTTCCACTGGCACGGAGGGCATCGGCCCGTGCCTCAACTTCGTCCGTTTTCAGCCCCGAATTCTGCATCATCGCCGCATTTCCTAATGCAACTATGCGACCGGCGACCGTGCCTTGCACGCCCTTTCCTGTTACTGCCTCAAACTTTTCGGTATTGTCGGCCTCAATCCCCTTCACCGATGCACCGGCGACAATCGCTTCGGCCAAAGGATGCTCCGACCCTTTCTCGAGCGCTGCAGTCAGCGTCAGAATCCCAGATTCATCCTCTTCCTCCAGGACCACCACATCGGTCAGCGCAGGCATGCCCAGCGTCAGCGTCCCGGTTTTGTCGACGATCAATGTATCGGCGCCTGCCATCCGCTCCAGCGCCTCGGCGTCCTTGATCAACACACCTGCCTGCGTGACGCGCCCTACCGCCGTAGTGATGAAAACGATCAGGACAGACACTGCCGCCGTAATCGCGTAGGCCAGCGCAGGTGTTGGACCCCAGATCATCCAAGCCACAAATGCTGTCGCGGAAACCGCCAGTACCACGGGAACAAACACTGCGGCGATCTTGTCGGCGGCGCCTTGGATCGGCGCGCGAGAGAGTTTGGCGTTCGACACCTTGGTGACGGTCTGCGCCAACACGCTATCGGCCCCAACCCTACCCGCCGTCATAACCAGTGATCCGTTCTTGTTGATCGTGCCTCCTGTAACCTGATCTCCGACCGCCTTTTCCACCGGCATCGCCTCACCAGTCATCAGGCTTTCATCAACCGAAGATGTGCCGGTGATCACGCCATCTACGGGAACAGCATCACCGGGACGCACGCGCACTATGTCGCCATCAATGATATCGGCCAGCGGCACGTCACTTTCCGTGCCATCGTCCGAGATGCGCCGCACTGTTTTGGGCGCAAGGTCCATCAGCGCCCTGATCGAGTAGCCAGTGCGTTCGCGCGCGCGCAACCCCAACACCTGCCCAGCAAAGACCAGTACGACAATCACCACCGACGCTTCTAAGTAGGTCCCAACCCCCGTACCCATCTGATAAGATTCGTGAAACACCCCCGGCAAAAATGTGGCAAAGACGGAATAGCCATAGGCTGCGGCGACCCCGATGGAGATCAGCGTCCACATGTTCGGGCTGCGGTTCATGACCGATGCCCGGCCGCGCTGAAAGAACGGCGCGGCCGCCCACAGCACAACGGGCGTGGCCAACGCAAACTCCAGATAGCCCGCCAGCGCGTGCCCGATCCAATCACGCATCGGCAGTCCAATGACTGCGCCCATTGTTAGGATCATCAATGGCACGGCGGCAGCGCCAGAAATCCACATCCGCCGGGTTAAGGTCGCCAATTCAGCGAAAGGCGTATCCGACGCAACCACGGCTTCCAGCGTTATGCCGCAGATCGGACAGTTGCCGGGCGAGTTCTGCGATATCTGTGGATGCATCGGGCAAGTGTATTGCGCGGCGTCGAACACTGCGTGACGTTCTGCCGGAGCCTCGCCGGTAGCATAGACTGATGGATCAGCTTTGAATTTAGCTTGGCACTTTTCGCAACAAAAGTAGAAATCCGTGCCTTCAAAAGCCGCAGTCCGAGTGTCCGGTTTCACAGTTACGGTCATGCCACAAACGGGGTCAATTGCCGACACGATAGGCGCGGCCGTCATTTTCACAGATATTTCACAAGCGCTGCAATGGCCAGAATTGCCACCGCAAGCATGGTCCACATCCACAGACCGCCGTAGCCCATCTCATACCCATTCATCATATGATGTTCTTTCAAGATTGCTTACTCACGACAATGCCATTCGTCGTGCATCTTGTCGTTGATGCAGATCAGCGCATTGCGGGAGATCAAGGCCGCGAGTCAAAAATGTGATTGGAATTCCAAACAGTTTCCCAGACTGAGGTGGCTTTGTTGCACAAATCGTGCCCCGAGGATTCACCACATGAATCCAGCGTGATA
>NZ_JBALVJ010000100.1:0-9329 GCF_036961165.1 Sulfitobacter sp. | reverse complement strand
ACACCTTGAACCCAATTCCCAGCTATATAATTTAGTTTCATATTGCATTCCCCTTTACTAAACGTTGCTCCAAGACAGGCCGCCACCCAATATCTTCATGCCTGTGGTCAAATGTATTAAGATAGAAAAAATTTGCTGCTGCAAAGCCACGACAACACCGCGCAGCACTTCGCCCTGCGTAAGGTCTCAATGTCCACGTATTCACACCAACCCAATTCCAAAGTTGGTTGTGTTCCCCCAAGCGAACTGACTCATCAATATTAGGGCCCAAATCAAGTGGCGTTGGTGTAGGCAACCCAAGTATTTCACTTGTATTACAGACTATTTTGTCCCATTCATTTTCAAGGTTAGATGCGCCGAGATACCCATCTTCTGGATTTAAGAACTCGAAACCGCCATCCAAAAGCCTGCATGTATATTCCTGCCCGTCGATAACAATATCTCGTCCATTTACATATCCAGACTCGACCAAATCTAACCAACTAACATGAACAAGCAAAACACGGTCTGAGATGAATAAACGAGATGTATCAGTCCTAAGAACAATCCAATTTATACGTGATGTTTGTACAGATGGAGTGTCCCCCAATGACCATTGAGTCATATCTGGCAAGTCAGTGAAACTATGAATATCTCCATCTGCCAAACCCTCATAGGGTTTAACAGCGCTTTGGTCTACCAACCAAGGTCTAGAGGGAAGTGGTAAAGGCTGTCCTTCCTTATAAAGACCACCTAACTTTACAACTCCTTCAAATATCATTATGCGGGCCTCAACATTTTTTCACGCAAAACAGAATACAAAAGATGGGCTGATATAGCTTCTGTGCGTCCTGACGGGTCCAATGAAGGAGCTACTTCCGCAATATCCATACCTCCGATTGGATGTTTGGCAATAACATCGAGAATATCGCAATAGTGTTTAGGTGTTATACCACTGTGAACAATTGACCCAGTTCCTGGAAGGTATCCTGCATCCATTGCATCAATGTCCATGGTCAGGTACAAGCTATCGCTATTCTTTGTGGCATGCTCAAGAGCCAACCTTCCAACTTCTTTCGCGCCTAACCTGTGCACATCCCCGGAAGAAAAAACCTTTCCGCCCATGCTCTCGATAAGCTCCAGCTCGCCGCCAGATACCCAACCGGTAATGCCAATAAATACCATGTTCTCTTTGATAATATTTGGGAGTTCTGAAATTCGACGACCATTTGTAGCGTGATTAAAATGTCCCCATGCACCAAGACGATCAGAAAAGTCCAAATGACCATCAATTTGGATGTAACCAATTTTATGTGCAGGATCAATTTTGCTTAATGCACGAGAATATCCCAAACATGCCGGATAACTATTAAAGTGATCGCCTCCTAAGGCAAGGGGGATCCCCCCAGCCAAACGTACACTTTCTGTCATGCTTGCGATTGCCTCAATTGTCTGCTCAACAGAAACTGGGTCAATATCTGCATCGCCACAATCAAGTATCCAAGGGGCATTGTTTCTAACCCATTCCCCCCCATGTGTTGCGTCAAAAAATGTATCATCATGAGAAGGGAGATATTCTTCAACCAATCTAGTCGTCGCACGTCGAAGTGCTTCTGGACCATGGCGAGCTCCAATACGGCTCGAATGTGTCCAATCCGTAGGCATCCCAACCACACCGACAACATCTTTAGTGATTTCATCGACGTTTGCAGATTTAGAACCAAACAATGTCGACGAAGGCGATTTCAAGCCAAGATCAATGGCACATTCACCAGATTTCATTTTAATATTCCTCACGTTTCAACGACGTCGACAATCCGAGACGCCCATAGATATATCCAAGAAGAACTGTTACCAGCAAACGCTGGCCAGTTTTGACAACACTCATTCCATCGACCGTCGGGTTCATTCCAGTAACAATCAATGTTGACACAGGCGATTGACCTATTTCTGTCATTATTGACTGTAAAGAAGTTACCGACACACCATTAAACCGACGCTTTGATGACATGCCATGAAGGGGAGATGCGAATGCACTCAGGTCAAGATTAACGACTAAGGAATCAGTATTTTCAGCAAGTGCGAGGCGAAACTCTCTAAATTCAGACATTGAAATATTGGACAACTGTTTTGCTGAAATAACTTGACCACCCTGCCCTCTATACGGCGTCAAAAACTCAGATGAAGACGTACTTAGCGGCGCCAGAAAAGCAGTGTTTTTCGCTAATAACGTACCGTTACCGATTAAGCTGCCGACCTCAGACCTATCCGAAAGAGTTTCTTGTGATAAAGATGTCGGAGTATGACCACCAATCTGAATGAAGCTTAATTTTTCAGAATTCGACTGAGTTTCTAGAACTGTGCGTACAGAACGTTGATCGCCGGACAATGCGATAGTCGAAGCACCCCGTTGGCGAACTGCATTGAGTACGTCAGAAACAAGATTATCTGCAACTGACCTGCTCAAACCCTCAACTGGGATATCACCTAAATCGACCATACGGTCGTGAATAGAGGACGTATCAATTTTCTTTCTCGCATCGACATCAACAGGATGACTAAATTGAGGGTTGGCTTGCCAACCAAAGTATACTGACGTTTCCCGCAAGGCTTGAGGAGACATTCGATATCCCGACGAAAGACCTACGTTGTCTTCCATCGGGATCCCAATTATCGCCAAACTTTTGTCATTGAGTTCTGTCAACGCTCCGCGATGCGAACGCATGAAAGTTAAGTCACCCGCCATACGGGGTAGAGGACCCGTTCTTAGACTCAATTTCTTTCTCCTTGTTTAAGAAGTTCTGCAAGCGCTGAAAATATTGAAAGACTGTGAGTTGTCACAGCTCGGTCTCGAAGTTCAAAACCTGGCCTATGCCCCGTAAATTCAGCAGCAATGATAGGCAGTTGCTTTAGTGACTGTATGAAAGCTATTACGTCCTGTGTGCGTTGTGACTTAGCACCGCTATATGCAGATGTCACCCCGTAAGCCGGACCAAGAATATCGGCGTCCACACTCAAGAAACACGTGCCACCTTTAAGCATTTCATAATGCTCATCTGTCAGGTCTTCGCATTTCTGCACCCAAATCAAACTGTCAGGTCGATCACCCAATAGTTGTGAAAGCCGCGTTCCAGTCTGGGATCTTCTACCAATTAAGCTAGAAGTATCTTGTACCGCCTCTAAATCTTTGCGTTGAGAAACTCTAATGACCGATATTTGTTTATCGCTCTTGGCTTCAAGAATGCCCGCAATCAAAGCAGGAGTAAGACTGAAGTCTGGATTGGCAAATAGAATACTGGCTCGTGTGCGGACTAATCGTGCTACCTGTTCACGCAAACTTGAGGATAAGCGCTCAGGTTCAAGCGGATAGACGTTCAGGTCTCCAACATCTATCAAATGCTCAGCATTAAAACCCAAACTATTCTGGAACCAAGGGTCAGAGCTACAATAACGGAACTGTCTGGCTAAGAAACGAGCACCAGGTTCACCTTCACTAAAGTGGTCGCAAAAAATCCCACAGCATGCGACGCTCTCTGGGCCCAGATCTTCAAGCCCACCAACCTTCGCACCAAAGAATGTTGCTACAGGCCTTAAAACTGTATCAGTATCCCAAACTCTAATTGAATCAATCATGGCTCTACCCGATCCCATAAAACCGGTGCAATAACACGGCTCAAGGCTTCAGCAGCAAAGTACTCAGATAGCCCCCTCTTATCGAATACTGGTGCCACATTTGTAAGGGCACATCCTGCGAAACGGGTATGTACAGAAACCTGATCCAAAATATCTAGAATTTGCTCAGGGTCTAATCCTCCGATATTAATCGTCGGCGTACCTGCCGCATGACCTGTGTCCACAGCCGATACATCTATGTGCCAAAATACACGTTTTTGTTCTTTTAAAAACGCCAGCAAAAGCTCACTTGTTCCAGTTGTACCCATTTCATGGATTTGATCTGCACTGACACAAGTATGGTTATGGTTTTTGGTCTGTCTCCATGCTTTGGCAGGAATAAGGCCGTTCACTCCGATAAAGAATGTGGCCGTACCGGCAAGACTATCACTTGCTGAAATCGATGGCGTGATATGCACAATCGCACAATCCTGATCAAGTTCAGATACTGCTTCTGAGCACCATGAACCAATCTCGCGTGCACCTCCAAGGATCACTGGGGCAACATTTTTTTCGCTCAGTAAAGCGAACAGTTCTACAATTGATTTTTTGTCCAAACTCGATGGCAGGTCGCCTAAGTCATTCATACAGAATTCTGGATTTAAAACTCTTTTTGTTCCAGTATCCAAGTCCTCTATAGTTTTATTAGATGAGCTGCTAAAAAGTGCGAATACTTCTTCAATTGCACGACGTATTGCGTTGGGCCCCAAAGAAGTACTCTGACGGTGTTCCAACTTAGTAACTAAAGGTGCACCAATGACTGAGACAGCACCAGATGTCAGTTCACTCGTATTTATCGGCACCAAAACTTTGGATGTCTCTATTTTTTTGCTGGAAGTATTCATTTAGCAATTTCCTGACTGGTTTTGAATTGCAGCTCCGTTATAATGTTCTGTAGCCAAATTCTTAGGGGTTGAGTAAATTGAAAACAGAATTGAAGTCCCTTTCTAATAAAGGACGATAAAATGATGGATTTTCCGGCGTAGATGCCGTTGAACGCGCTTTTACACTCTTGAACACTTTCAACGATGGCTGTACAGCCCTTTCTTTGAAAGAGCTCTCCAACCGTAGCGGACTGACAAAACCCACAATTCTTCGTCTTGCTGTATCGTTGGAAAAGTTTAGCTACATGATTAAAGATTCGGAGGGGCTGTACCACCTCGGCCCTATGTTGTGGAGACTTGGCTCCCTTTTCCGACAGAACCTGAATCTGGAAGTAATCATAAAACCTGTTTTGGAAGAGCTGGTGAAGAAAACGGGTGAGAGTGCCTCGTTTTACATCCCTCGCGGTAAGTTCGGCATTTGCCTTTATAGAATAAACTCCAAGCACCTTGCTCGTGACCACATAGAAGCTGGCGATATAATTCCTATGGGACTTGGCTCGTCGGGCCAAATACTGAAAGCATTCCTCAATGGGCGTGGCAAACTTGCTACACAAATTCGTAAAGAGCGAACTTACGTTAGCATTGGTCAAAGAGACCCGTACGTTGCTGGAGTAGCCACAATTGTCACTGGCCCAGGAGATGAAGTTGTTGGCTCTTTGAGTATATCGGGCATTACTCCCCGCTTTGATGAACGAGCGATTGAATCGTATCGCACGCTCATCCTCGAAGCAGCCCAAACCATTGAGCAAAGTTTGGGAAGGCCGAATGAGTAATGGCCTCACTTTACCCATTCACCTTTCCTCGACTACCTAGAACACGCACTCCGATCAGAGCCACAATTGAAACCGCAATTAAACATGTTGAAATAGCGGCAATGGTTGGGTCGATCTGGTCACGAAGTGCATTGAACATACGTCTCGTAACCGTCGCATTTTCACCACCAGAAATTAGCATCGCAATTACCACCTCATCCAAAGAGGTAATGAATGCTAAGAAGGCCCCAGCTTGAACCGAAAACTTCACCTGAGGAAAAGTGATCGTCAATATTGCCATAAACCTTGATGCGCCAAGGCTCCTTGCTGCACGTTCCTGATCAAAGTCATAGTTCTTAAGACCAGACATGACGGTGATAATGACAAAAGGAAGAGCCAGTGCCACATGAGCGATCACAATCCCTGTTATGGTATAATTCAACCCTAATTTTGCATAAAGATGGAACACACCCACTGCCACCAAAATCACCGGGACAATCAGAGGGAATATCATTACAAGCTGAAACGTATTGCGAATGCGTGCCGTTGAACAATGTAGCCCGTAAGCAGCGACAGCCCCCAATGGTGTTGCAATAATTGTCGTCCAGAAAGCTGCAATTAGTGAAACCTTGGTCGCATTGATCCATTCTTCAGACCCAAAATAAGCCTCGTACCAACGTAAAGACCAATTCTGTGGTGGAAATTCAAGATAAGCAGAATCGGAGAAAGACATCGGTATTACAATAAGGGTTGGTAACACCAGAAAAAAGAGAATCAGACAACCTACTAATACCAACCAAAGTCCATCGAATTTCTTGGCCCCGGCCATTTCTTGATAAGCCATAATAAATTACCTCATAAATAAACGGTCTAGACCAAAAGTTCGATGAAGTGCATAGATCACTGCAAGTGCAATCAATAACAGCACCACACCCAAAGCACTTGCCGCGCCCCAGTTTGCATAAAATGTAATTGTCGATTCAATACGTTGCGCCAGCATTTGAACTTTGCCGCCACCCAATAGTGCAGGCGTTACATAAAAACCGAGCGACATAATGAACACCAAAACAACACCAGCAAATAGTCCAGGCATCGACATCGGTACAAACACTCTCCAAAATGCTTCACGTGGTGACGACCCTAGGCTAATCGATGCCCTCACCAGATCTCCGTCAATTGCTCGCATCGAGGCATACAGAGGAAGAATAAGAAAAGGGAGCATGATGTGAACCATACCGATAATACTTCCGGTAAGGTTATGAGCTAGTTGCAAGGGCTCGTTTATCAGCCCAGTAGAAAGAAGGGTTTCATTAATCAGTCCATTTCTCTGCAAAAGCACCAACCATGCATAAGTCCGCACCAATACAGAAGTCCAGAACGGCACGAGGACACATATCATGGCAATCTCTGCCCATTTATTCGGCATTTTAGAAATCCAATAGCATAATGGATAACCTAAAAGCACACAGAACAAGGTCACAGAGATACTGATTTGAAACGTTACGATGAACGTTTTAACATAGAGATCGCTTGAAAAAATTCTTGTGTAATACTCACCTGTAAAATCTCCTCCAGGCGTCAAAACTGAAAGAGACGACAACCAGAGTACTGGAGCCAATATCACGATCAAAATGATAAGCGTTGAGGGTAAACTTAAACCAAGCAGGATTGACTTTTCTTTCGTGTTGTTTGACGAAAGCAATGCACTGTTTACCCCCTTTGCTTTCGTGCTGTTTGACGAAAGCAATGCACTGCTTTCCCCCTTTGCTGCAATGATATTATTAGTCATTAGAGAATCCCCTTTCAGGAACAATAATTGTTTCATCAGGATGTAATCCTATGAAAATCTCTTTTCCTATCTGAGGCACTTCATTGGCTGGAAGCTTAATACCGATCTCTAAACCGCTACCCAATTGCACGAGAGCTAACAGACTATCACCTTGAAAAACAACTTCGCTAATGACACCTGAAAGGTCGTTCATTCCTTCGCGGACAGCATCTTGGCCAACACTTAAAAGTTCAGGTCTGGTCACTAAGAAGTACTTTTCCCCTTCTTTGAAATCTTTTAAGTTCGAATGCAAAACATGTTCGCCTAACTTCGCAGTACCGCCAGTTACTTCAACTGGTAAAAGTGTTGATTCACCAACGAAGTCAGCGACAAACTTTGTTTTAGGGTTGCGATACAATTCTTCTGGAGTAGCAAGTTGTGCAATCTTTCCTTGATTAACCACTGCTATACGATCAGACATTGTTAAAGCTTCGCGCTGATCGTGAGTCACATAAACAATGGTGGCATCTAACTTACGGTGAAGTGCTTTGAGTTCAAATTGCATCTGTTCACGCAGATTTTTGTCCAAAGCAGACAACGGCTCATCCATCAAAATAATCTGTGGCTCGAATACCATTGAACGTGCCAAAGCTACTCGTTGGCGTTGCCCACCCGACATCGCAGCAATGCTCCGGTCGCCATACCCACCCAACTCAACAACCTCAAGAGCACGCTCCGCTCTTTCTCGTCTTTCAGCAGCTGGGACCTTACGAATTTTCAGGGGATAGGCGACATTGTCGGCAACAGACATAAACGGAAACAATGCATAACTTTGAAAGACCATACCAACTCCTCGTTTGTGTGGAGGAGTAACGATCATTTCTTTATCACCAAACCGAATACTGCCGTTATCAGGATTGACAAAGCCAGCCAACGCCATTAGAAGCGTTGTCTTCCCTGAGCCAGAAGGCCCCAGCAAGGTAAGAAACTCACCAGCTTTAATATCAATTGACACGTCATTTAGTGCAAAAAAATCACCGTAGGTCTTGGTAACATTGCGGATACTAATTGGTAACGACTTTGAAGCCGTAGCGGATACATTCGACATAGTATTGCTCTCTAAAAGCAAATCAAACAGAGAAGACAGAGAAGACAGAGAAGACAGGCAAAGTGAATCACAAGTCACTTTGCCCGATATAATTGTGATTATTGCTGGATAAGCGTATCAAATTTCTCGGTTAGGACAGCAAGTTGGCCAACATAGAAATTTGGATCAACCAAGAGCTGCTTTCCGTAATTGGCCGGATGAGTGTTGACTTTTTTTGCTTCATCAGCTGTCAAAATCCCAGTATCAAATGCCCCTACATTTACAGGTCCAAGCGGCATCGTTTTTGCTAAGCGAGCCTGAGATTCAGCAGAGAGAAGCTCATTAATCAGCTTCATGGCATTTTCTTTATTCGGCGCACCCTTAGGGATCAATAGGCAATCGACGTCCATCGTACCGCCATTAAATGAGTACGCGACATCCTTACCAGAATCGCGAACGCTCTCCACTCGGTTATGCCCCATGTGAATCATGTCCACTTCGTTATCTCTCAACAATTGCGCAGACTGAGAACCACCGCGATACCAAGCCGTAACATGAGGCGCAATCTCAGCCAATTTTGCCCACGCACGATCTTTACCTTCTTTAGTGGCTAGAACTTTGTAGACATCACCAGCTGGCACACCATCTGCCATAAGTGAAGCTTCTAAGTTGTAATTGACTTTGCCATGCATGGCTCGCTTACCCGGAAACTTTTCCAAATCGAAAAAATCACTCCAAGTCTTTGGCCCATTCTCACCATACTTATCTTTCTGGTAGGCAATTACCTTCGTAAAATTGATAAACCCAATATAATGCGAATTAAGCAATTCTTTTGGAATCCCTGTCGTGTCAATCTGACTGTAATCTAAAGGTTCCAACATTCCATCGCGCTTCAAAGTCTCACAGGAAGGAAGGTCCTGCTCAGAAACATCCCATGCGATTTTACCTGCTGTAAACTGGACACGAATGTCTCTAATGCCGTTTGTCGTATCCTCTTTTACAGTAATACCGAGCGCCTTAGAGGCTGGTTCCAACATTGCAGACCTCAAGGCATCTTGAAAAGAACCACCCCACGATGCAAACACAACCTCATCCGCTGCTTGCGCCGACGAAGCTGCGCCAACTGCGAGCAGAGTTGAAACCGTCAAGGCACAGAGAGCGCCCTTTGAAGCTTTTTTATTTTTAAT
>NZ_JBALVJ010000099.1:0-9648 GCF_036961165.1 Sulfitobacter sp. | reverse complement strand
AGGGGGGTTCTAGGGTTTGTTCACCAAACCCGCAAGCGCTTTTTTCACAGAAATGACCAAAAGGTCTATTTTTCTGAGTTGAGCCGTTCACCATCGGTAATTTCCCTTATTTTTATGGCCCTACTGCTGACCTCTGCCTAATAGTTTCTGTTCACTCCCCTCTTCTTTCTGTACGAATTCTCGCGGCTGGCCAAAAAATGGGCAGGCTTTCTCTTGGAATCGGGTAGTTCCCCTCCGACCAGGCGTGAATCAGGGGAATCAAACACGACTCAAAACTGCGTTTTCACCGCAGACCCCATGTAAATGATCGCAGTGGTCGGCAATTGCCCGAATATGAGGTCATCCTGTCGGTTGATTCCCCTTGGCCCCAACCCAGTGAGCTTTCCCGCTTTCAGGCCAGCGGCCTTCAGACCAGACAACAGCTCAGAGGGTTTAATGAACATGTCGGGATCATGTGTTCCTTTCGGCAACAGCCGCAGTATGTCTTCCGCAATCGTGATGGTTGCCAAACGTGCCAGAAGGTTGCGGTTGATTGTATCGAACAGGAACATGCCCTCAGGCTTCAGCACACGGGTAACTTCGGCCAAGACCCGATGCAGATCATCTACATGCTCTAGCACGTCCACACAGACGACAGCGTCGAAGGCGGCATCAGGATACGGCAGCGCCTCCCCTACTCCTGTGTCATATTGGATACTGCGATCTTGAGCATGGTCGCGCGCGGACTCTATTGCCCTTGTAGCAGGATCAATGCCGGTAACATGTGCACCACGGTCATCTATTGCTTCCGCCATGAAGCCGCCTGCGCAGCCCAAATCCAGAACCGCCTTATCTTGCCATGTATATAGAGTATCGAAATACCCAAGCCTGCCCGGGACCATATTCTTTAGCGTGCGAACCCAGCGGATGTCGTCAGACCACCATTGGGCGGCCACATCGTCATAGAGCTTCAGGTTATTGCGTGCTTTCTGTTCCATCAGGAGCCTCATTCAATCAGAGCGTTGAACAAGAGCTAGAGCGCCAAAATGATTTAACGATGTGTCACGGCGCGCTTAGGTGGGTTTACTCACGGCAGCTTCAGCCATGCACAATGTGGACTCTCGGGTAGCGGTCACAACGATTAAACACGCATTATGTCAGAACTTGGCGACCTCAACATGGTTGACCGCTTAAAGAGAGGTGCCTTTCAGACCCGTCCAAGCCTCTCGAAAATCAGCACGCAGCTGTCCCTGTTCAAGCGGATGTCGGCAATCGACCAGTCAGCATCAGGGGAGGTGGCCGAAAACAGGAGATGGCCTGACCCGCCGTTTTACCGCCTTGCGAAGCAGCAACTCCAGCACTCACGAGACACCCAATTGCGTTGTTACGTTCATCACCATCGTTCTAGGCCTGTCGCCTGAAGGCTTGCGCGGCGATAGTGCCCCCCGCCGACCCGTTAAAACGACACGGATCTTCTCTTTAGACGAGTAATGCTTGCTGGTGGCCTGTGACCTGCTCAACATCCTGCCGATCTGCTCGCCAGTACTTTTGCATGCTTCGGTTGCCGGCCTCATCTCTTCCACTCCTCAGTGATTGCGATGAGCCACCAATACTATTTTATCAAATACCGCCATTTGTTACCAAAGCATGGATATCGTGAAGATTGTATAGCGTCTATTATCGCACCACGAAGAGAGCGTGAGGATTACCAGTTCAGTTGAGCGAAGATGTTGTCTTCTTCATGCGAGACTTGTTCAACATGCGGCGATGGTTCAGCTTCTTTATCGGACCTTGATCCAAGTTCGCACAATTTATTGGCGATGGACAATCCAGACCAGATCCGTTGCTCTGACGCGAGGTCGAAAGACCCTGTCGGCGCGTCAAGCACATCCGTTACCTCACGATCCCAACGCGCCGAAAGCCTCTGATTGAAGCGATCGCTCAGATCAGGAAGATTGATCCGGTCCCGACCGTGGCTCACGCCAACGAAACGCCCTTTTCCGATATAGGTGATCTTTGAATCAAGTTTCATGACAGCGATCATGGCCTTGGCGCACTGTCGAATACATTCGCGGAAGTGGAGCGGTGTTGTCACATCGTAGATGTCGCGCATAGCAGGAATTTCTAGACTAATGAGCGACATGGTATAACACCCCGGCTCATATCGCAGCATATGGCGTTCCAAAGCCTCAAGGTCATATGCGCCATCCAAATTAACGCTTAGCATTTCATCGAACCGGATTTTTGTCAGGCGGCCCAGCTCCTGTAGTGAATGCTGAGCTTTTGCAATGCTCTGGTTGAGCATACCTGCGCTTTTTACGCGCGCACGCAGCTCAACGACATTGAGCGGTTTGAATAGGAAATCCGTAGCACCCGACTCAAAGGCACGCTGCATCAGGCCCAGTTCCCGGCTAGCGGTCATCATCAGGATCGGTGTGGTCTGATACCGCTTTATCTCACGCAACAACCGACAACACTCGATGCCATCAATGTCAGGCAACATAATGTCCAGTAAGATACAATCATATCTGAACTGCGCGGTTTTCAACGCCTCAAGCGCACTCTCCGCTGTCGCATGGCAATCAAGCACATAGTTCTGATCTGCGGGCAAATAGAGATCAAGAAGCTCAAGCATCAACAGATCATCGTCTATTACCAGTATTCGCATTTCGAGCCCCAGTTTTTTAGGTGTCATCTTGCGAGCGTGACCCGCTTGAAGCTCTACCTATCCGCGCATTCCCGTAAATTTGTGACGTAATTGTGTAAAATGTTGGACACCTCGACAGGCGCTCCTCACTTCACATCGGTTAAGACGGCAAATGTTGATGCAGCAGTAGACATTTGAGGCTGGGATCTTTGCCTCTGTCTCACACTAGAACAGCATCCAGATCGTGCCTGAGCTGGTGGCCCTTGCCAAAGTTATCCGGCCAGAGCCTCTACCACCGCGATATCAGCCATTTTCAGGACTGCTTCACGCGAGTCTGCCACCGCAATGAATCGTCCGTTGTGGCAAAACTTTGCCCCCGTGACGCCGCTAGCGGCTTCAAGCACGTCATCGGTCAACCCTGCCCAAGCGACAGGCAAATCCGCGCGGTTGTCGAACGTGTCGTCGCCCACGCGGATCGTGGTTAGAGCCCAGTCCGTGCCGCGCGGGTGGATTACAAACAAAAGATGATCGGCTCCGGCTTTTTCGACGCCCGCGCGGAATGGCATCCCCATCGGTAGGTCCAGAATACAGGCCTCGCCTGCGGCCTCGATCGCGGCCATTACCATGTCCTCGGCGCGGAATTTGGCGGCTTTGCGTTTGATCTGCGCCTCGACAAATGCGCGGGCCACGGGCAGCGCTGCCATGAAAGCACGGTCATCGGCACCCTCTTCGCGATCATCAAACACGGTTTTCAGGCTTTCGAGCAGCACCGGCAACGTCATGCCAGAAAAAAACGGCCCCGCCTCCGACGTATTCACAGCGCCATTGTCGACCAAGTCAACGGGCAGAACGAAACCCCGGTCAAAAGAGCCGTGGATCGCCTCAATGTCTTTTTCGGGCACATCCATCGCACGCAGGTAGTCGCGGCCATATTGCGCCCAGATCAAACCGAATGAGCTATAAGGCTGGCCGTCCTCACGCAGCGGATTGGGCCGCTGATGGTGATCGAAAATCTGCGCAGCTGCATCAAAATCGCCACCGACATCATAAATGATCCGGTCCTCGCCGGGCGTGATCCACGCCTTGTCCCGTGTGCGAAGCAACTCAGCTTCTGGAAACAGGCGTGTCAGGATAACCGAGGACAACAGCTCATCAGCATGAAAACCGCCGGAATGGGTGACGAGGTGGGTGATGGTCATAAGGATACGCTCCAGCCGTGTTAGAAATAATTTGAGCGACCAAATAGGCCGCCCTTTGGGTCATGACGGAATTGGTTTTACGTGACTGCCGAGGTGAGTCCAGATCATGAGGGGCAAACGCACACTGGCCCCACATTTAGGCGCAAAAGCAGCTTCGCGGGGTCTTTACCCCGATTTACAACAGTCTAGTGTGTCCAAACACCACGACGGCCTGTCGCGAAGTTTTCGCCATAACCGCCTGCGCGGATGTTCGGCTTGCGGCGGTGGGGTTCCTGCACCTGCACATCAATGCCATGCTCGGCCGCGTATTCCACGGCCTTTTCTTTGGTCGCGAACTCCAGCTTGACCTGGCTTTGCGTATCAGCGGAAGACGTCCACCCCATCAGCGGATCAACTTCGCGCGCCTCTGCCGGTGCAAATTCAAGCACCCATTTATGGGTCTTTGCCGTCCCCGAGGACATGGCAGTACGGGCAGGTTTATAGATTCGCGCGCGCATTGAGGCTCTCCGTCATTGGCTGGATTGGATATGACATGCCAGCCCGAATGGATCAAGAGCGCGCTCTGCTGACAGTTTATGACAGGTTATCGCCGCCCATGCCTTGAACCCTGACGAAAAAATGACACCTATAAGCATCGTAAACCGGAGACTGCCCCATGCCCTATGCACAAACCGACAGAAGCGAAGCAACTGCCGTTATGGCAAACCCCGCGCCCGATGTCCGCTCACGGCCAAAGCTTGAGGGGGGCAAGACGTTTGTGCTTGCGACAGAGTTTGAGCCAGCGGGTGACCAGCCCAATGCGATCAAGGAACTGTCAGAAGGCATCCGCAACGGCGAGCGCAATCAGGTTCTGCTGGGGGCTACCGGTACGGGCAAGACCTTTACCATGGCCAAGATGATCGAAGAGACGCAGCGCCCTGCGATCATCCTTGCCCCGAACAAGACCCTCGCTGCGCAGCTTTATGGTGAGTTCAAGGGCTTCTTCCCCGAGAACGCGGTGGAATACTTCGTCAGCTATTATGACTACTATCAACCCGAAGCTTATGTCGCCCGCTCCGACACCTTCATCGAGAAGGAAAGCCAGATCAACGAACAGATCGACCGGATGCGCCACTCTGCCACCCGCGCCTTGTTGGAACGGGATGATGTGATCATCGTCGCCTCGGTCTCGTGCATTTACGGCATCGGCTCGGTCGAGACGTATGGCGCGATGACGCAGGATTTGAAGGTTGGTGATTCCTATGACCAACGTCAGGTGATCGCTGATCTGGTGGCTCAGGCCTACAAGCGTAACGATGCTTCTTTCCAACGCGGAGCATTTCGTGTGCGCGGAGATAGTCTGGAAATCTTCCCCGCCCACCTTGATGACCGCGCTTGGAGGCTTTCCTTCTTTGGCGAAGAGCTGGAAAGTATCACTGAGTTTGATCCGCTCACTGGCGAGAAAACCGGCGCGATGGAGCAGGTACGTATTTACGCCAACTCCCACTATGTGACGCCAAAGCCTACGATGAATCAGGCTGTCATCGGCATCAAGAAAGAACTGCGCATGCGGCTTGACCAGTTCGTTGGCGAAGGCAAACTGCTGGAAGCTCAGCGGCTTGAGCAGCGCACGAACTTTGATCTTGAGATGTTGGAAGCCACAGGCGTCTGCAACGGGATTGAGAACTACTCGCGCTATCTGACTGGCCGCGCCCCCGGGGAACCGCCCCCCACCCTGTTCGAATTCATCCCCGACAACGCCATCGTTTTTGCCGACGAATCGCACGTCAGCGTGCCGCAGATCGGCGGCATGTATAAAGGTGACTTCAGACGCAAGATGACGCTGGCCGAACATGGCTTCCGCCTGCCCTCTTGCATGGACAACCGCCCACTCAAGTTCGAGGAATGGGACGCCATGCGCCCGCAATCGGTGTTCGTATCCGCAACACCGGCCGCTTGGGAGATAGAGCAAACCGGCGGTGTTTTCACCGAACAGATCATCCGCCCCACCGGCCTGATTGACCCGATGATCGAAATCAGGCCGGTTGAGATGCAGGTCGATGACCTGCTCGACGAGGTGCGTAAGGTTGCAGCCGCCGGCATGCGGACGCTTTGCACCACGCTGACAAAACGCATGGCCGAGGATCTGACCGAATACATGCATGAACAGGGCATTCGCGTGCGGTACATGCACTCGGAGATTGATACTATCGAGCGGATCGAAATTCTGCGTGACCTGCGCCTTGGCGCGTTCGACGTGCTGATCGGGATCAACCTGCTGCGCGAAGGTTTGGACATTCCCGAATGTGGGCTTGTCGCCATTCTGGACGCGGATAAGGAAGGCTTTCTGCGTTCGGAAACCTCTCTGATCCAGACGATTGGCCGCGCGGCGCGAAATTCCGAAGGCCGCGTGATCATGTACGCTGACCGCATCACAGGCAGCATGGAACGTGCGATGGGCGAAACTGAGCGTCGCCGCGTCAAACAGCTTGCCTATAACGAAAAACACGGCATCACGCCCACGACGGTAAAGAAGAACGTCGAGGACATTCTTGCCGGACTTTATAAAGGCGATGTGGACATGAACCGCGTCACCGCCAAGATCGACAACCCGCTGGCAGGCGGCAACCTAAAAACCGTACTGGAAGGACTGCGTACCGACATGCGCAAGGCTGCGGAAAACCTCGAATTCGAAGAGGCGGCGCGCTTGCGTGACGAGGTCAAGCGATTGGAAACGGTAGACCTTGCCATCGCAGACGATCCGATGGCGCGGCAATATGCGGTGGACAAGGCCGTGGACGACGCCAAGCAAAAATCAGGCCGCAGCACCATGGGCCGTGGCGGCATGCGCGGCGGCGTAAAACGGCGCGGGCGCTAGATCGGGGCGGGCCTGAGTTTTTTGGAGAAGCTCACTCGCCCCCCCTTGCCGATGCTGCCTGTGACCAGCGTGCTATTGCGCAGATCAGGATATTGACCGCGCCACGTGCGAAAGCGGTCATTGCTCACGATCTGGAGCCGCCCGTCGGCGCAATCCGCCAGCAGCATCGCATCCGCAGGCGTTCCGCGCGGAGCAATTATAACCTCGGCAAGCGCCGCAACTGCGTCCAATTCGGCGGACGTTATATGCCTGCTGATGCTGTTATCAAAATACGCCCGCGGCGCAAATCGCCTTGCACACAAGGCCTGCACCACATGCGCTGGCACCGTGCGGTTCGCCTGGCCGCCCTGCCAAAACAGGACGTTTGAGCCGTCCACCAATATTTGTGAAGTCATTTCAATACCGCCATTGGAACCTTTTTTGTCGCATGACGTGTTATCTATTCAAGCAACAACTCAACATTCTTAGGGGACACATCATGGAATATGGTCTTATCGGCATTTTGGTACTTATCGCTGACATTTACGCGATCTACCAGATTTTCACTTCCCGCGCATCGGGCCTGGCAAAAATCCTCTGGACACTCGGCGTCGTAATATTCCCCGTCGTCGGCTTCATTGTCTGGCTGATCGCAGGCCCACGTGGCGACCGAGTCACGGTATAAGCAGCTTTCTGAGAGGTCCGGCCCAGCGCCGGACCTTTTACTTTTCGGTCAGTAACTTTTTCTCAATAGATGTTAACCAAGATAGAGGCAGGAGCCCTGCCATCTTGCCACATCGCCTCATTCCCCTTCTCGTTGTGGCCTTGATAGGCAACACCGCCCACGCCGGCCCTTGGCTGCGTGAAAAGGGGTCGACGTTTATGGAAGTGTCTTTTGCCAGTAACTACATCCTTGATACAACCAGGCAGACATATCTTGAGTATGGGTTAAGTGACAAAACAACGGTGATTGCCGACATCGGCATGATCCAACCGCGCAACGCGGAACATGGCGGCATCGCCACGTTTTCGCTGCGCCGTGCACTTAGCGCTCCGGATGCCACCTCCAAATGGGCATATGAATTGGGGGCCGGTGTCGGGTGGGCCGGAGATGAGATCCTTCCACATTTTCGCACGGGCCTTAGTTGGGGTCGGGGCATGTCATGGGGTGAGACTTCGGGCTGGATGACCGTAGATGCCGCCGTGATCTGGGATCTAACCAATGCCCAGCACGTCAGTCAGCTCGACGCCACACTGGGCGCAAACTTCACCGACTTCACGACAGGCATGATCCAGATCTATACCGCCCATATAGACGGGGCGAGCATCGTAACGCTCGCGCCATCAGTGGTTTTCAATCCCCAAAAGGGTGGCTATCGCATCAAATTAGGCGCTGAGAGCGAATTAAGCGATTGGGACAACAGCGCCTTTAAAATTGGCCTTTGACGCGAATTCTAACGACAGTGGCTCCGGCGCGCTTCCACGCCGGAGCCCACGACACTAAACGACGTCATTATCCATGCGCGCTGTAACGGCAATCTTGCCCCGCACCGGCTCTGACCAGACGACATGTACCTGATCCGCGTTCGGGCCCTGCTGGGCGCGCACGAACGGAGCGTCGTAGTTGTATGCATGGGACGCATAGCGCACGCCGCCACGCACAACCACAGCATCCACACTCAAAGACCGTGCCTCGAACGGCAACCCAAGTCTGGGTGTTCGCATTCTCAGACATCTCGATCAGATGCGGGTTCGCGACAGGTTTGTTTACCCCGTGAAAAGAGTTCCCCTCAAACCGGACGTTGCGCATGCGGGTAAAGTTCAGATCGGCATAGCTGGTATCGACTCGCTCTGCCCGTTCAACATACCCGTTGATGCTGCGGAAGCGGTTGCCCGCCACGTTCAACCCGTTGATGAAGTGCCCTGCCCCGTATGGTTTGACCACCAGATAGCTAAAGCTGGTCGCAACCTCGCCCAACAGAAAGATGTTGCTGGTGATATCCAGCGCGCTGAAGGAGAAACCACCGTTGAAACCGGGGCTTGGATCCCGTTCGTTCGTCCACTAAAAGAAAGCGTTGTCGACATAGTTATTCGTAAACACGCAAGAGGCATATGCCTCGGCCATCACCACACCTGCACAGCGAATGCCACCATTCACCGTATCCCCCTGAAAGAAGTGGTTCCCGATAATGAGGTGATTCTGACCAGTCATAGCCGCGAAGTGCCTGAACCGCTCGGACCTGTAGTTGCGTAACTCCACGTCGTTGGCATTAACGTTCAGCGTGATCGTTGTGCGCTGGGATACCGGGAGATCGTTCTCGGATGACAGGAACTGGCAGCGTTCGATAAACATCCCCTGACAACCGCCGCCCATAGAGGTGATCCCGCGGTCCTTCGGCGTTGTGATAAAGCAGTCCCGGATGGTGAACACAGTACCTGCATTCGCCAACATAATCCCGCTGCAAAGCTCCTGACACTGGAATTCGATGTTGTGCAGGATGAACTTGGCGATGACGTCAAATCCACTAAAGTCGAGCATGTATTTGTAGCGCCGGAAAGTGAAATTCTGGGTGCCCGCCGCATCATAAAGCGGCCCGTTCAACGTTAACTCGTTGCGGGCAACGTTCTTGCCGCGCACATAGATTTCGCGGCCCACGCCTGCGCCGCTCACGTGGCTGCCAATGGGAATGTTGGCCACATTCGCCACATTTCTCAGCGTACGCGAGTCGCCGGGGTCATAAGTGGCCTGCGCGGTGATGGTGGTTGTCGCCCAATCGCCACCCGTCAGCGCGATCAACTGACCATTATGAATCGCCCGGCGGGTTTCATATCTGGTGCGGTTCGGGACAGCCGCTTGCAGGTCAATCGGCTCTGTCAGCGCGACCTTGCGCCCCCCCCCAGATCAAGGGATTCGTGATCAGCGTTGTTCAGCAGAGAGGTGGTCGCGGGAATTCGGACCAGTAGTTAAGGTGGATCAACTTGTGAAA
>NZ_JBALVJ010000098.1:0-9894 GCF_036961165.1 Sulfitobacter sp. | reverse complement strand
ACCGGCTGCAAAAGGCCGTTGGTGTCGTTCGGACGCGCCTTCACGAAGGGCGGAATGCAGACTTTCGCTGCTGTGGCGAGCCAGCCTTGGCGTCGCATTTGAAGCAGACATTCCGGCGGCTTTGAAACGCGAGCGAAAGTTTCATCGACGCAACTCTTCTCGAAGCCTCAATGGCATGTGGCTTTGCATACTCATAATCGCTGGGTCCAACAGCTTAAGCGTTGTTCCCAACTCTGTATGGCCCATGCCACCTTCGAGGATGGCCTTGTGGCTTAGAGCTGCTTCCCGGCTGATCTTGGAAGTTCGCAGACTTGCCATCGCGGATGCGCACTAAATAATCGACACCATCTGTTCCCCCGAGCAAACAGACGGCAGCCGGCCCTATCTTGGGACCTGATCCAGATCAGGGCGCATTTTCGCATAGAGTTCTATGGTCGACGATATACCAGTCCACACCTTGCGGTTGCCGAGGATTTTTTGAGGAGGTTAGATATGCGCATAGAAGTAAGTACTGACAACAGTATCGATGGCGGTGAAGGTCTCACAAATGTCATTAAGGACTTGGTTCAGCACGAGATGATGAACCTCGAAGATCATATCAGCAGGATTGAAGTTTATCTCAGTGACTCCGGCGGCGGCTCAACGGGTGAGACGGAAAAACACTGCATGCTGGAAGCGCGGCTCAAGGGACAGCAACCCACCGTCGTCACACATAATGCTTTGACAATTGAGCAGGCAACGAAGGGTGCGTCGAGCAAGATGAAAAGTGCGCTAGGAAGTATTCTTCGGAAACAGGCTGATCATCACTAAAATATCCGTGGTATTCGGGGGGGGGCGAAGCTTGCAGAACAAAATAATATAACCCTTTCAGACTATTAAAGACGCTGATGTCCGTCCTTTGCAGTTCGAACATAACTATGAAACGGTCTCGATACGAATTGCGTAAAACGCATGTGTGAAATGCGCAAAGACGATTTCTTTTTCTCAAACAGATCGGTCAATAAATGCAGATTCCAGAAGGAACGAAACCCGCACTCATGGGCGCTGTTGCAGGTGCCATTGCCATTTCGATCATTGGCTTTAATTGGGGCGGATGGGTAACAGGTGGGTCGGCCACAGATATGTCCGAGGAAGTCTCAGTCGCTGCGGTTGCTTTGGCGCTTACACCATACTGTATCCAGAATTCAAAAGACGATCCAAAGTCAGTTGCTGTTATGGCAGAACTAGAACAAACCAGCAGCTATCGGCGTCGCGGCGTTATTGAAGATGCTGGATGGGCAACTCCACTGGGTGCTGAAAACCCGGATAGAGATCTGGCGGAATCGTGTCTGATTGCGCTCACTGAAGAAACCTGATCAGCACAATGCTGAACTGCTGCGGCTGGATCACGGTCGCAGCAGCTAACAAGATTGCCCATGCGATAACCTAGAACTTAATCGCGGCGCTGATTCAGGTTTGTCACAACAGAGCGCTGACTTGAAACCTTCGACCTCCTAAAGGCGCGATGCCGGATTGAACGCGATGCGAGAGCTGTTGACTCTCTCTGAGGTGCCAAGCCATGACCTCGCAAACGCCTGCCGCGTGGCGCTCATAATGACGTAGGGGCGATCAAAGGTGGGCACACTTACAAGTGCTTTTTCATCAGAAATTTCGTCGATCATCGGCAGAGTCGGCTTTGTCAGAACAAATCTGCTTGAGGCGGGCAGGGCGGTTTCGTAGCCTTCGCTCATGACGAAAACAGACCCCTTCAAGTACTTTCACAGCAGCCCCGAGATCATCCGCCTGGCGGTCATGATGTACGTTCGATTTCCACTTTCGCTCCGCAATGTCGAGGACTTGCTGCACGAGCGCGGGATCGACATCAGCCACGAAACTGTGCGGTACTGGTGGAATAGATTTGGCCCGATGTTTGCCGCTGAAATCCGCCGTAAACGTGTCCAGCAAATGCTTGCATACTCGAATTGGCAGTGGCACCGGGACGAGGTGTTCGTGAAGATTAACAGCGAGACGCACTATCTTTGGCGCGCGGTTGATCACGAGGGTGAAGTGCTGGAGTCCTTCGTCATAAAGCGACGGGATCGCAAAGCGGCGATGAAATTCCTCAAGAAATCAATGAAGCGGCACGGCCGCCCTCATGTATTGGTGACCGACAAGCTGTGATCTTATGGTGCGGCGATGAAGGAAATCGGCAATGCCGACAAGCTGGAAACTGGCCGCTGGCTGAACAATCGGGCTGAGAATTCCCACCTTCCGTTTCGACGGCGGGAGCGAGCCATGCAACGGTTCCGCAGCATGCGAAGTCTGCAGAAATTCGTCGCCGTTCATGCCTCCATCTACAACCATTTCAATCAGGAGCGCGCGCTCTACAGCAGAGACAATTTCAAGCTTAACCGTACCGCCGCTCTCGCTGAGTGGCGCCAACTTTGTGCGAAATAAGTTCCGGCATTTAGGGCCATACTGAAACTTGTTCAAATCCGTCTGACTGCACCCTCGCAGGCTATCCTGCAAGCCTCATTACGGACCCTCAAAGCAGCGCTGCAACGGATGACAGGAAAGCAACGGAATCCGACCATCTGAAACACATGACGTTGCTTGCCGCTGTTCTTACAGCACCAGTGTTTATTCTCGAGATGGGCAGCCATACGTTTGCTGCGATGCATACTTGGGTGATGAATTCCCTTGGCATGACGCTCAGTTGGAGCATCCAGTTTGTCCTTACCACCATCGTCATGGCGTGGCCCGGTCGGCAGTTTTACCTCAAAGGTTTCCCCGCCTTGTTCAAAGTTGCGCCTGATATGAACTCATTGGAGGCGCTGGGGTCAATGGTGGCTTGGGAGTTCTCACTAGTAGCGCTTTTTGTACCGTCGCTGCTGCCTGACGGGACGCGCGTGGTCTACTTTGAGGCCGCTGCTGTGATCGTCACGCTGATCCTGCTGGGGCGGTTCCTTGAGGCACCCGCAAAAGGCCGCACGGGGCAGGTGATCCCTAAACTGGTCGGGTTGCGGCCCAAAAATGCACTGGTGGAGAGAAACGGCGAGACCATTGAGTTCGCGGTAGATGATATCGTGCTTGATGACCTGGTTCAGGTCCGGCTGGGTGAAAAAATCACTGTGGACGGTATTGTCACTCAAGGCACGTCTTACGTCGACGAAAGCATGATCAGCGGCGAACCTGTGCCTTTTGAAAATGCAACGGATGCAGAAGTGGTCGGCGGCACGGTCAATGGAGCCGGCGCGATGACATTCCGCGCGACAAAGGTCGGCGGCGATACAATGCTGGCCCAGATCATCCGCATGGTCGAAGAGGCGCAGGGGGCAAAGTTGCCGATCCAGGACCTTGTGAACAGGATCACGCTTTGGTTTGTGCCTGCTGTAATGGCCGTGGCGGCGGTGACATTTCTGACATGGCTGCTGGTGGGGCCGCAGCCCGTGCTTGGGCTTGCGCTGGTGGCCGCGGTTGCCGTCCTGATTATTGCATGCCCTTGTGCGATGGGGCTCGCGACGCCCACGTTGATTATGGTAGGCACAGGCCGCGCTGCTGAACTGGGTGTACTTTTCCGGCAAGGCGATGCCTTGCAGACGCGCAGCGATGTACAGGTGGTTGCACTCGACAAGACAGGCACCCTGACCGAAGGGCGGCCTGAGTGGACGGATCTCAAGATTACCTAAGGATTTAAAGAAGCGGAGGTGTTGCGCCTTGTCGCCTCGGTTGAGGCAAAATCAGAACACCCGATTGCCGCCGCCATTGTGCGCCGTGCAGAGCGAGCGGGGCTGTCTCTGGCGAAACTGGATACATTCACATCCATCACGGGGTATGGGGTGAGCGCAGGTGTCGAAGGGCGGCAAATCCTCGTGGGTGCGGACCGCTTGGTGATAGGTGAGGGTATTGCGTTGGACGATACCCGAGAGATCGCAAAGGAATTGGGGCAGGCGGGCAAGACCCCGCTTTATGCTGCGATTGACGGGCGTCTTGCAGCGATCATCGCGGTATCCGATCCGATCAAGCCTACCACAACTGCAGCGATCAAAAGGCTACGTGATCTTGGTCTTGAGGTCGCGATGATCACCGGAGACAACCGCGCCACGGCTGATGCCATTGCTGCCCGTCTGGGCATCGACACGGTTGTCGCCGAGGTGTTGCCGGAGGGCAAAGTGGAGGCGATTGCAAAGCTTGGGACCTCAAACCGCAAAGTCGCCTTTGTCGGCGATGGCATCAACGATGCGCCTGCCTTGGCCAGTGTCGACGTAGGTATCGCGATTGGCACCGGAACGGACGTTGCGATTGAGGCGGCAGATATTGTTCTAATGTCCGGAGACTTGAACGGGGTTGTTAACGCACTGCACATAAGCCAGCGCACAATGCACAGCATCCGTCAAAACCTGTTCTGGGCGTTTGGCTACAACGCCTTACTAATCCCAGTCGCTGCTGGCGTATTTTATCCGGTATTCGGGTTGATGTTGTCGCCCGCCCTCGCCGCTGGTGCGATGGCCCTGTCGAGCGTGTTTGTCCTGTCAAATGCGCTGCGCCTGCGGTGGGTTTCTGCTGCGATCCCACAAGACCCATCCACCGAGGCTGCGCACCGCAAACTTGTGCCAGCCGCGGCAGAATAGGAGCTCTGACATGAACATTGGAGAAGTATCAAAGAAAGCTGGCCTTCCATCAAAAATGATCCGCTACTACGAGGACATTGGTCTGATTACGCCGCAACGAGACGCCAACGGTTATCGCAGCTTTCGGGACAATGACATGTACAAGCTGGCATTTCTGGGCCGGTCCCGAGCGTTGGGATTTACCATCGAGGATTGCCGTAACCTGCTCGCTCTCTGGGACGATAATGACCGCGCCAGTGCTGACGTGCGCGTGATTGCAAAGCAGCATCTGGCGCCAATTGAAAGCAAGATCGCGGACTTGCAGGCCATTCGTGACACGCTGTCTCATCTTGTGCGGGAGTGCGCGGGGGATGGGCGACCTGATTGTCCGATTATTGAAAAACTTGAAGATTTCTCGATAAAGTAGGGAACGTGCCACTTGGTTTCATCTCCCTGACAGATAACCTGATGATGCTGGTCATGGGATTGTGGATGTTGGTTCTCATTCTTTGAGAAGTGAACGCATTACGGGCGGCGTGAGCACATTTATGCCGCCTTCACGAAAAAGTTGAAAACCTTCCAGCGCTGGATGGATTGACAGGGCGGGACTGATTGCCCAGATGGCTGGTATGGTTTTGAAAAACATCTTCTATTCATGGCTTAAAGTAATTCCGTGCTTCGCGTTTGCTTTGGCTTTGGTGCTTTTCCCGCCATCGGCATCCCATGCAGCATCGGGTATGCACGGTGATCATCGTGCCGTTACCGCAAATGCAGATCACGAAGCAGCAGGGCATAAACACGGCGAGCAGTCATCGACCGTCGAGTATTCCAAATATGGTTCTGTTTCTAATAACTCTGACGAAGACCACACTGGTGGAAAGTGCTGCAGCGGAATTTGTCTCTCTGTTGTTCTGACTGACAATGCAGTCGCTCTTGCCGACCGCCCCACTGCAAGCAGATATCTGATGCCGGATGCGCAGACGCGCTCAGTTGTAGTGTCTGGTTTTCTACGTCCTCCCCAATTCCTGATCTGATTTAAGGCTCATACCAGAGCCTTCGTTTCGCGCACCTCGATTGCGTGATCCCGAAGTCTATCAATCAGGTACCAACCATGAAAATTACACTCGTTTTGGGGGCCTCCGCCCTCACACTTGGCGCATGTAGCCAAGACTTACAGCCCATAAAATTCACGCCCACTCCTTTGCCAGTAGTGACTGCTCAGCAGTCTGTAGCCAACGCCGCAATTACCTCGCCCGTCCGGTATCAAAACCCCCTTGCAGGTTATACGTACCGCGGCCCAACGGGTCCTCGGGACTGGCGCACCGTCAATGAAGAACAGTCGGAGGGCAATTGATGCGTACTTCAAAACTCTCACTGATCGTTGGCTTCCCTTTGGTTCTTGGGGCCTGCGCTACTGCAATTCCAGGTGCCTATACGGATCCGAAAGCGGGATTTGCGAATGTGGCCAGCCAAGTAACACCTGCAATCGGTAAGCGAACTGTCTTTGCCGAAACTCAAGCCGAAAATCAGGCTTTGAGAAAGCAAGTTCACGCGATGGTGCATCGCAAGACGATCTCTGCCGACACGGCCGTGCAGGTTGCTTTGCTCAACAATAAAGGATTGCAGGCATCCTATGCAAATGTCGGATTATCGGCGGCTGAGGCGTGGCAGCAATCGACGCCTGAAAATCCTGTCGTCTCCGTCGGTATCCTCGGTATCGGCGCTGCTGAGTTGGGATTGTATCGTGCAATCGAGAGCATGATTGCCGTCAATATTTTGGATGCGCAAACACGTAAAAAACGCCGTGCAGTGGCTGATGTGAATTTCCGTTCAGCTCAGTTAGAGGCCGTGAACGACACGCTGACACTTGCCAATCAGACCCGACAGGCATGGATCAACGCAGTGGCTGCGTTTGAAGCGGCCAGCTATCTCAAACGTGCAAAAGCAACGTCTGACGCGGGATCAGAACTTGCCCGCAAGTTGGGAGAAACCGGCGCACTCAACAAGGCAGGACAGGCACGCGAGCAAGCGTTCAATGCCGAGCTTGCAGGCCAGTTGGCCCAGGCAAGGTTGAACGCAGACCGCGCCAAAGAGGAACTGACAAAACTGATGGGGCTCTGGGGGACCGAGGTCGACTACTACGTTCCAGATGCGCTGCCGAGTTTGCCCGGGTCTGTCGGGAAAGTCAGCAATGTCGAAGGAAAAGCACTCCGCAACCGCGTAGACTTGCGTGTCGCAAAGCTGGGCCTCGAGGCACAAGCGGCGGCATTTGACCTTACGGATCAAACGCGACTGGTGACTGATCTTGAGATCATCTCCGGTGCAGAGCTGGAACGTGAAGTCGAGGACGGTGAGACCGAAAGCGAGATCACGCCGCAGGTCGAGTTGGAATTCGCGATCCCGATCTATGACACTGGCAAAGCGCGCATGCGCAAGGCCGAGTTGATGTATTTGCAAGCGGCCAACGTTCTGGCAGAGCGTGCCGTGAATGTGAGGTCTGAAGCGCGTGGGGCCGAGAAATCATACCAGGCTTCTTACAAGATTGCGCGGCACTACCGCGATGTTCTGGTGCCTCTGCGCAAGACCGTCGAGGACGAAGGTCTGCTGTCCTACAACGGCATGATCACCAACACATTCGAGCTGCTCACAGACGTGCGCGAGAAATTGAGCGCATCGCTGGAGGCCGCAAACGCA
This sequence comes from Sulfitobacter sp., assembly GCF_036961165.1. Classification (GTDB taxonomy): domain Bacteria; phylum Pseudomonadota; class Alphaproteobacteria; order Rhodobacterales; family Rhodobacteraceae; genus Sulfitobacter. The sequence continues at coordinate 2,611 of NZ_JBALVJ010000098.1, read as the reverse complement.
AAACGCGAATTCTACATGGCGCAAGCTGATCTGACTGCCGCGATCTATGGCGGCGGCGCAGGCAACGGTGGTGCCGGTGGAGAAGGCGCAACATTGGCCGCCGGTGGCGGCGCAGGACACTGAAAGGAAGACGAGATGTTAAACAGACGTCAATTACTCGGAGCAGGTGCTGCAGGTGCAACGCTGGTTTCGTCACAGGCATGGGGCAAGACTTTGAACATGGGTTTGCCCGAAGCGGCCCAGATGGACAGTGCTGCCACCGCAATCACAGCGCGGCCTTCAACGGGTGTAGACTATAATCCTGTGGTGACACTGAACGGTTGGACTTTGCCCTACCGCATGAACAACGGCGTGAAGGAGTTTCACCTCGTTGCCGAGCCGGTAGAACGCGAGCTGGCTGATGGCATGATAGCCCATCTTTGGGGCTATAACGGCCAATCAACCGGCCCCACGATCGAGGCGGTCGAAGGCGACAGGGTGCGTATCTATGTCACCAACAAATTGCCTGAAAACACCTCGGTGCATTGGCACGGCCTGATCCTGCCATCTGGTATGGACGGTGTCGTGGGCCTCAGCCATCCGGGGATTAAGCCCGGCAAGACCTTTGTCTATGAGTTTGATCTGACCAAATCGGGCACCTTCATGTACCACCCGCATGCGGACGAGATGGTGCAGATGGCGATGGGGATGATGGGCATGTTTGTAGTCCATCCCAAAGACCCGACCTTCATGCCAGTCGACCGTGATTTCCTGATTATGCTGAACGCCTTCGACATTGATCCTGGCACCTATGTGCCGCGCATCATGACCATGTCAGACTTCAACCTGTGGACATGGAATAGCCGGATTTTCCCCGACATTGATCCGCTGGTTGTGAACCGAGGCGACAAGGTGCGGGTTCGTGTTGGCAACCTGACAATGACCAACCACCCGATCCACATGCATGGGTATGACTTCAAGGTGACCTGCACAGACGGGGGGTGGGTGCCGGAGAGTGCGCAGTGGCCAGAGGTCAGCATTGATATCCCCGTGGGTGCGATGCGGGCATATGAGTTCACCGCCGAGCATTTGGGCGATTGGGCAATCCACTGTCATAAATCGCACCATACGATGAACGCAATGGGCCACGATGTGCCCACGTTTATCGGCGTCGACAAAGAGCAGCTGACGCAAAAAATCCGCAAGTTCCAGCCAGAGTATATGCCGATGGGCACGGCTGGTATGGGCGATATGGGTAAAATGACGATGGAGTTGCCCGACAACACCATTCCGATGATGAATGGCTGGGGCAAGCATGGACCTATCGAGATGGGCGGCATGTTCTCTGTAGTGAAAGTCCGTGAAGGCATTGAGGCGGACGACTATTCCGACCCAGGTTGGTACGACAATCCTCCCGGCGAGCAGGCCTATGAGTGGACCGGCGAGCTGCCAGAGTTCGCCTCTAACGACAGCCCGAAAACCATTCTCACACCCAGACCAACTCAGAAGAGCTGAGACAGCCTTTTGATCAATCTATCAACCAAACTTACAGGAAAAACTGATGAAAAACCTTCTTTTGACAACTGCGATCGCCTTTGCTCTTACCACGCCAGCATTTGCGGCTGGTAGCCATTCTGGCGGCCATGATGAAGTGAAAACCGAAGAGACACACGGTCACGACGGTGCGCATGCCGACTCGCATCCCGAAATGGCAGCGGGGATGCCGGGTATGGCAGATGATGTTTCGCGCACGATTGATGTGACCATGCGCGAAACAGATGACGGCGAGATGATCTTTGAGCCGAATACTTTTGAATTTGAACAGGGCGAAACAGTCCGCTTCAATGTGGTGAACAAGGGCGAGTTGGAGCATGAGTTCGTCATCGATGATATTGCAGGCAACGCCAAGCACAAGGAAATGATGGCGATGATGGATATGGAACACGATGATCCGAACTCCATCCGCCTCGACGAAGGCCAGTCAGGCGAGGTGATATGGACCTTTGCGAACGCAGGCACGTTCGAGTTTGCCTGCCTGATCCCTGGCCATTACGAATCCGGAATGCACGGACCGATCACTGTCGGCATGAAGATGGCGCAGGCTGACGTGGAATACACCAAAGGCACCATTACGAAAATCGACGCAAAAGGTGGCAAGGTCACGATTGATCACGGGCCTTTGCTGAACCTCGATATGCCTGCCATGAAAATGGTATTTCGCGCAGATGAAGCAATGATCTCCAAAATGTCGGCAGGTCAGAACATCGAGTTTGTCGCGGAGCCAGTTAAAGGCAAGCTGACTGTTACCCAGTTGAAATGAGTCGAAGGGGGCATCGATGCAATCCGATGCCCCAATTCACCGTCAATAATAGTGACAAGCGGGAGCGACCATGAAGTCATTCATTTCAACATGCATTCTGTGCCTTTGCATTGCTTGGCCCGCGACACCGTCTCAGGCAGACACCAAGCAGGTAGGTCAGCCGCATGATCGCGCATACGAGATGCCCGATCATCAACCCATCGGGAAGCCTCCTGAAGGCGCATTCGTCACCGAGATAATCGAAACAACCATCAATGAAACTGAAGTGGTCCGGCAAAATTGGACAGCGTGCTAAGATGTATCCAACCCGAA
>NZ_JBALVJ010000097.1:0-10128 GCF_036961165.1 Sulfitobacter sp. | reverse complement strand
GGTTGCTGTTGCTGATCGTCTCGATGCTGACATTGGGGAGCGCATTGGACAATTCTGGGGCGCTTGCGCTGATTGTGGCCAAGGTATCGCCGCTTCTGTCGACGGTCCAACCGATCGTCGCACTTGCGCTGGTCTATGCCCTGACATCGATCCTTACGGAACTGGTCACCAACAACGCCGTCGCCGTCCTGCTGGCACCGATCTCTGCGGGCGTTGCAATCCAGCTTGGCCTTGACCCGCGTCCTTTCGTTGTGGCCGTGATGTTTGGTGCAAGTGCAAGCTTTGCAACGCCAATCGGCTACCAGACCAATACGCTCGTCTATATCGCTGGAGGGTACAAATTCACTGATTTCCTCAAGGTAGGTATTCCGATGAACATCATTATCGGGACAGCGACGGTGTTGCTGATCCCGCTCATTTGGCCACTGGTACCCTGAAAAAAATTATCAGCGTTAGTTTGCCATCAAGCAAGTTTGTCTCGACTCAAAGCGAAATTTTGGTGCCGGAACAATAGGGTGAAACGGGCTTTCCGGAATCAGCAAAACAACGCCTACGTCCCGGTGACGTCATTGAAATTCAAAGAGCAGTAGCCAATTAGATTAATGAGAAGCGCGCGAGAAAAATGAGGAACACTTGAAATGGATCGAACGGATAATCCCGATTCGACTGCTTTAACTGAACCAAATAGTCCTCCGACAGCCTTAACCCCAAACCAAAGGTTCAAAAATACGATGAAGTGTCCAGTTGATGGCGAAACCCTGGTGATGACTGATCGCAGCGGTGTCGAAATTGATTACTGCCCAACGTGCCGTGGGGTTTGGCTGGACCGGGGTGAACTTGACAAAATTATCGAACGCGCTGCACCAGCGCCGCAAGCAGCGAGCCCAACTTCACGCGGGACAAGCACACGTGGCGCTGGGGATCGCGACTGGGACGATGATGACCATCGCAGTGAACGTGACAAGCCACGGAATAAGCGGCGCGGGTTCCTTCTGGGTGAGCTATTCGATTTTTGAACGGCCAAATAAGTTTTGTGAGGCCTGAAATGAAACAGCTGCGCGTGAGCGGACTCGAGATCAAAAATGATAAAAACGGCAATTGTCATGATAATGTTTGTGATAGCTAACTACGCTTACGCCCAAGACGCCGACATGTCGGAAGAAATGCGATTGCTCGGAGATTGCAGGGGGTGCAGCTTCGAAGACGTGGATTTTTCCGAACTCAGATTGATGGGAATAAACCTCAAGGAAACACGCCTGAGCGCGGTTGATTTTCACGCGGCTCAACTCAGTATCGCGGTCTTTAATGGGTCTGTGTTGCGAGACGTGAATTTTGCGTCTGCCAACCTGCGAGGTGCAAGTTTTACCGGTGCAACCCTTATCAATGTATCCTTTGAAGGTGCCGATTTGCGCGGCGCTGTGTTTGAGGGTGCCTTGTTGGAGAATACTGACCTTCAACCGGCACTGCTTTGCAATACCCAGATGCCCAACGATTTAATGGACAATTCAGACTGCAACTGTTTGTGCAGAAGAATATCCGATGGGGATTGATGGTGCTGTCAGACAAATGCGAACCAGTCTCTGTTCTCCAGAGATCTCAATCTGTTAGACTGCGCAGAGGCCGCGCCACTCGGCCAGAGCGGCGGCGCGGTTCAGCTTGAAATTTGATCGGTTGTATAGATGGCGCTCCGCGTTGAAATGGTTGTGGACTGAGCCGTGAACGGCGACGAATTTCTGTAAAGTTCGCATCCGCCTAAATCGAAGCATGGCCCGCTCTCTTCGTCGAAATGGCTGGTGTGAATTTTCAGCCCTGTTGTTTTGCCAGCGGCCGGTTTCTTGCCGATCAGCGTTGCCGATCTCCTTCATCGCCGCGCCGTAGGAACGTAGCTTGTCGGTGACGAAGATATGTGGGCGACCATGACGTTTCATTGTTTTTCTTAGGAATTTCAATGCGGCCTTGCGATCACGGCGCTTCGTAACGAAGCTTTCCAGGACTTCCCCTTCGTGATCCACAGCCCGCCAAAGATAGTGCGTCTCGCCGTTAATCTTCACGAACACCTCGTCCAGGTGCCATTGCCAGTTCGAATATGCGCGCATCTGGCTGACTCTTTTCTTGCGGATTTCTGCAGCAAACAGCGGGCCAAATCTGTTCCACCAAATCGAACCGTTTCGTGGCTGATGTCGATGCCGCGTTCGTTCAGAAGGTCCTACACGTTGCGAAGCGAAAGCGGAAACCGAACATACATCATCACGGCTAAGCGGATGATCTCGGGGCTCGTCTTGAAATAGCGGAAGGGGCTGTGTTTTGTCATCCGGAGACGCGAAACGGCCACCCCGCTTGGCTCAAGCCAGTTTCCTCTGACAGTGCCCGCACGGATGTTGACGTATTCGCCAACACGGGTAACCCATCTGAGAACGTCGGATATTACTTGCATATAGTGTCCGGGAATTGCCACGCAGGGGCTGGGCTTTTTCATCCCTCGAAGGCAGCACTTGCAAGCCTGCGCAGACGCGTGGTTGACGACCCGCAGGGAATTAAAGAGCTCGTGAACGAGCCGGAATTCAAAGAGGTGTTTGCAGACGGAATTGTCACACGCAAAGCCCTGAATACTGTTCCAGACGGTTTTGACAATAACGATCCGGCCGCAAAGTATTTGAAAATGGTCGGCTTAGGATGCCACAAGGATCTGCCAGATGCGCTTCTGCTGGAAGACGACGTGATTGAGCAATTGATTGACATCTTTCGCTCAGCCAGCCCGCTGGTCAGGTATTTTGAGTGATTGTCGTTCCAAGGATTTTTGATGATTTGCGGTTTAGTTCTTACTAAACACCAGCATCTTCGGCCCACAGAAGACATTCGATGGGTCGGCTTTTGCCGCGATGCAGCTTTCGCTTTGCTGACATTGGTACCTTGTGCAGCATTTTGCAGGCATGAACGTCGGTCAGCGGACGAAGCGACCTCGTCGCACTGCACTCTACTATTGCCATGAACTGTCGCAGTCCTCAAACTGATCCTATCACTGGAGTCACGACGATCAGACGTTTGACCACAATAATGGCCGCTGACCTCGCAGCTTACTCTCGCCTGATGGCAGCGGATGAAGAGGAAGTGATTTCTCGACTGAAAGCGATTTGGTCAGAGGTGGTGAACCCCGTCGTGGAAGAAGCTGGCGGTCGCGTGATCAAAACAATGGGGGATGGGTTTCTGGCCGAGTTCCAGTCACCGGTGGAGGCGATGCGTGCTGCACTGGCTATACAAGAGGCAATGGCCAGCCGCGATTTGGATCGGCCCAAAGAAGAAAGGCTGCGCTTCAGGATCGGTGCGCACATCGGTGACGTTGTTGCCATCGATGACGATATTCTCGGTGATGCTGTGAACATCGCAGCAAGATTAGAAGCGATTTCCCCTATTGGAGGCGTTTGCCTGTCGCGGGCCATGCGGGATCAGGTCAAGCACCAGATCAAATGCAGCATGACCTCAATCGGTGAAATAGCGGTCAAAAACATGCCGGATGCCTTAGAAATTTGGATGATCGGGACGGAAACCGAAACACCCGTTCAATCCAATAGCGTCCCACCCGCCGTTGTGGTTATGCCGTTCGAAGACATTGGTGGGGCGGATGAGTTCTTCGCCGATGGTGTTGTGGACGAGATCACTTCTGCACTTTCAAGCGTCGGAGACATATCAGTCATTGCCCGGCAGTCAGCATTTAGTTTCAAAGGACGAGTTGTTGAGGTTCGGAAGGTCGGTCGCGAACTTGGAGCCCGCTATGTCGTTACCGGGACCATCCGGCGCGCCGGTGCACGTGTACGCATTTCGGTGCAGCTTGCTTCTACCATCACGGGCGCAAATCTTTGGTCTCAGCGCTACGATGACAATCTGCAGGACCTATTCGACCTGCAGGATCGCATTGCGTCCCATGTAGCAGGTGCCATTTCGCCGTCGATCCGAGCATCAGAGATAGCCGCAGCGCGCGCTGTCGCACCAATGGAACGCAGAGCATACGAACTCTATATGAGCGCTTTTCCCCATTTTTGGGCCCACAGAAGCGACGAGAACGAGCGCGCGATCACCCTTTTGAGCACTGCGATGGAGAAGGATCGCAATGACGTCCGCGCCCAAGCGCTCAGAGCCTGGGCCTATGCCCAACAGGCGACCTACATGTGGAGCGAAACTCCCCTAATCTCACGCGAGAATGCAAAAAGCGATGCTGAGACCGCTGCGCTTTCTGCGGGCGACCACGCCCCTTCTCTCGTGGCGATTGCAGCGGCACTGGGCATGACCGGCCTGGATCACGACCGCGCAGGTCAGATGTTGGAACGGGCACTGTCGTTCGATCCGAACTCGGCATGGGGATGGATGCGCCTGGGATGGAACCATGTCTACCGCAAAGATGTGGAAGCTGGTCTGGCGGCGTTTGATCGTGCAGAAGCCCTGAGTCCGCGTGATCCATTCTTGTTCAACATCCATTTCGGGCGTGGTTACGCGAAAGGACTGGTTGCAGATTATGATGAAGCGATCCGACTTGTGAAACTGGGCCTGACGGCAGGGCCGGGTGTGACTTGGGCATACCGTGACTTGGCGAGTTTTTGCGCCAACGCAGGCCGTTGGGAAGAAGCTGAAGATGCGCTTGCATCGCTAATGCAAAGCTATCCGGTTTTAACGATTGAACGGGTGATCAACAGCATGCCTCCGGCAACACACTCTCGGCATCAAGGATTTCTCGAAGGCTTGCAGCGTGCTGGTGTTCCAGAAGAATAGGTGGCAAGGCTTTCTTTTGATCTCGCAACCGCCGTACGCGATGCAGCACAACCATCGTGATTGACCAACGCTTGCCCTGCTTAATCGGCCCATTGGCGACCTTCAGCATAGGATTGCGATGCCGCAGTGCGGCCCGCCATAGGAGACATTCGTCGCAACCCCAAAATTGGGAGACGGATGAATTCACGCAACGCGGACGACGCTGCCATTATAGTTTGTATCGCCAAACTGGCATTTGCGGATCACGCTCGCCCACTGTTGTCGTTTCTTACGAAACGACGCATGCTGGGTCCAAAGAACTGTGGAGAGTAGAATGGCAGCACTTGCAGAGAGAACAGCCTATTCGTATCGAGAGGATCCAGCCGTTCCTGCCTTCGACGACAGTGGTCAAATAGCGGTCATGGACGGCGACTGCGCACTTTGCTCCTGGGGTGCGCGCACAATCGCGAAACTGGATAAAGCTGAGACGTTCCGCCTCTGCCCCGCCCAGTCAAAAACCGGCGATGCTCTCGTGCGTCATTACGGACTGGACCCGGTGGACCCTGAGACCTGGCTCTTTATCGAAAACGGGCAAGCATGGTCCAGTATGGAAGCGATCATCCGGATTGGCGAGCGCTTAGGCGGTGCAGCAAGGCTCGCCAGCCTGTTACGCGTTCTCCCGCGAGGGCTACAAGAATGGATATATCGCCGTATAGCGCACAATCGGTATCGCTTCGGCAAGTCCGACATGTGCGCTACGCCCGACGATAAGCTGCGCCGAAGACTGATGACCTGAGCATTACGGGCGATATACGCCAAGCGTTCAAAGGACCAATCTCGGCCCAACGCAGAAAGCTGCCTTTGCAAAATTATGGCCGCCAAGGATGCGCGAAGGGAGCGACCGGTGACCAGTCTGACCAAAGCTAAAGGCATGGTGCGAAACTTCAGATCAGGTTAGCGTAATGGATCGGAATGTCGTCGGCTCCCGACATCGGCACCGGGCAGGAGATTAAGTTGCAGGACATTCAAAGCTGGCTTGTTGAACTGGGCCTGGAAAAATTCGCTTCGGCATTTGCTGAAGCAGAGGTTCAGTTTTCGGATCTTGCGGATTTAACCGATGACGACCTGAAAGAAATTGGTTTGCCTGTCGGCCCTCGGCGAAGGGCAAGCAGTGCCATCAAAGCCATGATGGAGATCGACGGTTCAGAGACTGTCGAAGCGTCAACAGCGCCGATCGGAAAACCCCAACCAAATAACCAACCGGTCACACCGTCCGACGCAGAGCGCCGCCACCTGACGGTTATGTTCGTCGATCTTGTCGGGTCAACCGAAATGGCAACGCGGATTGATGCCGAGGACATGCGCGATGTCATCACCGGGTACCAGAACCTCGTTGCAGGCGTGGTGAGCCGTTATGAGGGATTTGTCGCCAAGTTCATGGGCGACGGCGTGCTGTGCTATTTTGGCTGGCCACGCGCGAATGAGGATGATGCGGAACGCGCCGTGCGTGCGGGACTGGCTATTATCGAGAACGTAAAGAAGACGTCTGCGCCAGACGGCACGGCGCTTGCAACCCGGATCGGCGTCGCCACTGGCGTTGTGATCGTCGGTGACCTGATCGGCAGCGGTGCAACGCAAGAAGCTGCAGTTGTCGGCGAGACGCCTAATCTTGCTGCACGATTGCAAGGCGTGGCGCGCCCAAACCAGCTTGTGCTACCGGCAGAAACACAACGTCTGCTGGGCAGCACCTATCGACTAAAGTCAATTGGACAGCAGGAGTTAAAAGGCGTAGGGGAACCGGTCGAGGCATTTTTCGTCGAGGGAGAGGCGGTTCAAGAAAGCCGCTTTGCGGCGCGCCAGTCGGGAACTCTGACCCCTATCGTCGGGCGGGACCGCGAGATCGAACTGATGCTCGAACGCTGGGCTCTGGCCCGCTCCGATCAAGGCCAGATGGTTATCGTCAGTGGTGAGGCGGGCATCGGCAAGTCCCGGATCACACGCGCGGTGATCGACGCGATGTCGCAAGACGACCATGCGCGCATCACCTATCAATGCTCCCCCTATCATGCCGATAGCGCATTCCACCCGGTCATCCAGCAGATCGCGTTTGCTGCGGGGTTCACATCGGTGGATGGATTGGATGCCAGACTGGACAAGCTGGAGGCCCTGCTTAGCGAGGGCCACGATACGCTGAAACTGATTGCGCCTATGATGGGGCTGGACGGGGCCGCTCGATATGGGACTTTGAACCTGACGCCCGCACAACAACGGGCGCAGACCATGCAGGCCTTAACCGATCTGCTGGTGCGTCAGGCAAAGACTAAACCCGTGCTGGTGGTCTACGAAGACTTGCATTGGATCGACCCTACATCGCTTGAACTTCTTGACCAGCTTCTGGACGCTGTTTCAGAACAGCCGATCATGATCCTCGCGACGGCGCGACCCACGTTCGAATATGGCTTTGGCGGGCACCCGATCGTGACACGGTTTTCGCTGAACCGGCTGGGCAAGGAGCAGATCGGCAGCATCGTGTCAAAGCTGACCGACGGCAAGGTGCTGCCGGATGAGATCATGGAGATTATCGCACAGCGCACCGATGGTGTGCCGCTGTTTGTCGAAGAACTGACCAAGACAATTCTGGAATCCGGCGCACTCAGGCAAGACGGTGATCGGCTGGTTCTGAACGGGCCGCTGAGCACCATCGCCATCCCCACCACGCTGCATGACAGCCTGATGGCCCGCCTCGACCGGCTGCAGCCGATCAAGGAAGTGGCGCAGACAGCATCTTGCATTGGGCGCGAATTCAGCCACTGGTTGCTTGCGAAAATCTCGCACCTACCGGATGCAGAACTGACAACAGCACTTGAGGGTCTGATCAAAGCTGAATTGATTTACCGGCGTGGCCTGCCCCCCGAGGCGACCTATCTGTTCAAACACGCACTCGTGCGGGACGCCGCCTATGAAAGCCAGTTGAAAGAACGGCGCAGGGCGATCCATTCCCGCATATTGACAGCGCTGGAAACGGATCCAGACACTGCGCCCGAAGTACTGGCAGTTCACGCCGAGGCCGCCAACCTCACCGACCGTGCCATCAATCTCTGGGACGCCGCGGGCAAAGCCGCCATAGCTCTCCCGGCATTCAAGGAAGGTATTTCCAACTTTCGTCGCGCGATATTGCTACTCTCGCCGCAGATCAAGCACGGAGATACTGCCGTGGCCGAACAGGCCTTGCAATTGCAGGTTCAACTCGGCGTCGCCTGCTTGCAGGGCAGTGGTTACACTGCGGACGAGACAAAAGAGGCCTTGGAACGCGCTCTGGACTTGGCTGATATGGTTGGCGACACGCCGCTGCGTCTGGTAGCCCTCTATGCTCTTTGGGCCGGAATGTATGTCAAGGCGGAACACGCTGAAGCCTTGCCGAAGGCACAAGAGCTTTTGCGTCTGAGTGAGACATCAGGCGACACGGCGGTATCATGCGCGGCAACACGGTTTGTTGGAATTGCTCACATGATGACGGGAAGGTTTACGGAAGCTCAACCATTTTTTGATCAGTCTCTGGCGTTGTTAGACCCAATTAAACATAAAGGTAGCGCCAGCAGGTTTGGTCAGGATCTGGGTATGTCAGCACACTTGTATGCCTCATGGAACGCCGCTTTTTTATCTAATACCCGGAAATCTCAACACCACGCACTACAAGCGGAAAAAGCGGCTCTGGTATCGGATCACATCAACTCTATCTGCTTCATGCACGCCCACCTCGCTTATGTCGCCATCACATCTAACGACGAAATTGCTTTGAATCGCCATGTGTCTGCTTTGAAACCTATTGCCGAAGAGCACAAGCTGGCGATCTGGCAGGGCATCGCAGCGATTGGTCAGGAGTTACTCAATGCCAGCAACGGCGACGCTTCGGCGATCGATAGGTACTATCAGATAGATGCAAAAATGAACGCCATGAAAACCAGGGCTTTTGCACCAATGCAACGGATTTCGGCAGCTCGGCGCGCGCTGGCTCTGGGCCTCAGATATCATGCGGACAGACTTGCTGAGATGGCAGATGAAATGATGCGAGAAACAGGCGAAACGTATGCATTGTCCGACCTTCATCGACTGTATGCGGCTTTGGCCAAGGTTGATGACGACGGTAAAGCTGCCGAAAAGCACCTTTGCACTGCCCTTGCTGTCGCGCGACAGCAGGGAGCAAAACTCAATGAACTGCGCGCGGCCATCGATCTGGCAGGCCTTTGGCGAGATCAGGGAAAAACTACTAAGGCGATCGCTCTCCTCCAACCCGTCCATGACAGCATCGCAGAGGGAGACTGCCCCGAAGATCAGGCGACGGCCCGCGAATTGCTCGCAGAATTGGCAACATAACTCGACTTTCGAAGGATTGCTGTGACACCTCGTTTTTGCTGAGCCAGCCAGCCATGGGGCCTTACCAACGTCGGCTTAAAAATTTTTGAGTTGTTATCTCGCGACCGCAGCGAATGACCGCAATCCGCCCTTCTGAACGTTGCCGTCACGTAGTGTTCACGTCGCCTGAGTCTGACCAAAGCTTTCGGACGTGCGCACACGGTTGATGAACGGACGTCGCTCCTACTTCAAGTTCCACCAGCCCAACAAAATCCGGTTTACAGCATGACCTCGAACAGATTGCGGATGCCACTCGGCGAGCGATGTACGCAGTCACCTGAGCCATTCGACGTTTCGCATCTCATTATGCCACGCATCCGGAGGAACGTATCGGCTAAAGCCTTCGCGCGCTTTCCATCCTCAGTTGTCGGATCGGGACAGGTCACACCATGCAATGTGAAGCGTGTTTCGCCAAATTCGATGTCGTTGCCCCAGTAGGCGCGAGCACCGCCGATTGCTCCCAGCGAAGACAAGCCTTCCTGAGCGCCCACACCACTATAGGGTGTCAAAGATAAAACGAGTATCGTAACTGGCATCCAGAAATTCAACATAAGCCCAGCTTATTGGCTAAATTATGACATCCACACAAGTGCGCCAATTACTATCAGCGTAATACGAACCAAGCTTTGTAGGTCCGCACAGAAGGTATTGAACCAGTGAAAATGCTACGCCGTGTGTGAACGACGAATGAGGAAGCGGCATCGCAGAACGATGATCGGTGACCAATGTCTGCTTTTGGCTGTTTCCCTGCCAGCCATATAACCATGAACAGTTTACAGTTTGAAGGTAAGATATTGATCTAATTAGATCGAAAATGGTGTGCGTTTACAATTTTATCTTTATTATTCAATGCAGCAGGCGGATTGCAAATCCGTGTACAGGAGTTCGATTCTCCTACTCGCCTCCATATTTTTCAATGACATGAAGTGGTCCGGCAAAATTGGACAGCGTGCTAAGATGTATCCAACCCGAACG
>NZ_JBALVJ010000010.1:0-89684 GCF_036961165.1 Sulfitobacter sp. | reverse complement strand
CCTTCCTCGGATTTGGTTTTTCCGCGACGTTTGGGGTCTTCCTGCGTCCTATGTCGGCTGATCTGGGTTGGGGGCGTGAGGTTTTTTCCTTGTCCGTCGCTATCCAGGCGTTGGCATGGGGGTTCACGCAGCCCTTCGCAGGCATGGCCGCGGACCGTTACGGGACCGCACGTGTTCTGGCTTTCGGCGCGATATGTGCCGCACTTGGATTTTTTCTAAGGGGTTCAGTGATGAACCCAGAGGTCTTTGTGTTCTCTGGCGTGATTGTCGGAATTGGAACAGGCGCTTGCTCTTTCCCGGTTGTCATCGCCGCACTTAGCAAGGTTGTTACAGCTAAGCAGCGCAGTTTTGTAATGGGACTTGGGACTGCTGCTGCGTCCTTGGGCATGTTCGCAGCGGCCCCGGCCACCTCTGCGATGATTGGCTATTTTGGCTGGCAGCAAACGATCATTCTCATCAGCCTCAGCTTTGTAGCGATCCTACCATTCCTGATTTTTGTCGCGCGTGTGTCCGTACCGACAGCTGCTTCGCAAGGAGCGGGTGCCTTTGGCAAAGCAATTAAGACCGCGTTCAGCGATCGGAGCTATTTGTGCCTGTTTTTTGGTTTCTTCGTCTGCGGTTTCCACGTCGCATTCATTGGAACACATCTTCCGGCCTATATTGCCGACCTTGGATTGCCGATAATTGTGGGAGGGTGGTCGTTAGCGTTGATTGGGCTTTTCAATATTGCAGGCTCGTTTCTGGCCGGATGGAGTGGGCAGATACATTCTAAAAAGAACATGTTGGCGAGTATTTATCTGTCTCGCGCCGTAGTCATCACGATCTTTATCCTTACACCCGTGTCCCCCATGACGATTTACATTTTCTCAGCTGTTATGGGGCTTTTATGGCTTTCAACGGTCCCCTTTACAATGGGATTGGTCGCGCAGACCCAAGGTCTCACATACTTTTCTACATTGGCGGGACTGGTGTTCTTTAGCCACCAAGTTGGAAGTTTTGCCGGAGCGTGGCTGGGCGGGCGAGTATTTGATATCTATGAGAGTTACACGCCTATGTGGTGGGCCGCTATAGCATTTGGGGTGCTTGCCGCGATCATCCACATGCCGATTGAAGAAAACAAGGAACCCAAACTTGCTTAATTCTACCCTGACTAGACGGACTGCTCGCGTTTTCGTGGAGAACAATTTGCTGGTGCATTTTTTAACGCCTTCAGCGTCCAGAAATAGTTTTTGCAGCAAAGCGGCCCTTGGCGCAGCCGCAGCGAATTCACCCTTCGTCCGCGTCTCGATTGTTGAAGCCGACCGCAGCGAAGGGACGGTTTGGATTCGGTGGCTCGTGGCGGGATTTAACGACCGCTTCGGCGACACGAGCTGCATCGCAGCGACAAGCATGCTGCAGAAGCAAGGATTTTCTGCGTGAGCAATAGCTGCACCAGCAAAAGGCGGTTCTGTCCCGCAACTCGGTCACTCGCACTTGGAAAATGCTGCGCGATGCACGAACGGCTGGTCTGGTGAAGCTGCGGCGCGGCATCCGAGTGTTACGTGGAAGTCGGCTTCGGGCCGTAAGCGTCAGTGCCCCCCGTCTTTTTCACCCCCAGTTTCCCAGTAATTTCCTCAGACAACCAAACATCCCAGATATACTCCACCAAGGCCTTCACCTCAGGATGATCTGACCACTTATGCACGTCGATAGGTCTGGAATGTCTAGGGTTTTCGATTTCTGCCATCGTTCTTATTCATCCTTACTGCTTTTGACCCAACAAAGAAAATAAACCCCCCTAAAGTACAATGATTTATCATGATCTTTAGGGAAGGGTTCCCCTCTTATTGTCTCCCTCTAGGATACCCCCCCCCATATTTTCTTCTTCTTTCTTACTTCCATTACTCATACCTATTATGAGTAGATCCCCCCCCTAGGGAATGATCATCCTGCTTAGAGATGCTCAGGGAAAGCCTGACCTGTAAGATTAGCCCTAGTTTAGCGCCTTCTAGCACCATCCCTAGGCTGAGTATGCCGGACTACGAAGAGGGGCAGAAAAAGGGGCATTTCTCGGCCCCAGAGGGCTGAGCTTGCTACCGAATAACTATCTAGGTGAAGTGGCTGGGGTGGTAGGAAAAAATCCATGCTACGCACAGATCGTTGATTTAATTGTAAAACCATGTTTTTAATTGCATAATTTCCATGTGGATGTAACACACGCATGTAACACACGATTACTCAGACCCCTGATCAAAAGGTGAACATGATGGGTAGGCAGACGTATCTGATCCGGCGTGGTGGTGCCTATTCTGCCCGACTTCGTGTTCCCGTCGACTTGATCGACGCGGTAGGCCGCAAAGAGCTTGTGAAGGCACTTGGCACCAGTGACCCCGAGACAGCCAAGCGTCTGGTGTGGGCCGTGGTGGATGGCTGGCAACGTCAATTTGACGCCCTGCGTAGTCGGGCCGAAATGACAGACGACAACAAGGCGGATCTGGTCTGGTCGCATTACACCGGCACCCTTGATCGTGACGACCAGCGCCGCGCTACCATCCCTACAGATGCGGAGATCGACAAGGCGATGGAACGTGCCGTTGCAAGGGTGCAGCGTGACGACCTCGATATGACAAACCCACTACAAGCACTCGATGCCGCCATCGAGGTGCAGGTGATGAAGGATCGACACACCGGCGCGAAAAGTGCAGAGGCGCGCAGCCGTCGCGTCAAAGTTGATCACCTACGCCAGCACTTGGCTACCGGCGAATCCGCGCTGGTCCGGCACGAGATCGACGGCTACCTAGACGACAACGGCCTGACCATCGGTGTTGGTGATCGTGTGGACCTGACACGGCAGCTAATCCGTGCCGAGATAGAGGCGTTGCAGCGGACCCTAGAACGCGACGAAGGCAATTACGCAGGCGAACCCGCCGATCAACTGATCAAGCGCGTGTCGGAGCGCCAGAGCGCCGCCGCAACAGGCGAGACAATCATGGAAGTTTTCGAGATTTTCGCCAGTGAAAATGTCGGTGGTGTTGCACCAGACCGGATCAATCAAATGCGCCGCGACATTGGCTTACTCGCACAGATCGCCGGAGACAGGTGCCACGTTTCACAGATCGATAAGAAGCTGGTGCGCGAGTGGAAGGCGCACCTGATTAAGTTTCCAGTGAAGGCAACAGAGATGCTGGTGTTCAAAGGCATGAACCTGCGCGAGATCGTCGCCGCCAATGAGAAGCACAAGAAGCCGGTCCTGACAGACCGTTCTGTGAATCGCTACCTGTCCAGCCTCAGCGCGCTTTGCAAGTGGCTGGTGAATAACGGCTACCTCGATAACAATCCTGTTTCGGGAATGTCGCTGGCCAAAGAACACAACGTCACGACAGTGCCGTTCACGACAGATCAGCTAAACACCCTTTTCACGTCGCCGTTGTTCACGGGGTGCCAAAGTGCTGATGTGTGGTCGCTGATGGCTAAGAAGGGGAACGTGCTAATCCGTGATCATCGCTATTGGGTGCCGCTGATCATGCTGTATTCCGGTGCTCGCCCCGGCGAAATTGGCCAGCTGTTGCTTTCCGATGTGCGGAAAGAACATGGCCGTTGGATCATGCACATCACGACAGAGGGTGACGGCAGTAAACGCACAAAGACCAAAGGATCAATGCGCGTGGTGCCACTGCACCCGATGCTGATCAAGCTGGGCTTGATCGACTACCACACCGCACAGATCGCAGCAGGAGAAACGCAGCTGTTCCCCAAGGCGGTGCGGAATGCGCGTGGTCAGATGATGGCGGAATTTTCGCGTGAATTTAGCCGCTACTTATCGCGGATAGGTATCAAAGAGGGCAGGGGGATCAGCCTCTATTCTTTCCGGCATGGCGTCACGGACGCACTACGCCGCGCTGGATACCTAGATGAACAATTCGGCCTAATCCTTGGACACACACAAGGCACGACAACGGGCCGCTACGGTATCCTTGCGCATGGGATGCTTGAACAGCGCGTCACGCTGATCGACGCAATCGACTATGACGAATTAAAGCTGGATCATCTGATCGCTAGATGATGAACCGTCGTAGTCTACAATTGGAGTAAAATATTTGGAAAGCTTTGAACCCAAGTTTCAATTTTGTGACGACGGCAAGATGGTATGTCGAGGCTTGGAGGAAGTGCTGAACGGAATATTGAATCCGGTTAATACTTGGATGTGGATGTTAGAGTTGCCAGACCATCCGCAATGGGAACCCTTCAAGGACCGCGCTTTTCCCGTCCTGTTGGTCTGCCTTCGTGATATGATCGAAGCAAAAACTAGCAAATTGAATAGGCTAAAAATGCTGGCAGAAAAGGTCGGTAGGTCAAACCTATACTACGGAATATCAGCGTTTGAAGAAATTTGCGAAATGCCCATTGCAGTGTTTGAAAGACTTGAAGAAAGGGAGCAAATTCTGATGTTCCTCGCGAGAGACAGATTAGTGCATGGATATTTGGGTGGCTTCGTGGCGGATGACCGGACAATAAAAGTGGTCTCGAATAAAAGTGTCATTAAACGGCGGTTTTCAAAAGCTGAACTCAGAGATGTGATTGGAAATGTTGAGACTATAAGCAATCATCACATTGCAGACGTTAGGCAAAGAGTCATGGACGAGCTTTTCGCATACGCTTCTAAGGTGCGAGGGCTGGACGGCATGTTTCAACCTTACGGTGGGGTGGAAGCGGTGTTTGCTTCTGGTGCGTATCTATTTCGGGACAAGCCGTAGCTACAAATAAATGTTACTAAGTAACATTTAATGGATTCACAAGGGTGGCTAAATGGGGTATATAGATACCACGCCTAGCACCTTTCTGGATCATACATGCACTTCTTTGATCGCCTCTTCGGTAAACCCGAAACCAAAGCCCTGACTCTGACAGACCCTGAAGCCTTTGGGCTTTTCGGTCTGGCCCCAACTGCGTCCGGCATTCAAGTCAGCGGCAACTCTGCCCTGCGCGTCCCTGCCGTTGCCTGCGCGGTAGCGCTGATCAGTGAAACCATCGGTGCGATGCCTGCAAAGGTGCATTTGTCTGACACCAAAGAAGCCGCCAAAGAGAACGCCGCTTACAAGCTGGTGCATGATGAGGCGAACGAATGGACAAGCGCAGGCCAGCTGCGCGAAGACCTCACAATCGACGCCCTGATCACCGGCAACGGTTATGCGCACGTCACGCGCCTCACAGACGGCACACCCTTTGAATTGCATCGGCTGGACCCGCATACCGTCCAGACCGATTATGAGCCGGACGGCGAACCCTTCTACACTGTCCAGACAGACGCAGGACCACGCCGCTACACCTACCGCGACATTCTGCACATCCGGCCCTTTGGTGGCGTGTCACCGATCACCCTTGGCCGTGAAGCGATTGCGCTTTCCCTTGCCTTTGAACAGCACATTGCCAGCCTGTTTGCAAATGGTGCGCGCCCGTCCGGCATTATCAAAAGCGAAAAGATGCTGGACGTAGAGGCGAAAAAGAAGATCGCCGCATCGTGGTTCAGCACCCATTCAGGACGCAACGCAGGTGGCACCGCCATTCTGGACGAAGGCATGTCCTATGATCAGCTATCTATGACGCTGGCAGATGCACAGTTTGCAGAAAACCGTCTCGAGCAAATCCGCGAGATTGCCCGTGTCTTTCGCGTTCCCCCTACCATGCTGTTCGAGCTGACACGCGGAACGTGGTCAAATACCGAAGAGATGGCGCGCCAGTTTTATGCGATTACGCTAAAGCCTTGGCTGGTCAGCTGGGCATGGGCTTACTCACGTGTCCTGTTCACACCCGAGGAACGTGCCGCCTTCTATGTCGAGTTTGTCACCGATGATCTGCTGACCACAAACGCCGCTGCTCGTGCAGCTGCCTACGGTCAATATCGCAGCATGGGCGCAATGACGGCAAACGAAGTGCGCAGCGGCTTGAACCTCGAACCACTGCCGGACGGCAATAGTCTGGCAAACCCCTACACAACGTCCGGCACCCCTGCCCCAGAGGCAGACGCAGCATGATCACGCACACCGCATTCTTTGGCACCGCCGATCACAGCTTCACCCTGACAGATGACATGATCACCGAGCTGGAACGCCTGACCGATACCGGCATCGGTGCCTTCTATCAGCGCGTGATCGCCATGCACTTCAAAGCCGCAGACCTTGCCGAGATCATCCGGCTTGGCCTGATCGGCGCAGGTATGCACCCGCAAGAGGCCATGCAACTGACAAGCACCTATGCGCGCAACCGTCCCATGTCCGAAACCTTCCCGCTGGCCCTCGATATACTTGACGCCCGCTGGAACGGCACACCCGCAACCGGAGACACCGCACAATGACGACCCGCCTTGAATTCAAAGCTGACCTGACTGTCACGCCAGAAGGGCTGATCGAAGGCATTGCATGGCCCTTTGGGTCTGCTGACCGCGTAGGTGACATCATCGAAAAAGGCGCAATCACCGCACCTGCCACACTGCCGATGCTGTTCGCGCATGATCAGGGTCAAGTGATCGGCGTCTGGGACACCATCGAAGAAAGCGACAGCGGCCTGATCGTAAAGGGCCGCTTGCTGATCGACGACGTAGAGCGCGCCCGTGAAGTGCGCGCCATGATCAGCGCGGGTGCCGTGTCAGGCCTCTCTATCGGCTTCGTCACGAACAAAGCGACACCCCGCGCCAAGGGCCGGACGATCAACGCCCTGACCTTGCACGAAATCAGCGTTGTAGCGGTGCCATGCCACCCCGGCGCGCAAATCACATCCCTGAAATCGGATGGCACCCCCATGAAGGAGAACCACATGGAAAACGAAGACCTGATCAACGATCAGAACGACATCAAGACACCGGCGAACGCGCCGCAGATCGACACCAAGGCCTTTGACGCCATTGTTGCACGTCTGGACAAGATGGAAGCCAAAGCGAACCGCCCGCAAGGCGTTCACGTCACCGGCCCCGTCGCAAATGGTTTTGAGCGCAAGGCGTTTGAGGCATTCCTGCGCCACGGTGCAGAGCGTCTGACACAGGACGAAGCCAAAGCGCTGACAGTCTCGAGCAACGCAAACGGCGGTTTTCTGGCCCCTGAAGAAACAGGCAACGAGCTGATCAAGCTGCTGACTGAATTCTCGCCACTGCGCCAGTATGCCAAAGTAGTGCAGATCAACGCGCCACAGATCACCTACCCGCGCCGGATCACCGGCACCGCTGCCACATGGGTAGCAGAGATCGCAAACCGCACGGCGTCAGGCATGACGTTTGAACAGGTTACCATGACGCCGCACGAACTGGCGACATTCACAGACGTCAGCAATCAGCTGCTTGAAGACAACGCCTATGGTCTCGAAGGTGAATTGCTTGGCGACTTCGCAGAGTCCTTTGGCAAAACCGAAGGTCTGGCATTCGTCAAAGGCACAGGTGTAGGCCAGCCCGTAGGCATTATGACCGCAGCTGGTATCGCTGAGATCAAAACTGGCGTGGCCGCGAACTTCCCCGCGACGAACCCCGCTGACGTGCTGATCGCCATGTATCACAAAATCCCGACCACATACGCACAGTCCGGCGTCTGGATGATGAACCGCAACACCTTGGCCGTGGTGCGCCAGTGGAAAGACGGCAATGGCCGCTACCTCGTGCTTGACCCGATCAGCGAAGGCGCACCTTCCACACTGCTGGGCCGTCCTATCGTCGAAATGTTTGACATGGACGACATCGGTGCCGGTGCTGCGCCGATCCTGTTTGGCGACATGAGCGGCTACCGCATCGTTGACCGTGTAGGCCTGTCTACACTGCGCGATGCCTATACGCTGGCGACAAACGGTCAGGTGCGCTTCCATGCCCGCAAGCGTGTAGGTGCAGACGTGACGCACCCTGATCGCTTCATCAAGCTGCGCGTGGCCGTATAAGATGACGTTCCGGCCCGCATATGACGTTGCCCTTGAATACGGTGGTCACACTGTATGCCTGCGCGCGTCATTGCGGGCCGCAACCTACCTCGAAGCCCTGCACAATGGCTTTCCGGCTTTGGTCACGAAGGTGACGCAAGGCCACACCGGAACGCTGCGCCAGATCATTCTGAATTCTGCTACGGATCAAAGCGCCGCGCAGCACCTTTTGGGCGCCATGAAGGGTGCCAAATTGATCGACGTCCAGAAGGTGCTGATCACCCCTGCCTTCGCAATTCTCACAGCGCTGATGACGCCTGACCTCGCCACAGGTCAGGCAGAGGCCGCGAAGGCACCTACCGGCAAGCCTGTCAAATGGGCCACGCTCTACGCAGACCTTTACAAGATCGCTACCGGCTGGCTTGGCTGGACGCCGGACACCGCATGGTCAGCCACCCTGCCAGAGATCCTGAATGCCTTCGACGGTCACGTCGAACAGCTTAAGGCCGTGCATGGCACCGCTGATGATGACGCTACAGAAGCCCCAGGTATGTCAGCCGATCAAAGGCAGGCGAACATCGACGCAGGCTTAGACCCCGAGTTTGACCGCGCAGCCCTTCATGCCCTGAAGGCCAAGCTATGAGCCGCCCGCCTTTCCTTTGCCAGTGCGGCAAGATCGTTGCAAACGGCACACGCTGCGCCTGTAAGGTTGCGGCTATTCGTGCGCGTGGTGCCAGACACGATCAGAACCGCCCCACAGCTGCACAGCGCGGCTATAACGGTGCATGGCGCAAGGCGCGCAAGGAATACCTGGCACATCATCCGGCATGCGTAATGTGCAAGGCACAGGCCACAACGGTAGATCACATCATCCCGCACAAGGGCGATGATCGCCTGTTCTGGGATAAGGCAAACTGGCAGAGCCTTTGCACCCCTTGCCACAATCGCCACAAGCAACGTGCGGAGCGCAACTGATGTCGAAGATAGGTGAACCGCAGACTAGCGTATCAATAAGGATTGTTTGCAAACTCAAAGAGATGATTGTTGTCGGTCTGGCACACTTTGTAATCGCCCTCACCCGCGATGAAGCTGACCAACTTGTCGCGGTTCAGACAAACGGGGCAAATATAATGCATTGGTTGCCCGTCCGACTTACCAGTCATAAGTTTGTAAACTGGAACGTTTTGATTAGTCATCACAAGTTCGTAGCGAGCTTTTTGTTTCTCAAATTCATCTTGTCTATGCAGTTCTTGGCTCAACTCTTTGAGCGCCGTGCTGACCCCAACGTTCATCAGGTTCGCGGCCGTAAGTTCAACGGCCAAGACATTCAAAAGCTTTGCAGCTTCATCTGTATCCGGCTTCTTATCGCTTTTGAGCATGCCCGAGATTGTCTTGAGCGTTTCGGCGGCCTTGCCCGTTGCATTTGCTGCACCACCTGCAAGCCCAATAACCTCACCAATCACGCCAAAGTCCATGTATCGAAACCCTTTTCAAATGTTCTCGCTAAGCGAGTGTTATACGGAACTTCAAAGGTCGGCAACAAGCACAAGCAACGCAGTGAGCGCCGGACATGACCACGCCAGAGCAAACCCTTTGGCGTGAAGTGCTGGCCCTTGCGGTGCAGGATGCTTTGATAGGCAGCACAGACGCAGGCCAGACCA
This sequence comes from Sulfitobacter sp., assembly GCF_036961165.1. Classification (GTDB taxonomy): domain Bacteria; phylum Pseudomonadota; class Alphaproteobacteria; order Rhodobacterales; family Rhodobacteraceae; genus Sulfitobacter. The sequence continues at coordinate 80,154 of NZ_JBALVJ010000010.1, read as the reverse complement.
AACAGACCAAGATCAATCAGACAATACAGGCACGCACCTACCTGACCACAGCAAGCGCTGATCTGGCGACAGTCTGCACCCTTGCCGATCTGGACCCCACTGCCGTGCGCGAAGCCATGATCAAGCGCATTGCCGCTGCACCCACACCGGAACAGCTGTTCAGTGTGAGCCGCAGACGCATGCACAGCGCTACGATCATGCTGACCCATGAAGGCCAGACACACGACCTGACCACATGGGCCACGATCACCGGCGTATCGAAGCAAGCCCAGCGCAACCGTGTCAGAAAGAAATGGGATGCACAGCGCATCCTGACCACACCGGCACACATGCCAAGCGCAACACCGAAGCCAAAGGCAAAGCGCAGCACGGCAAAGCTACTGGCACACGCAGGCCAGACAAAGACAGTCGCACAGTGGGTTAAGATCACCGGCATACCTGCACCCGTTCTGCACATGCGTGAACGCAGCGGATGGAATGCCGAGCGTATTCTGACCACCCCTTACACGCCACGCAGGCTACGGGGGGTGGTTCCAGTCTTTGAGCATGGTCAGGGGACCGGCGGGGGGACAGCCGCACAAGAGACACCGAATATAACTTTTCAGGATGCACTGACATGACGATGACGCCCCTGCCTTTGCTCAAAGCGCAGCTGACACTAGAACACGATCTTGATGATGCCCTCTTGTCGCACAAGCTGGCCGTGGCAGAAGAATGGATCGGCAACTTTACTGGCACCCGCTTTGCGGATCACGATCCGGTGCCTGCGTCCCTGACTGAAGCCGTATTGCAGCTTGCGGCCTATTGGTATGTGCAGCGCGAAGGTGCAAGCGACATGCGCCTGAGTGCCGTGCCGTTTGGCGTGCTGGACCTGATCGCCCCTTACCGTGAAAGTGTGACCGGCCATGTCGCGGCTTAAGGGATCAGCCGAACTGGAAAAGCGCCTGCTGGCGATACCGCGTGAGGTATTGGCAGAACTGCGCCCCGCGCTTGTCAAAGGTGCGCACGACATAGCGGACGCGATGGAGACACTTGCGCCCGAAGACACTGGCGACCTTGTGAATACCATCACAGTCACCGGCCCCGGCGAAACAACACCCGCCTATGCGTCCGGTGGTGGTTCTGTGACCCTTCCCGAGAACGTCGCGGCTGTGACTGTTGGCAGCACCGACATGCGCCACGGTCACTTGCAGGAATTTGGCACGGTGAACCATGAGGCGCAGCCCTTCATGCGCCCTGCGTTCCGGCTCAAAAAGACCAAAGTTATGGGCCGGATCACCCGCGCCATATCGAAGGCACTCAAAGACGCAGGTGGCAAATGATAGAACCGTCCGTAGCCTTGCAGACAGCGCTGCGCAGCACACTGATCGCAGACCCTGCTGTGACAACACTTGTGCAGCCTGATCACATACGCGCAGGCCGCCCTGATCGCTTTCCTTGCGTGATCATGTCCGGCGGATCAACGCACTATCTGGGCAAGGCGTCCGGTGATCAGCACCTTGCACGGGTCAATCTCGATCTGCACATCTGGGCAATCGAAGACGGTGCAGACACCGCCAAGGCTATCGGCTTTGCGGTATCCCGCGCCGTGATCGGCATGCACGATGATCAGAACGGCTTTGCCATTGATCACCTCGATCAGCCCCGCGTCATTTGGTTGCGCGATGTGCAGCCCGAACTGTCCTACACCCACGGCGTTTTAGAGATCGAAGCGGTGATCAGGTGGCGCATATGACCATGATCAAGGCAGGCGCGCTGCGCGAAGTGATCACATTCGAGCGCAAGCTGAAAACGGTGCAAGCGTCCGGTGCCGTGCTGGTGCAGTGGATAGCAGAACAGACCTTGCGCGCAGAAGTGGTGCAAGAGGATGCACAGGCATTCCTGACCGGCACAGAACGCAGTGAGGATCGCAAGGTTTTCCGCCTTTGGGCGTGTGAATGGATCACCGCTGACATGCGTGTGACCCATGCTGATCACACTTACCGGATCGCCAAAATTGTGCAGCTGGACCGTTTGGGCATGGAACTGCATTGCGTGAACGCGGTGAATGAAACATGAGCGCGCATCTGCGCGGTGTAAAACCGCAGACCAAACCCGCCGCCGATGCTTTGACCAAAGCGCCGCCCGTGCCGTCCTATTTCAGCCCCTACGCCGCGGGCGAATGGAAACGGATCATGCCCCGGCTGATCAAGGACCGCGTGCTGACAAAGGCTGATCTGGCAGGCGTTGAACACTACTGCCTGATGATCGGCGTGGTGCGCGAGATTGAAACTAACCGCGCCTTGAACGCCCTCGATATTGATCCAAAGCTGTTTGGCGTCCAGAACCGCGCAGCACAGACAGCGCGCCAGCTTGCCGCAGAGTATGGCTTAAGCCCCGTTTCCCGTGCGCGCATTGGCTACGCTGGCGATGACGGTGCCGATGATGACAACCCTTTGAGCGTCCGTTGAACCGTGAACGCACTGGCACCAATAGTTACCAGACAGGCGGACTCTATTCCGGCCAAAGGTGCCAGCGCGTTCCCCGCGTGGATTTACGACAACAGCCCGATAGCCGACCCTCTGGGATACGGCGAAAGGGCCGTGACGTTCCTGCGCCGCCTGCGCCACCCCAACAGCACCGCCGCCGGTCAGGCTTTCCAGCTTGCCCCGTGGCAGGAACGGATCGTGCGCGCAATCTATGGCCCCAGACACCCCGATGGGCGCAGGATCGTGCAGTCTGTCTTTTTGCTGGTGCCACGCGGTAACAGAAAAACCAGCTTGGCCGCAGCCCTTGCCCTGCTGCACACCATTGGCCCCGAGCATGTGCCGGCCGGTCAGGTGTTATTTTCTGCGGCTGACCGTGACCAAGCATCCATCGGCTTCAGAGAAGCCGCAAACATCATCCGGATGGACAAGCGCCTGATCGCGGCAACGCGCATCTATGACGCCTACAACGCACCAAAGCTGATCAAATACACCGCGCAGGACGTGACACTAAAAACCCTGTCCAGCGATGGCGGTGCCGCGCATGGCCTGACACCGGCATTCACGCTGATTGACGAAATTCACGTCTGGAAAGGCCGCGACCTTTGGGAAGCGCTCAAATCTGGTGCCGCCAAAGTTGATGACAGCCTGACCGTGATCGCCACTACCGCCGGACGCGGTGCCGAGACATTGGCCGCAGAACAGTTTGACTATGCGCGCCGCGTGGCAACTGGCGAGATCGTAAACCCTGCCTATTTGCCGATCCTGTTTGCCGCTGATCCAGATGATGACTGGCAGGATGAAACGATCTGGCAAAAGGCAAACCCCGGCTTGGCGCATGGGTTCCCGTCCCTTGAAGGTCTGCGCAGTCTGGCGAGAGAAGCCGAACACAGACCATCCGACAAGGCCGCATTTCTTAAATTCAACTTGAACGTCTGGCAGTCCAACAGCCGCGACCCGCTGTTTAGCATGGCGACCTATGACGCCCGTGCCTTCGACATAGACCTTGCCGATCTGGAAGGCCTGCCCTGCTACCTTGGCGTTGATATGTCTATCAGTGGCGACCTTACCGCCATTGTCGCGGCATGGCGGCACGATGATGATCAAATCACCATTTACCCTTGGCTCTACGTTCCGGGCGATGACCTCAAAGGCCGCGCAGATCGTGACGGATTGCCCTATGAGGCATGGCGCGATGCTGGCCTGATCCATGTGATCGAAGGCCCGATCATCGATCCGGCTGTAATCGAAGACCAGATCAGGGAACTTTGCGCCACCTTTGATGTAGAGCAGATCGCCTTCGATCCGCACCTTGCCCGTGCCACCATGCAGCGTCTCTATGATGACGGTCTGCCTACCGTAGAACTGCGCCAGACGCCCCTCAATATGGGTGTAGCGGCTGGCGACCTCGAGCGCACAGTGAACGGCGAACTGATCCGGCATTCCGGCCATGCCGCCCTGCGCCAGCACTTCGATAGCGTTGTTGCATCACGCAACGCCACGTCTGGCCTGATCCGCATGCACAAAGGCAAAAAGACTGACCGGATCGACGGTGCAATCGCCGCCGCTATGGCCGTGTCACGCGCCTGCGCAGGGGAAAGCAACAAATCACAATACAGCGGCGAAAATGCCGAACTGTTTATCTTTTGAGGAATAGAAAATGAGCGACCTTCCCGGCCTGATAGTTGATATCGAAGCGCGAATGGACAAGCTGGAACGCGGGTTCAAGAAAGCCAATGCCGTGCAAAACCGTGCATCTGGTCAGATGGAAGCCCGCGCACAGCGCAGCGCCAACAAACTGCGCGACACCTACGGCAAAGCCGGTGACGGTATCCTTGCGACTTTCAAGCGCCTTGGCCCCGGCTTGGCGGGTGGTTTGATCGGTGGCCTGACCGTGGGTGCCTTGTCTGGCCTTTCGCAGAACCTTGGCCGGATCGTGAATGAAACCGCACAGATCGGGGATGAGGCAAAGCGCGCCGGTGTATCGGTGCGCGCCCTTCAAGAATGGAAATTTGTAGGCGAGCAGAACCGGATCGGCATTGATCAGGTAGTTGACGGCTTGAAGGAATTGAACCTCCGCGCTGATGAATTTATTATCACAAAGTCCGGCCCCGCCGCAGAGGCGTTTGCGCGTTTGGGTATCTCTGCAACCGAACTCGAGACAAAGCTGAAAGACCCCTCTGAATTGTTGCTCGAGATCATCGGGCGCATGGAAGACATGGATCAAGCTGCGCGCATCCGGATCAGCGACGAACTGTTTGGCGGGTCTGCTGGTGAGCGGTTTGCCGAACTGGTCAGCCGTGGTGAAAACGAACTGCGCAAAACGATCCGCGCTGCAAATGAAACCGGCGCTGTGCTGGACAGCGAACTGATAGAGAAAGCCGCAGAACTTGATCGCCGCTATGCCGCTTTGCAATCGCGCATGGATAGTTTTTGGAAATCCTTTGTCATTGGTGCAGTGGATGCCGGTATCAAGATCGCCACGCTGCGCACTGATCTTGATGATCTTTTCCGGTCCTATCAGCAGGCTGATGGGCTTTTGGGCAAAGGTGCCGCAGATGCTCTGCGCACAGACAGTGACGCCGCAGCGGAGAACGCAGACCAGATCGCCGCTCTGCGCCGCCAGTATGAAGCCCTTGGCGATGTAGCAGACAACACCGGATCAAGCCTGATGCAGGCCGCAGCGACCTTGCGACAGCTTGGCTACGACGACATAGCAGACGCCCTTGTGAACGCATCAGAGGAGATGCGCACCCTTACCGGCGAAATGCAGGACGGCACGATCAGCGCAGACGAATTTGAACAGCGTATGCAGATCGCCGCCGACACAGCAAATACCGCCCTTGGCGAGATCGAAGCGATTGACCGCGTGAACTTTGGTGGCGTGATCGCACAGGTAGGTGGTCTGATCACACGGCTGGCACAGGCCGCTGCGAAGGCCCGCGAACTGCGTGCGTCCTTGCCGGGTGCATCACCAGACGGTGAAACAACACCGCTCGAGAACACGGACAGCGGCCCGCGCAGCCGCAACGGTCACCGCGCAGCAACACCCGGCTTGGCCGTGACGACATCACCGCGCCCGAACCTGCCTTCGATCGACGCTTTGTTTGGTAGTCCAGAGCCGTCCAGTGGTGGCGGTGGTAATGGTCGCGGTGCTGGTGGTGGTGCGCAACGCCGGAACGATCTCGAACGCGAGATCGAAGCAATAACGCAGGAAACCAATGCGTTACGCCTTGAAGCGCAAGCGTTGGCTGAACTTACTGGCGCGCAAATGGCGCACGGTGACGCCCTCGAGTTTGCACGCACAAAGGCTGACCTGTTGGCAGCTGCGCAACGTGCTGGTGTAGCAAATACACCAGAGCTGCGCGCGCAGGTCGACAAGCTGGCAGGCGAATATGTGAAGGCAGGCAACGCCGCTGAACTTGCCGCAGACAAAATCGAAGAAGTGCAAAATGCCAGCAAGGCTGGTGCTGATCGGGTGGCAAATGTCTTCGAAGGGCTTGCGTCAGGCGCGTTGACCGCGAAGGAGGCCGTGGGCCAGCTGATCCTTGAAGTGATCAAGCTCAGTCTCAAAAAACGCTTGCTGGACGCCTTTGGTGGTGCTGGTGGTGGCATTCTCAAAATTCTGGGCGGTGGCTTTGCGTCCGGTGGATACACTGGCAACGGTGGAACGTTTGAACCGGCTGGCGTTGTTCACAAAGGTGAGTATGTCCTGTCCAAAGCCGCGACCGCTGCCCTTGGCGTTGGCAACCTTGATGCCCTTCATGCAAGCGCCCTGCGCGGCTATTCCGGCGGTGGGCTGGTAGGTGCTGCTCGCACAGCGTCTGCCCTGCCTATGAGCCGTGCCAGCGCCGCTGCGCCCTCGATTGAGATCAGCGCGCCGGTGACGGTGCATGGATCGGCTGGCACACCAGATCAGAATAACGATCTGGCGCGCAAAATGGCAAGAGAGTTGGAGAGCACGGTTCGCGGCGCCGTTGCTACCGAGTTACAGCGGCAGATGCGGCCCGGAAATCTGTTGAACCGGAGGGCTTGATTTAGCGCGAGTTCAATGTTTGATATGCTGACAAAGGCTTAGTTGGCTTTTGCCGTGAATACGTCTGCGCTAAAATAGAATTCGGGGCTTCTGCTTTTAATTGTGGAATAGTATCTATCTGTAGGAACGCCGACATGAATGAAAGCTGGGAACGTATGCAGAAGCGGCTTATGGGTGATGGCCTTGCCGAAAAGCAAGTATTGCTACTGAAGCTTCTACATGAATTTGAGACTGCGCCAGAGTTCGGGGATAAGTATGTCGCTGATGCAAATTCTGAACCTCATCGATGGATTGCACGAATAGGCGCACTTCTTGCACGCGTTGGTATTGGACACAAACTCGCTTTCCAGAGCGCTCAGCATACGTTGGTCACGTATTGGTCAGTGGCCAGAGAACCGCTTCGCCAAAAGATTCTTGCCGCGGCCGAAGAGATCAAGCTGGAGTTAGAGCTTGATGGCCATGAAGATTTAGGCCAAGTTTACGCCCCGCAGAGACAATATGACTTTCTGCGTGATCTAAAAGAAATCATCATTGGTGCGCAGGAAGAAGTTTTTATTATTGACCCCTACTTCGATGGTCAAACTTTCGAGACTTATCTCGGGCCTTTGGGTAGTAGTTGTTCGATAAGAGTTCTTTGCAGCAAACATTCGAACGAGGTCGCCGGTCATATTAAGGCATTTGGAGCCCAATACGGGATTTATCCGGAACTACGAAAAAACGGTAACCTGCATGATCGACTTGTGATTATCGACAGTTCGGATTGTTGGATTGTGGGTGGTTCAATTAAAGACGCTGGTAAGAAACCTACCTACTTGGTGCCACTTCAACCCAGCATCTCACCAACAAAAATTAGCATATACGAGAGTATCTGGCAGCAAGCGACGCCGGTATGATTTGGGATCGGGGCTGATCTTTTTGGTCAAGACGTAAATCACTCACAGCCAATTCCGTCGCCATCGCGGTCTAGACCATAAATGTCAGTCCCGATTACAGTAACTGGACCCTGCACGTAAGCTGGGCCGTTACCGCTGCCACCGGCGCAATCGACATCAGACGCTATCGGAACGCAAGGATCGTAGTTCGGATCACACTCTTGAGACCAAGCCGGATGAGTGGTTCCTGTCAAAAGTGAAATGAGCAGTAGCGCACGAACTGTCATGTGGACTTATCCGATAAAAATTCATTCAATGTTTAGTTGAAACAGTCCATCTGACACGCCCTAATGTCAACGCTTCTTAGGTGTGAAGCCACAAAATCCAGCTTTACAGCAACGCTGTGAACGAAGCGCATTTGATCGCCAACGCCAAAAATACAGCTGGGCAGTTGTTGTCGAGTGTGGTATTTTTTCTGGAAAGCGCCAAGCATCAAAGCACCTGCCAGCCAGAGTCGATCTTCTAGTTTCAATGACGATCAGACCGGCACATTTATCTACCTAGTCAGCCAGTCAAACTGACCCGGAAAATGTTATGGCCCTGCTACAGAACCTCCAGAAAACCGAATACGAGACGGCGCGGAGAGACGACCAGCCATAGGTCGCAGGTTAGATCGCTTTGGATCGCTCCCCAGACAGAGAATGTTTGGACGCCCCATTGAGATTGCTTCCGGGCTTGATTGCCGCATAGCACCCAAAAAGACAGCGGCTCTGAGGTAATCGTCTCATCCGCTGAATGTGAGGCAGGTTGAAGGTAAGCCGCTCACATAGCGCAATCTCACGATTGCAACCGCGTTGGCCGCAAGGTCAGGAATCGCCGGATATCACTAGGTCAATGGACGCCGCCTAGTTTGGTCACGACAGGCCAAGGTCCGGTTCACCACTTCGATGCAAGTATCAACAATTCCCCTGACCTTACACATCGCGCCGGACTTTTTGTCTGGCCTATCAAGCAATGTGTAAGGTCAGGGGGATAGTCATCTCTGCAAGTGTCTATGCTTGTAAGAATGCAAGGCAGACGATCAGACACCTTCCGGAAAGTAATACAAAGCAGGTTCACGAGCGCAGCGAGTGGGCAAGGCCGCAGGCCGCGCAGGTGAGGAGCGAAGCGACGAGGTGTCGAAGCCTGTGTCTGACGTGCTCGATACCAGTCGCCAGAAATCTTTTTGGGGAAATGACGCAACCCACAGCTTGCCCGACTATAAAAAAGCAGGCAGCAGATATGTGCTGCGTAATTCCAAATGAGGAAAAGCATGACCGAAACAGAACGTATGACAACCGCTATCCTTCGTCTTGAGCGGCGCAAGACGAAGGCGCTGACAGACAGCATAAGCGCGACAGCACGCAGCCAGCTGCTGACAGCAAGTGAAATGCTCGCCAAACATCTACGCAATGCACCGGCTGGCACGAAAGTCCGCGACCTGATCGCTGAAAAGGAGTGGACCGTGCCGAAGTCTGAAACCTACTTGCCTGACACCGAATACAACGAACTGCTCGACGCCCTGACAGCGCTGGACCGCGACCCTGCGCACCCGCATCCGTTGCGTGACCGGATCATCGAGGTGCTGGGCGAGATCGGTGGTGTTTGGCCAGAAAGCGCCTGCTGTGAGAAGGCTGCCGCTTAATCCCCTTTCCAGAACGATAGATAGACCCGCCGGATCGCACCGGCGGGTTTTTTTATGTCTGTGCTGAATCTAATTGACAGGGACGGGGACGGGGACTATAAGTGTCCCTGCAAGAGGGAGAAAATCAGATGGCAATGACAGAAGCTGAAAAGAAGCGAGCGCAGCGCGCACGTAAGAAACAGGAACACGACGCCAGCCTTGACTCGACATACAGCTATCTCAAAGAGCCCTTTTTCAAATGGCTCGAAAGGACAGACGGTGGCGGAGATTGGACGGCAGCAGAAGCGGAAATGAATTTGGCATCCATCGAATTGCCAATGTTTGAGGATGATAGAGGGCCATATCCCAATGACGATGCCTTCGGTGAAGATATTGACGATTGTTACACTGGCTATATCGGCTCAATAGGGCGTGCTGAAATTTTGGTGAGAAGTTTGGTTGGCGCTGCCAGCTGCATCGCATCAACAATAAACCAATACAAACAAGAAGAAGTCAAAGCACGTCTTGCCGAGTTGGAGAATCCAGAAACTGCGGACCGTGCTACTGCCATTCAAGAGGCCGTGCGCCTCAACAAGATTCTCGACCAGCTTCAAAAGCGGGTCAGAATGGACCTTCCATCATGGAAGGTAACGGACATCTAAGTCCTTAACCGTGACGTGGCCCCGGTCTCCAAACTAGAACCACGTCACTCAATATACTCAACCTGAGGAAGAATATTGTGTTAGACGATACAACAAACAAAGAAGAAAATAAACTGAACCTTGCAGATTTTTTGCGCCTGCCGGGCTTTGCCGAGAATTTTGAAATGTTCCAGTGTCTGCTGCATGATTACGGCGGAAACATGGACACAGACGAATTCATCGAGAACGATGATGTTGAAGATAACCTGTTCGAGTTAGGCCATAATTTTGTTTCGTATGGCGGATTATTCATTGAACGCCTTAAAGCATTTGAACTTCTGCGTGACGATGGAATTGAACAGATAAAGCTGCGTTCAGATTTAAGTGAGCGGATGATTGTGAAAGCGGGCAGCAAAGCGATTGTGGGTGAATGGTGCCGGTGCAATGATGTCGTTTATGTCACATTTGCAGGCACTACCGACACGATGCCGAGAAGGGTATGGGGCGGGAAACGTAAGCGGGACAAAGCTGACAGACAGGCCGCCGAAAGTATGCTGATTGACCTCTACATTCATCTGACCGAGTAAACATCTTAATGTAACATCACCCGCCGGATCAATCGTCTGGCGGGTTTTTCTATGTCCTAAGCCGACCGTGGATACTCCGGCCCTATCGCGCGCTCTATGCGCCAATACAGATCACCTTTAGCACCGCACCGCTTGCACGTCATGTCGGCCTGCACATGGATCAGCTTGCGCATTTCATGATAACGCGAGTGCAACACATGTGGCGCGACGTTGGCAGACCAGTGACAGGCCGGACAGGTGACAATCACCACGTCACGCGCTGTCAGATCGGCTATGCGAATCTCGAACTTCAATCCGAGAACAAGGGGCTGGTAAGGCATGCCACTATGTAGCGCCTTGTTCCACATTTGTTCCAGAGCGAAAATATCGCGAGCAATCGTCTGCATCCCTAACCTGCACCCCCTATAGACCAGACAACGCCAACCCTTTGCCGGTCACGCATATGTCTGATGAACTCTTAAAAGACCTCAAAGAAGCTCTCCACAAGGCCGCGCAGTTGGTCCTCATAGATCGTGTCTATGCATCGCAGTTTGCGCGCATAGAACGCGAGATTGCTCGCCTTGAGGCAGAGAATGAACTGATAGATCGCGCCAGACAGGTGGTCGAAGATCACAAACTGAAAATAGTGTGATGGGAGCAATGAATCGCAGCTTATTTGAACCACAGAACTGTAACACACAGCTGCCACATGTGTTACACTCGGTTTCCCGTAAGTGGTTGACTTTAAATAATAATATTAAATGGCTGGGGTGGTAGGATTCGAACCTACGGTACACGCTACCAAAAAGCGTTGCCTTACCACTTGGCTACACCCCAACTGCGGCGTTAGATAGGGCGGGTTGACGCGGTACGCAAGCCTTTATCGGCCTCAAATTCACTAATTTTGTAGTTATTCCTGATCGGCATTCTCGCGCAGCAAATCTACGTGCTCTCCAGCGCGCTCTTGGTCGATAATTTGGCTTAGTTGCTTGTCCTCGCGCGCATCCACATCCTGCGCGGCGATGGGTGGCACGTCAGGCCCTTCATATTCTGGTTTTGGCGCTGTCTCTGAGGCTCTTTCGAGGGGCGCCATGCCTTCGTGTAGCACCCTGTAGGCCGGTACCTTCGCTGAGACGCCTGCCGTGTCATAGGCGGACTGTACTAGGCGTATTGCCTCGGAGCGTGCGAGCACAATGCTGGTGTCGTTCTGGTTGATCCACGCGGCCATCCCCATGTTCACCCAACTGTCTCCAACTGATTCGATCCAGACGGATGCTTCAGGCGTGCTTAGAACAAAGGGCAGACCTTCCAGCGTGGATAAGGCGAGCGATTGTGCATGGGCAAGATCGGCCTCGGGGGCAACAGAAAGCTCAAGCGTAAAGCGGCGCTCGGCATTGCGGGAGAAGTTTACGATTCGGCTTTTGAATACGGTCGAGTTCGGAATGCGGATGTGGTTGCCATCAAAGCTCAGCAGGATCGTCGCGCGGGAGGTGAGGCGGATAACCTTGCCGGTATCGCCTTCGATTTCTACGGTATCATTGGGACGAAAGGGTTGCCGGATAGAGAGCATGATCGAGGCGATGAAGTTCTCAACAGTGTCGCGCACCGCAAAGCCGATAGCCAGACCGACAATCCCCGCAGCGCCCAATATGCCCGATAGCAGGGCTGTCGCATTAAGGATGTCGAGAGCTACGACCAGTCCACCTATGACGAACACAAGCCTCAGCACTTGCCGGTAAATGTCAGCAATGAATGCGTTCGGCGCCAGCCGGTTCCATGGTTGCTGACGTCGCGCGATAAAGAAGCCGAACCAGACAATCAGGATGAGCAGGGACAGCGCAATCATTGCTAATGGCAAGAAGGCGATGATCTGATGGCCGCGCGCCTTGAACCGCTCAACAGCGGGGTTCAGCCGCTGTACCACATCGGTGGTTTCTGTAACCTCGTTCTCGATGGCGACCACGCCCTCAACCCGTCCAGCCAGATCATTCAACCGCTGCGATGTGGGTGCATCAAGCGTGTGACCACGCAATGTGACGATGCCGGAGCTGACCGAAACCGTGATGTCTTCAAAGCCCTCCAGCTCACCCATGATATCACGGATACGGGTGGCAATCGCAGCATCTTGTGCCGCATCGTCCGTGACGTTGATGGTGCCGGAGGGTTGGCCTGTTGTTTGTGCCTGCGCGTTGAAAGGCAGCAACAGGCACAACATCAGAGCGATAATACGCATGTCGGGCCTCAGTGAATCAATTAGATCAATCAGGCGCAAGCCTAGGCCTGCGCCTGTGAATAGGCAATTCCTGCCTGCGTGCGGCTTAGCTACAATCAATCAGCACAGCACCGGCCCTGCCACCCGTCAGCACGGCGTCATGCGCGGCGACGCAGTCTTCAAGGGGGAACACTTGTGCCACGGGGCAGGTCAGTGCGTGATCTGCTAACGCGCGGTGCAGCAGGTCGATGCAGGTCTCACGTTGGGGCAATGGGAGAAGATAGATCAGGATGATGTCGATCGTGACTGCTTTGAAAAGTAGCGGCCTGAAGGGCATCGTCGGTGTCATGTCATTCTGGGAACCATAAGCGGCGATAAAACCGTTTGGCGCGATGACTTCGGCGTTCATCGCCACGTTTGCGCCAAACTCCACCTCCAAAATTCGGTCAACCGGTGCGCCGTCATTCGCCGCAAGGATGTCCGCCACCAATGTTTCCGAGCGGTAATCGAGCACGGTTTGCGCGCCCGCAGCTTTCACACGCTGCACATCCCTCGCGCTACAGGTGGCAATCACCTTTGCGCCGCCCCAGACCGCGAGCTGGACAGCAAGATACCCCACAGTGCCACCACCGCCTGAGATCAGCAATGTTTGACCTTCAACCTTGCCGTTGCCGAAGACGGCTTGCGCTGCGGTCAGACCGGGGATGCCTAGAATGGCACCCGTCTCAAAGCTGACGGCATCGGGCAGAGGCACGGCTTGTTCCGCAGGTAGGGTGATATGGGTAGAGGCGGTGCCAAAGGCGCGCTGCCACTGGCCGTTCCAGATCCAGACGCGGGTGCCGATGCGCTTGGGGTCAACGCCTTCGCCGACAGTCTCAATCACGCCAGCACCGTCGCTATGCGGGATGACTTCCGGAAAGAGCGGCTTGGTCGGGCCAGTGGGGCTGCCTGCGCGGCTCTTGATGTCCGACGGGTTAACGCCGGAAAACGCCAGCCTTACCGTCACTTCCCCAGCGGCGGGGGCGGGCGTGTCAAAAGTTTTGAGTTGTAGGACATCAGCTGCAGGGCCGAAGCGGTCGTAGAAGACGGATTTCATGGTCGTGTCCTTTGGATTTGGCAATATCCCAGCACAGTGATCCAAGCGTCACGAGGGTGCAATCAGTCAAACACTTCCGTGGGTAAGACACCCCATAATCGCGCTTTCGGAGCCCAGCCCTTGAACCCGCCAGATCGCAGGAGGCACCATTCGAGGCTGCATTCGTTGACCCTTGCCACGACGCCAAACTCAAGCGCTGCCACAACTGGCGATGCAGGGTCGGGGCGCCCATGCAGCTGTAATAGGTCTTTTTCCACCAAAACGGTGCGGGTTCCGGACAGCAAGGAATAATGAACCCAGCCACCCATGCCGTCGCGATCCTCAACGCGGCGCCAGTGGCCGTGCTCCGCGGTGATACGCAACGGCATATCACGCCGCTTGAATACCCAGTCGATGCGGTGGGTCAGCGAAGGACCGCGCCGCACGTTGCCCTCGGAAGCTTTCATCGAGACATAGCGCGGGATTGGCCGGTTGGTGACCTTGCCTGCGTCTTCATCCGTCCCTGCAAGGACTACTGTGGCAAAGCTTGACGTGAGGACCAAGGCGCATACGCCAAGAAACCCTGCGCCTAGCTTGCGCATCTTCGATCTATTCATATTGTGCTGCCTGCACTGATTTTTATTGTTTGGAGTCTGCTCTTGTTGCGCGAGGTTCTTGTGCCTCGTCGCGTACTGGTTCACCATGCCCCCAGATCATGCCAACCGCCAAGCCCGGAGATTGAATTATGCCAAAACAACAGCTGAGTGTTGTAGTCACGCGACGGTTGCCCGAGGTGGTAGAGACCCGGCTGGCGGAGTTGTTCGATGTGCGGCTGCGCGACACGGACGCGCCGATGACACGCGCTGAATTGGCCGAAGCCATCAAAACCTGTGATGTGCTTGTGCCGACGATTACCGACAACATCGACAACGCCCTGATTTCTCAGGCGGGTGGGCGGCTCAAGCTGATTGCGAACTACGGGGCAGGGGTGGACCACATCGATGTCGCCACTGCCCGTCAGCAAGGTGTGCTGGTGTCCAACACCCCCGGCGTGCTGACCGAAGATACCGCCGATATGACTATGGCGCTACTGCTGGCCGTGACGCGGCGCATGCCTGAAGGCATGGCCAAGATGCAAAAGGGTGAATGGGATGGCTGGGCACCCAACGCTCTGCTGGGTGGGCGCATTTCCGGCCGCCGTTTGGGCATTCTAGGCATGGGGCGGATCGGGCAGGCCGTTGCCCGCCGCGCGGCGGCATTCGGGATGCAGGTCCACTACCACAACCGCCGTCGCCTGCGCCCCGAGACAGAGGAAGCTTTGCAGGCGACCTATTGGGAAAGCCTCGACCAGATGGTGGCGCGGATGGATGTCCTGTCGGTCAATTGCCCGCATACGCCATCGACTTTCCACTTGATGAACGCGCGCCGCCTGAAGCTGATGAAGCCCGAAGCAGTGATCGTGAACACGTCACGTGGCGAAGTCATCGACGAGAACGCGCTGACCCGCATGTTGCGCGCAGGAGAGATTAAAGGCGCTGGTCTCGACGTGTATGAACACGGAATTGAGATCAACCCGCGCCTGCGCGAGCTCGATAACGTTGTGCTGCTGCCGCATATGGGCTCGGCCACGCTAGAGGGCAGGATAGAGATGGGCGAGAAGGTGATCATTAACATCAAGACGTTCGATGACGGCCACCGGCCACCGGATCAGGTTGTGCCATCTATGCTGTGACGGCGCGCCGTCGATGCGGAGAAGTCTAGACGCGATATAGAGAACGGGTAGGAGCAAGCGATGCGTAATATTCTGACAGCGATATTTGTGATCATGGCTGGTGCTGCGCTCGCGCAGCAAGCCGCAGATGCCATCGCCCCCGAAGCAGCGAGCACAGGCAATTTTCAAAGCTTGTCTCCCGATGTGGCTGCGGCACTTGAAGCCAAGGCCGCGGGTCAATCTGTTGAGGCGAATGACTGGATGGTTGTGGCCGCCAATCCCCATGCCGTCAAAGCGGGCGCAGATGTGCTGGCAGCGGGCGGAACCGCAGCAGATGCACTGGTAGCCGTGCAGGTGATGCTGGGGCTGGTCGAGCCGCAAAGCTCGGGCCTTGGCGGCGGCGCGTTTCTGGTGTGGTATGATGCAGCCAGCGGCGCGCTGACCACCTTTGATGGCCGCGAAACCGCACCGTTGGCGACAACGCCACGCTTGTTTCAGGGCGCAGACGGCGAACCGTTGAAGTTCTTTGACGCAGTTGTTGGCGGGCGCTCTGTCGGGGTGCCCGGCACGCCGGCGCTGCTGGCTGAGGTGCATGCGCGCTACGGCAATCAGGACTGGGCGCTATTACTTGCCCCCGCGATGTCGCTGGCTGAAAGCGGCTTTCAGGTTAGCCCCCGTTTGGCGCAACTGGTTGCGGAAGATGCGGAGCGGTTGGCAATCGCGGAGATCACGGCGGCCTATTTCATGCCGGGTGGCCAACCTGTCGCTGCCGGCGACATCTTGGTGAACCTCCCCTATGCTCTCACGCTCCAGACCCTAAGCACGCAGGGCGCGGGCGCGTTCTATGCCGGCGATCTGGCAAAGGCGATTGTGGCGACCGTGCAGGGCGCCGGCGGCAATCCTGGTGTCCTGTCAGAGGTGGATCTGGCGATCTACCGTGTAAAAGAGCGCCCTGCCGTTTGCGCAAGCTTTCGTGCCCATGAAGTCTGCGGCATGGGGCCGCCATCATCTGGGGCGATAGCAGTTGGGCAGACGCTTGGCCTGCTGGATGGCCATGATCTCAGCGCTGGGCCAGATGACATAAACGTGCGGCGGCTTGTGGGCGATGCCTCGCGGCTCGCGTTTGCAGATCGCGGACGCTACGTGGCGGACAGTGATTTTGTGCCGGTTCCGGTGGCAGGCTTGCTTGACCCTGCCTATCTGGCAGATCGTGCCAAGCTGCTGGCAGGTGACGATGCGCTGCCCGAAGTTGCCCCCGGCACGCCAGAGTTTGACCACGCTTTGAATTGGGCCGATGACGAAGCAATCGAACTGCCGTCGACGTCCCATATCTCGATTGTCGATGCGGCGGGGAATGTCGCCTCGATGACCACCACGATCGAGAACGGCTTTGGCAGTCGTCTGATGGTCGGTGGGTTCTTGCTGAACAACGAACTGACGGATTTCTCATTTCGCAGCCACAAGGACGGTGTGCCAATCGCGAACCGGGTCGAGCCGGGCAAACGGCCTCGCTCGTCGATGTCGCCCACGATTGTCATGAAAGACGGCGCGCCAGTGATCGTGGCGGGCTCCCCCGGTGGCAGCAGGATCATTGGCTACACCACGCAAGCAATCATTGCGATGATTGATTGGGGAATGGAACCGCAGGCCGCCGTTGCACTGCCCCACGCGGTCAACCGTTTCGGCGCATATGATCTGGAAGCGGGTACCAGCGCTGAAGCTATGGCAGAGGATCTGGCAGGTCTCGGATATGAAACAAAGGCGCGTGCGCTGACATCCGGCCTTCATCTGATTGCCATCGGTGATACGTTGCGCGGAGGTGCGGATCCGCGCCGCGAAGGCATTGCACTAGGAGAATAAATGATGGTTCAGGCAGTAGCGCTCGCGCGGAACGAAGAGGGCATTGGCGCTGCTTTGGGTATTCTCAAGCAGCAGTTCGGTGAGCGTTTTCAAACCGGAGCGGCAATCCGCGAACAGCACGGTCACACCACCACATGGATTGTAAACCAACCGCCTGATGGCGTTGTGTTCGCCCACTCGACGCAGGAGGTGGCCGATACGGTCAAAATCTGCGCCGCGCATAAAGTGCCGATTATCCCGTTCGGCACAGGTACATCTCTGGAAGGGCATGTGAACGCGCCCGCCGGAGGGATCAGCATCGACGTGAGCCAGATGGATAAGGTTCTGGAGGTCAATGCAGGCGATCTGGATTGCCGCGTGCAGCCCGGTGTGACACGCATGGCGCTCAACACGCATCTACGCGATCAGGGTCTGTTCTTTCCCATCGATCCGGGTGCGGATGCCAGCATTGGCGGCATGGCGGCCACCCGCGCGTCGGGCACCAACGCGGTGCGCTATGGCACGATGAAGGACAACGTGCTGAGCCTTGAGGTTGTGATGCCAAACGGCGAGGTGATCCGCACCGCAAGCCGCGCGCGCAAATCTTCTGCCGGTTATGATCTGACGCGGCTTATGGTCGGCTCCGAAGGGACGCTGGGTATTATCACCGAAGTGACCCTGCGCTTGCAGGGCATCCCCGAGGCGATGTCAGCAGCAAGTTGTTCGTTCCCTAGCGTTGAAGCCGCCTGCGAGACTGTGATGGCGGTTATCCAGTACGGTCTGCCGGTCGCACGCATCGAGCTGCTGGACGCTTTGGTGGTCAAGGCAGTCAACAGCTATTCAAAGCTGAGCCTGCCGGAGACGCCTTTGCTGCTGCTGGAGTTCCACGGCTCGGACGCGAGCGTCGCAGAACAGGCAGAGACCTTTGGCGCGCTGGCAGATGAGTTCGGCGGCACGGGATACGCGGCAACCACGACAGCCGAAGAACGCACCCAACTGTGGCAGGCGCGCCATGACGCTTATTGGGCGATGCTTGCCTTGCGTCCGGGGTGCAAAGCTGTGGCAACGGACGTTTGCGTGCCAATATCCAAGTTGGCCGAAGCTGTGGTAGCTGTGAATGCAAAAGCCGAAGAGATTGGCTTGATTGCGCCAATCGTTGGCCACGCCGGCGATGGAAATTTTCACGCATCTGTCCTGATCGATATGGATGACAAGGATGAAGTCGCCAGAGCCGAAATATTCGTTAGCTGGCTTGCTGATCTTGCCATAGCGCTGGGTGGCACCTGTACAGGCGAACACGGCATCGGGCAGGGTAAGCGCCCCTATTTGATCAAGGAATTGAGCGGCGCGGTTGATGTAATGGTGGCGATCAAGCGCGCGCTTGATCCAGACGGGATCATGAATCCGGGCAAGATATTTTCTTGAGATCGTAGTGGTGGCGTTGGTC
Organism: Sulfitobacter sp.; assembly: GCF_036961165.1. GTDB lineage: Bacteria > Pseudomonadota > Alphaproteobacteria > Rhodobacterales > Rhodobacteraceae > Sulfitobacter. Next base: position 61,627 of record NZ_JBALVJ010000010.1, on the reverse strand, counting down.
GCGGTTCTGCCCCCACCGCGCTAATGGCGCAGTCTGTCCGTAATACCTCCCGCCAAAAGAATTGGGCGGTTTGCGCCAAATGTCACGAGGTCGGTTTTCTGCTATGTCCGGTCGCGGTTTGGCGTCGGAAATAACGTTTGCACGATAAAACGAAGCGAAATCGGGCAAGAGGGAATCGTGTCATGAAAACGCAAGTCAAAGCATTGGTGGTCGGCGGCGGCGCCGTTGGGACATCAATTGCATATCATCTGGCACGGGCCGGTTGGCATGATGTGATGCTGCTGGAGCGTGACGAACTCACCTCAGGCTCAACGTGGCACGCGGCGGGGTTGCTGCCCTATTTCAACATGTCCTTTGCGACGACGCACATCCACGATTACTCGATCAAGTTTTACAAAACGCTTGAAGAAGAGACGGGGCTGAACGCAGGCTTTGCCGTTGTCGGGAACTTGCGCATGGCACAGACGCAGGAGCGCATGGACGAGTACATGCTCTATGCCTCGACCGCTGAGACATGCGGCGTACCCTACCAATGGATGACACCGGACGAGATCAAAGCGAAGTGGCCTTTGATCCGCACCGATGACCTTAAAGGTGCGCTGTATCACCATACGGATGGCTATATTAACCCTGCCGATGTGACGATGGCGATGGCCAAAGGCGCACGCCAGCGCGGCGTCGCGATTGAGCGGAAGTGGCAAGCGGACGCGTTCCACTGGAACGGTGAAGCTTGGGAAGTGACCGTGACCAAAATGGCCGAGAAGGGTGGCAACCTTGTTCCAACCGATGAACAAGTTGTAATCACAGCGGAGCATGTTGTCACTGCAAGCGGCAACCACGCGCAGCGCACGGCCAAGATGTTGGGCATTAAGATGCCTGCCATCCCTGTTGAGCACCAGTTCATCGTCATGGATCAGGATCCGGATCTGGTAAAGTACCGTGCCGTGGGTAACGTTGAGCATCCTGTCATCCGCGATGCCGACGCGCAGTCTTATGTGCGTGAAGAGCGCGGCGGTTGGATCTTGGGCGTTTACGAAAAACACGCACCAGCGCGCTTTGAATACGGTGTGCCGGACAGCTTTCGTGCCGATCTGTTCCAGCTCAATCTGGACCGGATCGAAGAGCAATATGCCGCTATGTTGCACCGTATCCCATCGGCAGAGGATTCTGGTCTCAAAGACGATTTCAACGGCCCGATCTGTTATACCCCTGACGGCAACCCCTTGGTCGGACCGGCACCCGGTCTGCGTAACATGTGGCTGGCCGAGGGCTTTTCTTTCGGGATCACAGCAGCGGGTGGCACTGGCTATTATCTGGCCCAGCTTATGGTCAACGGCGAGGCCGAGATCGACATGGCGAGCCTTGATCCCAAGCGTTATGGCGACTGGATGACCACCGAATTCGCCGCGCGCAAGAACGAGGAAGCCTACGAGCACGTCTATATTCTTCACCATCCGGATGAAGAGCGCCCCGCTTGTCGTCCACTGCGCACATCGCCTGCCTATGACCGTCAGGCCGCACGTGGTGCCCAGTTTGGTTGGGTGAACGGCTGGGAGCGTCCCAACTACTTTGCGCCCGAAGGTTTCAACGACCATGACAGCCGCAGCTTCCGGCGCGGTGGCTGGTGGCAACATGCGGTGGAAGAAGCGAAAGCCATGCGCGAAGGCGTGGGTCTGATCGACGCCACTGCCTTCACCAAGCATCTGGTCAAAGGCCCCGGCGCGACGGCATTTTTGGATTGGTTCACCTGCAACAAATTGCCCAGCATTGGCCGCATCAACCTGACGTACGCACTGACCGGCGCTGGCACGACGCGCACGGAATACACCATCGTGCGTCTGGCGCAGGATGAATACTATCTGGTGAGCGCCGGTGCGTGGACCGCTTACGACAGTGACTATCTGCGTAAGGCCATCGAGGATAAATCGCCCAAATTCGGCTATATCGAATGCCATGATGTCACCACTCAGTGGGGTGTCTTCGCCATTGCAGGCCCCAAATCCCGCGAGGTGCTGAACGATGTGATCAAGGACGCCGATCCTGCGACAGCGCTTAGCAACAAGCGCTTCCCATGGCTGACGATGCGCAACATTGAGCTGGGAATGGTGCCGGTACGCGCCATCCGCGTCGCCTATACGGGGGAGCTGGGCTGGGAACTGCATCACCCGATCGAGATGCAGAACCACCTGTTCGATCTGCTGGAGAAAGCAGGCGAAAAGCACGGCATGAAGCTGGTCGGTGCGCGTGCGCAAAACTGGCTGCGTCAGGAGAAATCATATCGTGCCTTCGGGACCGAGCTGGGCCGTGATGCGACTCCGCTGGAAGCGGACCTGCCGCGCTTTGTCGACATGAACAAAGACTTCCACGGGAAGCAGGCGATGGCGGACCATGGCATCAATGCCAAATGTGTGACGCTGTTGATCGACGGACCGGATGACGCAGATCCTTGGGGCCGTGAAGTTCTCTATCACGGTGACACACGCGTGGGGCGTCTGACCTCGGGCGGCTATTCGGTCGCTTTTGGTAAATCCATCGGCATGGGCTATGTAAAGTCTGAAACTGCCGTGGTGGGCACCAAGCTACAGGTCAAGATGTTCGACCAGCTTTGGGGTGCCGAGATTGTCGAGGACAGCCCGTATGATCCCAAGAACACCACGATCCGGGTGGACGGTTAAACAAAGCATCGCCGCCGCGGGCGTTTTGCTCGCGGTGGTATTTTCGCTTGGCGTTGCTTTTTCCCCGCCACGGACGCCTAAGGTAGCGGTGATTGGCGACAGGGCCGCTGAAGTGCGTGCGGTGCTTGGCTCCAACCAAGGCAAAGAGGCCACGGTAACGTTCGTATTGCTGGAACGTTGGGAAAGCCTGCGCCATCTTCCTGACATAGCAGAGTTGTGCTGGGACGTTTGCCATGACCGTGCCGCGTCGCAGATCACGCTGACGCAAATGCGGTTTGGCGCGACGCGCAAGGTTGTTGTGTTCTACCTGCCTGCCTTTGGAGAGAACCTTGACTGTCTCGTGACCCGGGCGCGGCACGAGCTGATCGCCCTGCGCGCGCAGATACCTGCCTGCAATATCAAGGCTTCACGCCTCCCTGTCTGGATCTTGCCACTGGGCCTAGGCCGGATATCCTGACGAGCCTATCTCACCGTGCGCGCGGCAAGCCAAGCAGTCCATTCCTCAGGGCTACCGGAGAATGCGTTCAGGTCCACTTCGCCTTTGATTCCGTCGATTAGGCCAGTGGCCGAGTATTGCCAGAACCGCCAGCTTTGACCGGGAAAGGCTTCGCGCGGAGTGTTGGCCGTGGTGCGCAGCCAGTATTCGTAGCCTTTGAATCGCTTTAGGTTATTCTCTTCGTAGAAACGTGGTGTTGTGTAGATGATCGGGCGCACGCCGTAGTGTGCTTCGACAATCCGCAACCAGCGGCGCATTTCTTCCTGCACCACACGGGCGTCGGGGCGCCGGTGGGCACAGGTGGGGGAAAACGGATTCCACTCCATATCAAGCACGGGCGGCAACATGCCTTTTGCACGAGGGACATTGCGGATGAACCAACGTGCCTGCACCTCTGGCGACGTGCAAAAATAGTAGAAGTGATAGGCGCCCCTAGCGACACCTGCATGGCCCGCGCCGCGCCAGTGGGATTTAAACATGGGGTCCAGCAAATCCCCGCCCTCAGTGGCTTTGAGAAAGGCAAAGTTTACGCCATTCCGGCGCGCTGTTCCCCAATTGATATGGTTCTGGAACCGCGCCGCGTCGATACCTTGCACGCGGTAGCGCGCCGGACGCTGGCCCTTAAATTCCACCGGATGTGCATCGCGGAAGTTCGGAGCAACCGGCGCACCTACGGGGATAGGTTTGTCGCCGCCACATGCAGCAAGCAGGGCGAGGGCCATAATGGCAAATCCGGCGCGTAAGTTCATAGCGACTCCCGTCGGGCGATGAAGCTAAGATTGTTAGCAGGCATATCGCGCACCATGCTACGGACAAGACCTCCGGCTGTCAGCACTTCCTTGATCCAAGCGTCGTCTTTGTACCCGATGTCAGGGTCGGCCGCCTGAAGATCCGCGTGGAATTTCGCATCACCGTCGGATGTCAGAGTTCCGCCACGCATGAAAGGTCCGTAGACCACAAGCGTTCCAGCGGGGGCAAGCGCGCGCGCTGCCTGCGTCAATACGATCCGCGCAGCCGGGGCAGAGATCAGGTGCAGGAGGTTTCCAAGATAGATCAGATCAAAAGGCGTTTGCTCGGTCGCCCAGCCGTCTTGCGTCGCGTCCAGCATGCGGGCAGGAAGGACATTTGGCAGTTCAGCGGTGTAGGCATCAATGCTGCCCAAGCGATCCGGAGCGATGTCACTCGGGTGCCATTCAAGCGCGGGCAGGGCGGTTGCCAAAGCCAATACATGCTGGCCTGTACCAGAGGCGATTTCCAACGCGTGTCCCCGCGCTGGAGCGACTTGTTGCAGCATTTTGACAATGGCAGCCGCATTCCGCTGGGCTGATGGATTGGTCAACTTGCCGCCGTCCAGCGCTGTGGCAACGCTGGCATTTGGGGGTAGGCGGCTCATGCGCGCAATCTGTCCGGGCGCAGCGCCGCAACTGAGGCCGCGTCAATCATCGTTTGCCGCCCATTCACCAAATCAGCCAGCAAGGCAGAAGCGGCGGGCGCAGTCTGAAAGCCGTAGCCGCCTTGGCCGGCGCACCAGACAAACTCTGGCACATGCGGATCACGACCTAGTACAAGCGTGCGGTCAGGGGCAAAGCTGCGCAGACCGGCCCATGTGGTCAACGGCCTTGTCACTGGCTCGCTCACCATCTGCTGATAGCGGTCCAACCCTTCGGCCAGCGTCATATCATCGGCGTAGGCATCGTGTGGATGCGTCGCGACTTCCTCTGCGGGAGAGACAAGCAAGGCACCTGCATCCGGCTTTGCATACCAGCTTTCGTTCGGGCCAAAGAACATCGGCCAATTCGCCGTGTCATGGCCGCCCGGGGCGGCCAACCGCGCCATTGAGCGGCGGTGTGGGACAATACCCAGCGGCGTCACACCCGCGATACCCGCGATCAAATCCGCCCATGCGCCAGCCGCATTGACTAGCGTGCCTGCGGTATAAATATCACCAGCGCTTACCTGCCAGCCGGAGGCGTCCTGTCTGATTTCTGTCACGACCGCATCCGTGATGATACGCCCGCCGTTAGCGCGCAAGACACGCATGAAGTCCTGCATCAAGAGATCGGTGTCGATATCGAAAGCTTCGGCATGGTAGGCGGCAAATGCCAGTTTCGATTTGTCGAGAACCGGCACGAAATCAACTGCTTCGCTTGGGGAAATTTGGTCCACACCCATGTGCACAAGATCGGCCTTAAAGGCGTCTTCGTCCTGTGCTTGCGCGATGATCATCAGACCGCGTTGGGACAGGTAACCACCGTCCTGAAAGTGCGCCATTCCTGCATGGTTAAGCGCCTGGACAGACGGCGCGCCGTAGTTCTCCTCGATCAACGCGGCCGAACGGCCAGAGGCGTGATAGCCCGTCACGCTCTCCATCTCGAGGACGGTGACCTGCGCATCTGCCGAAAGCCGCGCCGCGGCGGAGAGGCCCGCAATGCCGCCGCCAATGATGATGATATCGCTGTTCATGCTTCTTCTGCCCTGTCAGTTGCCGGTGGCGGTGCTGGCACGAGTTCGGCCATTTCGGTGTAGAGTTCTGGCTTCATCGCATAGTTCAAAGCGACCAAAGACGGCTCAAGCTGTTCGACAGAGCGTGCAGAGATGATCGGCGTAGGCGCTGTTGAATGGGCCGCTGCCCATGCCACCGCAAGGGTTGCAGGATGCACCCCTTCGCGCGCGGCGATCTGGCTGAGTTTTTCGGCCGCATTATGCATAAAATCAAATCTGTAGCGCGCGGCATAGCGGTCATCTTCCGAAAGCCGGCCCGTCCCTCCGTTGGCATATTTCCCTGTCAGCAATCCACCACCCAGCGGAGAATAGGGCGCGCAGAGCATCCCGAATTCCTGCGCCATCGGAAGGATTTCGACCTCTGCCTGTCGTTTGACAACGTTGTACATCGGCTGGATTAAGGTGATGGTCAGGTCAAACTTGGCGGCAATGCTTGCGGCCTTGGCGGCCTGCCACGCAGCAAAGTTTGATATGCCGATATGGCGAATAATCCCGTCGGCCTTCAGCTGGGCAAATGTCTCGAAGCTGAGGTGCATGTCGGTGTCGGGATCAAAGCGGTGCAAATAGAGCACGTCCAGTACATCCAGAGCCATCCGCTTGCGCGATGTCTCGGCCGAATTTCGGATGTTGTCTGGTGTCGCGCCACCGGTATAGGCAGCTTTGGTCGCGATGATCAGCCGGTCGCGGTGGGGCTTAATCATCGCGCCCAGAAAGCTTTCGGACGCACCATCGGTATAGACGTGGGCGGTGTCAAAGTGGGTGATGCCCGCGTCCAGAGCCGCGTCAAACATCGCTTGGGAAGCCGCACGATCCGCGCGGCCACCAAATTGCATGGTGCCAAAGGCAAGGCGGCTCGCCGGTGTGCCATAAAGGCTGGTAAGGGAGTGTGTCATTCCCTTTTGTTGCCACCCCTGCAAAGGCTTGGCAATGGCGCAGACTGCTAGACGCCGCCTTTTTCTACTGCGCGCTGATAGGCCGGACGTGCCTCAAGCGCGTCGACGAATGCCGCCAGCTTTGGATAGGCTTCGCGCCGCTCCAGCCGCATCGCGATTTGCGCAGGAAAGCTGAGCATGATGTCGGCGGCAGAGAGATCATCCAGCACGAAATGGCCCGACGGGCGCAGCATCTTCTCCATATAGGCAAAGTGGTTGTCGAGCTCGGACTGGATGCGTGGATGCAGCGGCGCGCCGGCCTCTCCCAGACGTCCTACGTAAAGATTGAGTAGGATCGGTGTCATGGCTGAACCTTCGGCGAAATGCATCAGCTCCAGATGCCGCAAGTGGGCTGGGGTACCTGCATCTGGGATCATCTGTGGGGCGTACTTGGCGCAAAGCAGCTCTGTTATCGCAGCACTCTCACAGACGGTTTCGCCGTCCATCTCGATCACGGGCGATTTGCCCAACGGGTGCACGTTGAGCAAGGCCTTGGGGGCCAGATTGGTTTTGCTGTCGCGTTCATGCAGGACAAAATCATAGGGCGCGCCGATCTCCTCCAATAGCCACAGAATTCGGAGCGAGCGGGACCTGTTTAGGTGATGCAATGTAATCATGAGATGAGCTTAAGGCGTTTGCATGGTTCTGCAAAGCACGCCAAGCTGGATGTGACGTAACGGGAGATCAGGATGATTGTCGCCAATAAACAAGAGCTGCGTGGTACAGCGCGGGATGCGCATGGTGAAGGCTGGGAAAGCCTGCGCCTGTTGGTCCGCTCGGACGGGATGGGGTTTTCAGTGACCGAAACGCGAGTATTGCCCGGTGCAGTTCTGCGCCTGCAATACAAGCACCACATCGAGGCATGTTATTGCATCGGTGGCGCGGGTGAAGTGATCGAGTTGGACAGCGGTAAGGTACACCCGATCCACGCCGGTGTTCTGTACGCGCCTAACAATCACGAGCGCCACGAGGTCCGCGTGCCATCCGGCGGAGAGACCTTGCATCTGATCTGCGTTTTCTCACCGGGGCTTGAAGGCGACGAAGTGCATGGGCCTGACGGCAGCTACCCCGCAGCGCGCGACGACTAGCCGCCGCTCACGCGGGGAGGGGGGTCAGATGATTTCATCCTCGTCGAACAAGGGCGCTTCTTCCAGCTGGCTCGCCAGTTCGTCCACGGCGGCCTCGGCCATATCGCCTGATTTCACATCTGCGATATGAAAAAGGGCGTCTCCCTCGTGCACAATCGGCACCACAGCACGGCCAACGATGATGCCGCTGTAGCGTGTCTTGATCTCGATCTCTTCTTCGCCAAACGGGTCCGAGATCGCGGCGACGACGTCGCCTTCGGTCACCACATCGCCTTCGGCCTTGAACATGCGCAGCAGCCCGCCCGCAGAGGCGCGCAGCCAGTGACTGTCGGCACACACTAGCGGTGCAGCTTTAGGCTTGGCGATGCCGGCTTTCGGCAATTGTCCGATGTCCTTGAGCACGCGCAAAATGCCGGCCACGCCCGCGCGCACTGACATCTCGTCAAACCGCATGCCTTCGCCCGCCTCGTACAAAAGCACATCAACGCCGATCTTCTTGGCCTCTTGCCGCAAGCTGCCATCGCGCAGCGCGCTTGTCAGGATAACAGGGGCGCCAAACGCCTTGGCCAGCCGCATGGTGTTGCGGTTGTTGGCCGAGACACGGATTTGCGGCAGGTTAATCCGGTTGATTGCAGCAGAGTGCAGATCAATCCCCAATGAGCACCGCGCGACTATCTCGTTGAGAAAGATATGCGCCAGACGCGAGCCGAGCGAACCGTGCGGAGACCCCGGAAAGCAACGGTTGAGGTCGCGGCGATCCGGCAGATAGCGAGAGTGGTTGAGGAAGCCGAAGGTATTCACAATCGGCACCACAATCAGTGTTCCGCGCAAGGACTTGAGGTTTTTGGAGCGCAGCAACCGCCGTACAATTTCGACCCCGATCACCTCGTCCCCGTGGATACCAGCGCTGACAAAGGTGGTCGGCCCGTCATTGCGGCCATGCACAATATGGGCTGACAGCGTGACAGGCGTGTGGTCCGATAGGGTGCTGACAGGAATTTCTATCGTCTTGCGGGTGCCTGCCTGAACAGCCTGCTCAGCAATCTTGAAATCAGGGCGCCGTTTCATCCCTTACCTTTGGTCTTTGTGGCGTTCGGCTTGGCGTTCTTTTCGATGTATTCGATGATCTTATCAGCAATATCGAGACCGGTTGCCTTCTCCACACCTTCAAGGCCGGGGGAAGAGTTCACCTCCATCACCACTGGCCCGTGGTTCGAGCGCAGCATGTCCACGCCGCACACATTCAGCCCCATTGATTTGGCAGAACGCACTGCGGTCGAACGTTCTTCGGGTGAGAGTTTGATTACTTCGGCAGAGCCGCCGCGGTGCAGGTTTGAGCGGAAGTCATCCTTGGCACCCGTGCGCTTCATCGCGGCGACGACCTTGCCGCCCACAACGATCGCGCGGATATCGGTGCCGCCTGCTTCCTTGATGAACTCTTGCAGCAGGATGTTCACGCCCGCGCCGCGAAACGCCTCAACCACGGACACGGCAGAGCGTTTGGTGTCGGCCAGAACAACACCGATTCCCTGTGTGCCTTCCAACAGCTTGATCACCACAGGCGCGCCACCGGCAAGCTCAAGCACTTCGTCGGTTTGCTTGGGATCATGAGCGAAGGTTGTGACTGGCAGGCCAATCCCGTCACGGGCCAGCAATTGCATCGAACGCAGCTTGTCGCGAGAGCGGCCGATACCAACGCTCTCATTGAGCGGATAGACGCCCTGCATCTCGAACTGGCGCAGCACGGCTAGGCCGTAGAAGGTGACCGACGCCCCGATGCGCGGGATGATCGCGTCATACCCCTCAAGCTTTTCACCATTATAATACACCTCTGGTCGGCGCGAAGCGATGTTCATGTAGCAGCGTAGCGTGTTGATGATATCCAGCGTATGACCACGCGCTTCGGCCGCCTCTTTCAGGCGCTTGTGCGAATAGAGATTCGGGTTGCGGGCGAGCATTGCAATTTTCATCGGTCGGATCCTTCGAATACGGGTTTGTCGCTCACCAGGTATGATTTGCCCGGATGCACAAGGATGTTGCGGTTGCGCAGCGCGCGGCGGCCCAGAATGAGAGGAAAGCGCATGGTTCCGCGATCCGTCAGGGAAATGTCGATATTCCACCGCCGCCCTGCCAATACCATAGGGGTGCGGATGACGATACGAGTCTCTGGCGTGCCGCTGGTGTTTGTGATTGCGCGCTTTGTGTGTACGGGGAACTCACAAGTCTGCCCTTGGGTGCCCGCAGGGGAAGGTGCAGTGAAACGCACCCATTTTTCGCCGTCTTTCTGAAATGTTTCGATGTTCTCGGCATGAAGGGCGGTTGTCTTGGCACCGGTGTCCACCTTCACAGCAAAGTCGTGCAGGCCCATTTGCGGTAGGCTTATACATTCGTGCCAGCCTACCACCAGAAAGGACTGCAGAATTTCGGTCGTGTATGTCTTGATCATCGAATTGTCCGTGAGAAAGCGGGAAGCAGTCGCTGCCCAGTTGATGCGCGGTGTAGCAGTGGCAGGCGCATCCCGAAAGAGGGACAATGCCCCCGAAACAATTGGCACGACGTGACCTGCTGGAACCCAACGATGATATGCAATCCGGTGCAAAGGGCTGCGCGCGCTATAATTATTTCTGGAGGCGAAGGTGTTGAAAGCATGAACCCCTCGTGCCATTTAACGTGGTTTGAGGACGACCTCCCCGAATGGATCATCGCCGGGACGACCCAGCACTTTCTTTGAGGTTACCCATGCGCTCCTTTCTTGATCGTTTACGTCACGCCATCAGTTTTGAAATCATCGGACTGATTCTTGTTGTTCCGTTGGGGGCACTGCTGTTCCACGTCCCGCTTGCTGATTTCGGCATTGTTGGTGTAGTGAGTGCGACGCTCGCGACATTATGGAACATGGGTTATAATTATATGTTCGATAGGACCCTCCAGCGCGTCTATGGCAGCACTCTGAAAACACGTCCTATCCGGTTTGTGCACGCCAGTTTGTTCGAACTGGGTTTGTTGATTGTCCTTATGCCTTTCATCGCATGGTACCTTGGCGTTTCGCTTTGGCAGGCATTTGTGATGGATGTGTCGTTTGCTGTTTTCTATATGATCTATGCGTTCGGCTTTAACTGGGCCTACGATGCGCTCTTCCCGTTACCGGAATGGCAAAACGCATCAACTGAATAAGCATCCAAAAAAAAGGCCCCGCGAAACCGCAGGGCCTTTCCAGTTTCAGGTGTCGACGTCGCTTATTGCGGGATGTCGCCCTCGATGCCTTCAACGTAGAAATTCATGCCGGCGAGAGTGCCATCGTCTGCTGTCTCGCCTTCGGCAAGGAATGCGGAACCGTCTTGCTTGTTCAGCGGGCCGGTGAATGCGTGGTAGGAACCGTCTGCCAATGACGCTTTGAGCGCGAGCGCATCTGCTTTCACGTCGGCAGGAACTGCTTCGGAAATCTCGCCGATGCCTACCATGCCGGCGCCGATGCCGTCCCATGTGTCTGTTGAAGTCCATGTGCCGTCCATGACTGCTTTGGTGCGCGCAATATAGTAAGGCGCCCAGTCATCAATGATGGAAGAGACGCGCGGGAAGGGCGCGTACTGGCTCATGTCGGACGCCTGACCGAATGTCACAACGTTGCCCGCTTCCTGAGCCGCGGCCTGTGGCGCAGTGGAATCGGTGTGCTGCAAAATCACGTCAGCGCCTTGCTCGATCAGAACCTTGGCTGCGTCGGCTTCTTTGGCTGGATCAAACCACGTGTAGGCCCAGACGATTTTGAACTGCACATCTGGGTTTGCCTTGCGGGCGTGGATGAAGGCAGAATTAATGCCGCGGATAACTTCGGGGATCGGGTAGGAGCCGATGTAGCCAACAGTGTTCGACTTAGTCATCTTGCCCGCGATGTGGCCCTGAATGGCGCGGCCTTCATAAAAGCGCGCGGAATAGGTGCTGACGTTGTCGGCACGTTTGTAGCCTGTGGCGTGCTCGAACTTCACATTCGGGAACTTCGCCGCTACGTTGATCGTCGGGTCCATGTAGCCAAAGGAGGTGGTGAAAATCAGGTCGGCACCGTCAAGCGCCATCTGCGTCATCACACGCTCGGAGTCGGGGCCCTCTGCCACGCTCTCGACAAACACGGTCTCAACCGCATCGCCGAATTCTGCTTCAATAGCCTCGCGACCTTTGTTGTGCTCATACGTCCAGCCGCCGTCGCCGATCGGGCCGACAAAGACGAAGCCGACTTTGGTTTTTTCTTCGGCAAAGGCCGCTGTGGCCATGCCGGCAACCAGCGCTGCGCTGGCCAGCAGTTTGGTGAAGTTCATTTGGTTTCTCCCCAGTTGGTCTTGGTCCGCGCTATGGCGGATTAAATTGCCTCAGGACGAGGCGTGGAAAATGCGTCCCAGTGATCCCGGTGCAGCGCTTTTATCGCGCGACAGAAACACAAGAACGACAATGGTAATAACGTAGGGCGACATTGCCAGATATTCGACAGGAATGGCAACGCCCGCACCTTGCAGATTGAGCTGTAATTGAACAAGGCCGCCAAAAAGATAGGCACCCAGCAACACGCGAAACGGCTTCCACGAAGCAAACACAACCAGCGCGAGAGCGATCCAGCCGATACCGGCAGTCATTCCTTCGGTCCACTGCGGCACGCGGATAAGACTGATGTAAGCACCACCCACGCCCGCGCAGGCACCACCGAACATTATGGCCAGCGTGCGGATGCGTTTTACTTTAAATCCAAGCGCATGGGCCGCATCGTGATTTTCGCCCACGGCGCGCAGGACCAGCCCCGCACGTGTGAACTTGAGCGCGGCCCAGACCGCAATCACCAGCAGGATGCCAAAATAGACGATGATGTCATGGCTCAGAAAGATCGGCCTGATCACGGGGATGTCGCCCAATAGGCCAAAATTCACATCCGGAAGGCGGGGCGGTTTGACCCCGACATAGCTTTGGCCCAACAGCGCCGAGAACCCCAAACCGAATAGGGTGAGCGCGAGGCCAGAGGCAACCTGATTGGCCAGCATCACCTGCGTCAAAAACGCAAACAACAGGCTCAGCGCTGCGCCGCCGACAGCCGCCGCGACAAAGCCAAGCAGGGGCGAGCCGGTCTCAACCGCTGTGGCAAAGCCACAGATTGCGCCCATGATCATCATGCCCTCGACACCAAGGTTGAGCACGCCGGTTTTCTCCACCACCAATTCGCCAATAGCGGCAAAGATCAGGGGTGTTGCGGCGACGAAGAAGCCGGCGATAAAGAGGATCGGATTAATTGCTGACAGGTCCATTATACGGTCTCCCTGCCGCCAAGGCGCAGCTTGTAATTGGTGAAAAGATCAAAGGCGAGCAGGAAGAACAGCAGCATCCCCTGAAAGACTTGAATTGCCGCAGCAGGTAAACCCATCTTGGATTGCGCGATGTCTCCGCCGATGTAAGTGAGCGCCATCAGCCCGCCTGCCAGCAAGATGCCAACAGGATGAAGCCTGCCCAAAAAGGCCACGATAATTGCGGTGAAACCGTAGCCCACGTTAAAGTCGATGGTGACCTGTCCCGCAGGGCCGGACACCTCGAACACGCCTGCCAGCCCTGCCAAAAGTCCCGAAAGGCCAAGGCAAAACACTATCAATCGGGTTGGGTTCACGCCTGAGAACGCCGCCGCACGCGGCGCATCGCCTGTGACCCGAATGGCAAAGCCCAACCGGTGCCGCGCCAGCAAAACATAGGCGAAAATAACCGCGATGAATGCCGCGACAACGCCCCAGTGCATACCTGTACCCGCCACTACTTCCGCATTATGCGCGCTGGCATATTGTTGCAGGTTTCGCGATCCGGGAAAGCCGAACCCTTCGGGGTTTTTCAAAAGACCAAGCGACATAGAGGCCAGAAACTGCTCGGCCACATAGACAAGCATCAGCGATACTAGAATTTCGTTGGTGCCGAATTTCACCTTCAGTACCGCAGGTATCATCGCCCAGATCCAGCCGCCGAAGGCACCTGCCAATACCATCAGCGGAAAGATCAGCGCACTTTCTGTCGGATAGAAAGCAAGCCCCACGCCAGCACCAAAGAGCGCGCCCACGATGTACTGCCCTTCTGCGCCGATGTTCCAGATGCCGGCTTTGAAACCCAGACTTAGGCCGATGGCGATCAACACCAGCGGCGCGCCTTTGATCAACAGTTGCGGACGGTAGAAAAACGCGAATTCGCCAAACACCGGCTCCCAAAAGATCGTCCTGATCGCTTCGAGGGGGTCCTTGCCGAGAACGGCAAACAGCAGGCCGCCAAAGATCATTGTTGCAAGCACAGCCAGTATTGGCGCTGCGATCGAGAACGCGCGGCTGGGCTCGGGGCGCTTTATCAAAGAAATCATGCGCTGCCCTCCGCGATTGTGTTGTTGTTTAGGTCAAATTCTGTGGCCTCAAACATGTGCCACCTCCATGCCGTGCGCGCCGCCCATCATTAGGCCGATCTCCTCCACGGTGATGCCCTGCGCTGGGCGCGGCTCTGACAGGCGCCCTTCGTTCAGCGCGGCGAAGCGGTCGGAGATTTCCATCAATTCGTCCAGATCCTGACTGATCACGATGATCGCCGCACCATTCTCTGCCAGATCCAGCAACGCCTGTCGGATCGCCGCCGCTGCGGAAGCATCGACGCCCCATGTCGGTTGGTTAACCACAAGGACTTCAGGGCGCTGCATCACCTCGCGACCGATAACAAATTTCTGCAAGTTACCGCCAGAAAGTGAACGCGCAGCGGCGCGGGGGCCGGGGGTGCGCACGTCAAATTTCTCAATCACCCGCTCGGCAAAGCGGGTGGCGGCCGGCCAGTTCAAAAAGCCGCCCCGATCCAACCCTTCACGCACAGCGCCCGTCAGCATCGCGTTTTCGGTGAGCGACATATCAGGTGCCGCTGCATGTCCCATCCGTTCTTCAGGCGCGGATAGTAGGCCGCGTAAGCGCCGCGCAGTAGGTCCAAGCGGGCCGATATCTTCGCCTTTGAACGCAACCATGCCGCGGGCAACAGCTCGTTCGCCGGACAGGGCGGCCAACAGCTCGTCCTGCCCGTTGCCAGCAACGCCGCCAATGCCCAGCACTTCGCCGGCACGCAGCTCCAGCGAGATATATTTGAGGGACATGCCAAACGTATTGGGGGCGGGGGCGCTTAGTCCAGTAAGGCTTAGCACGACATCACCGGCGGCCTGTCCGGCGCGCGTGGGTGTCTGCAACAACTTGCCGACCATAAGCTCGGCCATCTCGCGCGCAGTTGTCTCACGCGGAACGCAGTCGCCTACGACCTTGCCCAGACGCAGGATTGTGGCGCTATCACACAGGCTGCGGATTTCTTCGAGCTTGTGTGAGATATACAATATCGCTGTGCCCTCGGCGCTGAGCTTGCGCAGGGTTTTGAACAGGATTTCCACCTCCTGCGGTGTAAGTACCGAAGTAGGTTCGTCCATGATGAGCAGCTTTGGCTCTTGCAAAAGGCAGCGGATGATCTCGACTCGCTGCCGCTCACCTGCCGAAAGATCGCCCACGTTGCGGTCGGGGGACAGGGGCAAGCCATAAGTCTCGGACACTGTGGTGATCTTGGCCGACAGGTCGCTCAGACGCGGTGCGTTTTCCATGCCGAGCGCGATGTTCTCTGCCACGGTCATCGCATCAAAAAGCGAGAAATGCTGGAACACCATGCCAACCCCTGCGGCACGCGCCGCGCGCGGCTCTGTGGGGGCGAAGGGCTGGCCATGCATCTGCATCGTGCCACTGTCGGGTTTCACCAGCCCGTAGATCATTTTCACCAGCGTCGACTTGCCGGCGCCGTTCTCTCCGAGCAGGGCGTGAACCTCCCCCGGCGCGATCTGGAGCGAGACATCGTCATTGGCAACCACGCCCGGATACGCTTTGGTCAAGGCGGTGAGCGAAAGCAGAGGTGCGGTCATTGGGCGAAGGTCCTTTGGTCGGCGGCACTATCATCCATGGCTTGCGCCTGTTGCAAGAGCTGTAGCGCGGTAGAATGGGCGATCTGGTCGGGGTGTTTGCCTGAGGTCTTATCGCCAATGGGGCAAGTGATGCGTGTGGCAGGAAGGCCGATATCATTCAAGCGTTTGAAAAAACGGGTCTTCTTCGTCTCTGAGCCGATCAGGCCACACCATGAAAATCCGTGTGCCAACAATGCGCTGCACAGCGCCAAATCGATCTCGTGGGAGTAGGTGACGATGATATGCCGTGCAGATTTCGGGGCATGGTGAGCCATCCGAGGCATATCCAAGGCAGGCAGTACCGTAATCCCTTCGGGAGCCAAATCGGGAAAGCGCTCTGGGCTGGTATCGATCCAAGTAATGTCGAAAGCTCCAAGCGGAGCGATGCGACGGACCAGCGCGCGCCCTACGTGTCCCGCGCCCCAGATCCATAAAGGCCCGAGCTGTTGTTCAAAAGATGACAGTTGCGCAAGGTTCTGTCCGCTGTCCACCGGCTGCGGGTCACGACCATAACGCAAGGAGACGGAGCCGCCACAGCATTGGCCCAGATCGGGACCAAGAGGGATGGTCTCAGTATGATTGTTGCGGCCTTCGCAAATCATCGCGCGTGCAGTTGTGATGGCACGCAGTTCAAGCGCGCCACCGCCAATGGTGCCTAGTGTCGCCTGGGGCGTGACGCACATCGCGGTTCCTGCATCGCGCGGGGCTGATCCGCGCGTGCGGGTGATCTCGACGTAAATCGCGTTGTTCGTTTCGGTCATGACGGCTGCCCTGCGCGGGCCTTGGCGATTGCCGCCATGACGGCTTCGGCGGTCGCCGGGGTTTGGAGGTCGGCATAACCCTTCCCGCAAGCAGCTACAGCATCAGCAAGGGCAGACCATGCCGAGATGCCCAACATAAATGGCGGCTCCCCCACCGCTTTGGAGCGGTAGATGGTCTGTGCGGGATTGGGCTGGTCCCAGGGGGCCACGTTGAACACATCTGGTCGGTCCGAGCAGGCTGGGATTTTGTAGGTTGAGGGCGCGTGGGTTTTCAATGCCCCAGTGTCATCCCACACTAGTTCCTCGGTTGTGAGCCAGCCAGCCCCTTGGACATATCCGCCTTCGATCTGCCCGATATCAAGCGCAGGATTCAGAGATTGGCCGGCATCATGCAGGATGTCGGTGCGCAGTATCCGGTTTTCGCCAGTTAGCGTGTCAATCACCACTTCGCTTATGGCCGCGCCATAGGCGAAGTAGAAAAACGGCCTTCCGCGCCCTGTAATCCGGTCCCACTGGATGTCTGGGGTTTTGTAAAAGCCGGTAGCGGAAAGACTGATCCGCGCCTCATAGGTAAGCTGCGCTGCCTGTGCAAAGGTCAGCTCTTCTGCACCCGCATACACAATCCCGTCTGAGAACCGTACTTCGGCAGCGCTGCAGTTATAGAGAGAAGCAATACGCTCAGCCATACGGTTACGTATAGTGCCGCACGCGTTCTGAACCGCCATGCCGTTGAGGTCGGTGCCGGAGCTGGCAGCGGTGGCAGAGGTGTTGGGGACCTTCGCCGTATCGGTCGCAGTAATCCTGATCTGAGCGAGCGGTACGCCGAATTCCGCAGCTGCAACTTGAGCCACCTTCTGGAACAGTCCCTGTCCCATCTCGGTGCCGCCGTGGTTTAGGTGGATAGAGCCGTCCTGATACACATGCACTAAAGCGCCAGCCTGATTAAGGTGAGTGAGGGTAAATGAAATCCCGAATTTTACAGGTGTCAGCGCGATCCCGCGTTTCAAGATGGGTTGCTTGCTGTTCCACTCGGAAATGGCTGCGCGGCGGTTTGGATAATCAGCGTTCTCGCTCAAACGGTCTACGAGCGCATTGATAACGCAGTCGGCAACCGGCTGATGATATGGCGTCGTCTGCAGGTCGTTCGGCGCTGATGGCGGGCGTGGCTGAGGCGACACCACGCTTTGTGCACCACGGCTTGCCAGATCAGTATGAGGCGCGGTTGAATTGGCGGGTTGTTCAGGAAGCGCCTGCAGATCCGTACGGCTATCACGATAGAAATTCACGCGTCGCACATCAAGGGGGTCCAACCTTAGATGAGTTGCGATATGATCCATCACCCGCTCGATCCCGACAATACCCTGCGGCCCCCCGAAGCCACGAAAAGCCGTTGCACTTTGCGTGTTGGTCTTCAGGCGGTGAGACGTGATCCGCACATGCTCCAGATGGTAAGCGTTGTCGGCGTGAAGCATCGCACGGTCAGCAACTGGCAGACTAAGGTCCATCGCCCACCCGCAACGCGCGTAGTGGGTGAAATCCACTGCCGTAAGCTTGCCGTCTGGTTCGAAACCTACGGTATACTCGACCCGGAAATCATGACGCTTGCCGGTGATGATCATATCGTCGTCACGGTCGTAACGCATCTTGCACGGACGGCCTGTTGCGCGGGCCGCAATGGCGCAGGCCACGGCCAGCGCATTGCCTTGGCTTTCCTTGCCGCCAAAACCGCCGCCCATGCGCCGCGTCTCCACGCGCACGGCATGCATCGGCAGTCCGATTGCTTCAGCGACTTTGTGCTGGATTTCAGTGGGGTGCTGGGTAGAGCTGTGAACCAACATATCGCCACTCTCACCGGGCAGGGCGAGGGCTGCTTGACCTTCAAGATAGAAGTGCTCCTGTCCGCCTATCTCGATCCTGCCGGTCAGGCGCTTGGCCGCTGTTGCAAGGGCATTCTCGATATCGCCTTTGCCATAAATGCGCGGCCCTTCTTCGAACCGGCTGTTCGCGGTGAGCGCCTGATCAATGGTGAGGATCGGCTGTTCTTCTTGGATGTCAACCACACCCAGCCGCGCCGCGGCACGGGCGGCGAGGTGACTGCCAGCAATCACCATAAACAACGGTTGGCCAACATAATGTAAGGTGCCGTCAGCCAGCAGCGGTTCATCATGGTTCGAGGGCGAGACATCATTGGCAAAAGGAAGATCGTCGGCGGTAAGTACCGCAATCACTCCGGCCCCAGCACGCACGGCTTCAAGATCCATCGCACTGATGCGCCCACGCGCGACCTTGCTCAGCCCGAATGCGAGGTGCAGCGTTCCTGAGGGTGTGGGAATGTCATCAACGTAGCGGGCAGCGCCAGTGACATGCAGCCGGGCAGCGTCGTGGGGCAGGGATTTGGTGACGCTCATGCGCGGACCTCCTGCAGGTTAGTGAGCGTTTCAGAGCCAGAACCGCTTATTTCATGGTAGGCCCGAAGCAACATGTTCTGCGCACTGGTCATTCGGTAGTCGGCAGACGCGCGCATGTCAGACAGAGGCGTGAAATCCTTGGCCAAGGCATCTATCGCAGCTTCAATCGTCGCAAGCGTCACGGGCTGGCCCCGCAAAGCTGTTTCGGCAGAACTCGCCCTTGCGGCCGTGCCAGCCATGCCGCCAAAGGCAAGGCGGACGTCGCCAAACCGGTTCTCCGAGATCGGCAGGTTCAGGCAACCGCACACAGCCGAGATATCTTGATCGAACCGCTTTGAAAGCTTGTAGCAATAAAGAGTGTCCGCCTGGGCGGGAATGCTTATGGCTTCGACAAATTCACCCGCGCGTCGATCTTGCTTGCCATAGGAAATGAAGAAATCCTCCAGCGGCATCTCGCGGCGCACATCGGCTTTTCGAAGATGCAAGGTCGCGCCCAAAGCGATCATTGCAGGGCTACCATCCCCGATGGGAGAGCCGTTTGCAATATTGCCGCCCAGCGTCGCCGCTGCGCGCACCTGAGCCGAGCCGTACCGCCGCAGCATTGCGCCAAGGCTGGGGAAGTGGGGCGCGAGGTTTTGCTCAAGCTCGGCGATTGTGGTCATTGCGCCGATGCGCCAACCCTTGGCGGTCTCTTCGATGCCGCGCAAATCTGCGCAATGGCCCAGAAAGATTACCTCACCCAGATCGCGCATCTGTTTTGTCACCCAAAGGCCAACATCGGTCGCTCCTGCAATCAATGTTGCGTCGGGTTGCGCTGCATAGAGCGCGGCCAATGCGTTAGCTGACCAAGGGTGAGGTGAGTGCGTCGCCCCCGCAGCATTCGGCTGCTCCATTGGGATGTTTTCGGTCATAGAATATAGATGTGCGGGGACAGGTTGTGTGCTGGCTTGCTTGGCTGCACGGATGATGGGCGCATAGCCTGTGCAGCGGCATAGGTTTCCGGCGAGCGCCGTGTCATGATCCGTGTCATTATTGAGATGTGCGGTGGCCATA
Organism: Sulfitobacter sp.; assembly: GCF_036961165.1. Taxonomy (GTDB): domain Bacteria; phylum Pseudomonadota; class Alphaproteobacteria; order Rhodobacterales; family Rhodobacteraceae; genus Sulfitobacter. The sequence continues at coordinate 41,743 of NZ_JBALVJ010000010.1, read as the reverse complement.
CTCATGACAAAACCGGGGGTGCAAAAGCCACATTGACTGCCGTGCTTGTCTATCATGGCTTCTTGTACCGGGTGCAGCGTGCCATCGGCTGCGGCAAGACCTTCGACAGTCGTGACGTGTTTGCCCTCAAGTTGTGGCAGGAACAATATACAGGCGTTGAGGGGGCGGTGACCTGCGGCATCGGTGACCATCACGGTACATGCGCCGCAATCGCCTTCGTTACAGCCTTCTTTCGTGCCTGTCAGATGGCGCTCTTCGCGCAGCCAATCAAGCAGGGTCGTCGTGGCAGAAGGGTCCGTCAAAGCGACGGGTTTGCCGTTGAGCAAAAATGAGACGTACATGGGGAAGACCCCGCCGCGGTACCAATGGCTTGGCGCGGCCTGCGTTCGATGCGGCGTAGAAGACAGTCGCGGCCTTAAGGCTACGGCGGGGGGCTGGGATTTGGCAAGGGTTTTGGTGGCCACAAATGCCGGATGCCCGATGATTTGGTCAAACGGCCAGAAATTCTAGCTGAATTCCACGATGCCGTGCACCGATTGGACCAATTGATAGACGACGCTGCGCTACATGTTGTTTTCTCGGTAGAGGCTTTTCCGGATAAAGACTAAGCTTAGGGGATGAGCAATTTCCCCCGATTCATTCACCTGCGTACCCATTCCGAATACTCGCTTTTGGAAGGCGCGCTGCGCGTCAAAAAACTGCCTGATATGTGCGCGAAGGCGGACATGCCTGCCCTTGCGCTGACAGATACAAATAACATGTTCGCCGCGCTGGAATTTTCGGTGGGTATGTCGGGTGCGGGCATTCAGCCTATCATCGGATGCCAGGTCGATCTTGAGTACGTGATGCCGCAGCCCGGTGAAAAGCCGCGCGCGCCTGCTCCAGTTGTTTTGCTGGCCCAGACCGAACGCGGATACGAGCATCTGATGAAGCTCAATTCCTGCCTTTACCTTGATAAGGGTGGGGCTGTGCCCCAGGTCACGATGCAGGAATTGTCGCAGTATGCAGCGGATGTGATTTGCCTCACAGGCGGTCCCGGAGGGCCTGTAGGACTGTTGCTGCAAAGCAATCAGCGCCCGGCGGCTGAGGCTTTCATGCAGCAGTTGCATGCGGCCTTTGGCGACAGGCTGTATATTGAATTGCAGCGCCACCCGGGTGAGAGCGGCGCACCAGAGGTCGAGCGTCTGACCGAGCGCGGATTTGTCGAGATGGCCTATGCTATGGGCATCCCGCTGGTGGCGACTAATGACGTCTATTTCCCTGCATCCAAAATGTACGAGGCGCATGACGCGCTGATCTGCATCTCTGAAGGGGCTTATGTGGACCAGCAGGAAGGCCGCCGCCGCCTGACGCCACAGCACTATTTCAAAACTCAGGCCGAAATGGTCACGCTGTTTGCCGACCTTTCCGAAGCGATCGACAACACGGTCGAGATTGCCAAACGCTGCGCGTTCCAAACCTATCGCCGTGATCCGATCTTGCCCAAGTTCGCCGATGACGAAGTCGCGGAGTTGCGCCGACAGGCTCAGGAAGGGCTCAAGGCGCGGCTGGCGATCATCCCGCATGCGGCAGATGTATCGGTCTATGAAGAACGGCTGGAGTTTGAGCTGAGCATCATTGAGGGAATGGGATTCCCCGGCTACTTTCTGATCGTTGCCGACTTTATCAAATGGGCCAAGGATCAGGGAATTCCAGTTGGACCGGGCCGTGGTTCTGGTGCGGGCTCTCTCGTGGCTTATGCGCTGTTGATTACCGATCTAGACCCACTGCGCTATTCATTGCTGTTTGAGCGTTTCTTGAACCCCGAACGTGTCAGCATGCCCGACTTCGACATCGACTTTTGCATGGACCGGCGCGAAGAAGTTATCCGCTATGTGCAAAAGAAATACGGCCGTGACCGTGTGGGGCAGATCATTACCTTTGGTGCGCTGTTGTCCAAGGCTGCCGTGCGCGACATTGGCCGCGTGCTGCAGATGCCATACGGGCAGGTCGACCGTCTGTCTAAGATGATCCCAGTGGAGGGGGTTAAGCCCGTCTCGATCGAGAAGGCGCTGGCTGATGAGCCGCGCCTGCGCGAAGAAGCACGGAACGAGGAAGTTGTCGCGCGTCTGCTGGAATACGGCCAGCAGGTCGAAGGCTTGTTGCGTAATGCCTCCACCCACGCGGCGGGTGTCGTGATCGGGGATCGCCCGTTGGACGAGTTGGTGCCGCTGTACCAAGATCCGCGCTCTGACATGCCGGCAACCCAGTTCAACATGAAATGGGTTGAGCAGGCGGGTCTGGTCAAGTTCGACTTTTTGGGTCTGAAGACCCTGACCGTGATCCAGAACGCGGTGGACCAGATCAATGCCTCTGGCCGCCATCTGCACATCGCAGCTGACGGGACCGAACTGTTCGTGCCGCCCGAAGGGTTGATGGATGATATCTCGACCATTCCGCTGGATGATGAAGCGTCTTACAAACTTTATGCTGCTGCCAAGACAGTCGCGGTGTTTCAGGTTGAAAGTTCGGGCATGATGGATGCGCTCAAGCGCATGAAGCCTACGTGTATCGAAGATATCGTGGCCTTGGTGGCGCTTTACCGCCCCGGTCCGATGGAGAACATCCCGACCTATTGTGAGGTGAAAAACGGGCTTAAGGAACGCGAAAGCGTCCACTCTTCGATTGATCACATCCTTGAGGAAACCCAAGGCATCATCGTTTATCAGGAACAGGTGATGCAGATTGCGCAGGTCATGGCGGGCTACAGCCTTGGTGGCGCCGATCTGTTGCGCCGCGCGATGGGTAAGAAGATAGCCGAAGAAATGGCCAAAGAACGGCCTAAATTCGAAAAAGGCGCCATGGCAAATGGCGTCGACAAAAAGAAGGCGAGCGAGGTCTTCGACCTTCTGGAAAAATTCGCTAACTACGGTTTCAACAAATCCCACGCGGCGGCCTATGCGGTTGTAAGCTACCAAACGGCATGGCTCAAAGCGAACCATCCGGTGGAGTTCCTGGCAGGTGTGATGAACTGTGATATCCACCTGACAGACAAGCTGGCCGTGTACTTCGAGGAAGTGCGCAAGCGTCTTGAACTGCCTTGGGTGCCGCCCTGCGTGAACCGGTCTGATGCGACGTTCAAGGTGGTCGATGGTGCGCTCGTTTACGCTTTGGGAGCGCTCAAGAACGTCGGTGTCGAGGCGATGAAGCTGATCACCGAAGGGCGCGACGGGAAACCCTTTGCCACACTGTTTGACCTTGCACGCCGTGTTGATCTTAAGCGCGTGGGCAAGCGACCGCTTGAGATGCTTGCACGGTCAGGTGCGTTTGACGTTCTCGATTCAAACCGCCGCCGCGTCTTCGGCGCGCTCGACCCGTTGGTCGCCTATTCCGCCGCGATCCATGAGCAGAAAGCATCCAATCAGGTGTCGCTCTTTGGTGAGGCCGGCGATGATCTGCCAGAGCCGCGCATGATGCCCAGCGATGACTGGGAAGCCCCCGAACGGTTGAATGAAGAGTTCAAGGCGGTAGGATTTTACCTGTCAGGCCATCCGCTGGATGATTACATGGGCCCGCTCAAGCGTAAGTGGGGCAGTGACCGTGGCGTGCCGTTCCTGACGCTGGATGAGCTGACAGACAAGGTAGCCGACCGTGGCGCGATGAACGCCCGCCTTGCAGGCGTGGTGGCCGGCCGCCAAGAGCGTAAATCGGCGCGCGGCAACCGCTTTGCCTTTGCCCAACTCTCTGATCCCACGGGCGCTTATGAGGTCACGCTGTTCTCTGACACGTTGGAGCTGTGCCGCGATCATCTGGAAACCGGATCCAAGGTCGTTGTGACCGTAGAGGCCACGATGGAGAGCGACCAGCTTAAGCTGCTGGGGCGTGGCGTGATCCCGATTGACACGGCCGTGGCGGACGCGGGCAGTATGGGACTGCGCATCTACATCGAGACGCCAAGCGCGGTTGCCGCTGTGTCTGAAGTGCTGGAAGGCGCACGGCAAGCCGCCAAGTCAGCAGGCAAAGGGCCGATCCAGTTGTGCCTCATGGACCCTGCGTTGCCCGGTGAGGTCGAAGTCGATCTGGGTATGGAATTCCCCGTTACGCCGCAAATCAAAGGGGCGATACGCTCTTTGGGTGGCGTGCTGGAGGTCGAAGAAATCTAGACGCAACTTTCCATCGGCGCGGCGCCGCTTGTCCGGCTGGACGGACAAGTTTGCGTTCGTTAAGGAAAGGGTAAGCTTTCGGGGGGTCGCATAGTGCGCTTTTTACCAGTTATGGGTGTTGTTCTTGGCCTTGCTGCATGCGGTGATCCGCTGGCAGGCGTTGATCGCCTGGCTGATGTGGACGTCGCACAGACCGACCGCGCTGCGGCGGCATTGCCCGACGCGGACGAAGTGGCGCGCGAAGGGTTCCTAGGCACCTCTGCTGCAGATGGGACTGTTCCTGCGGGCGTTCTTGCCGCAACCTCTGAGAAATCGAGCAAAGAACAGAGCGGCGGTTTTTTCCGCAAGCTGGTCCGCCGCGCAGCGGATACCGACCCCGCCGCCGCAGTTGCGGCTGACGTAGCCCAATCGCAATATATCGAAGACTCAGCACCCGTTGAGCCGGTCGAATTGGCCGCACTGCCTGAGCCAACCACAGGTGTTTTGCCAAAAAGCCGTGGCATCGGGCTTTTTGGTGGAGGCAAAAAACAACCATCAGCAAACTTGCCGCGTCGTGGCCCCGACGCACGTGACGTGCCTTTCGGAACGGTGCTGGCCTTCGGCGAAATCGCCCGGGTCTGCGATGCGCGTGGCAAATCCATGGGCCGCAAGGTCGAGAGTAATGGCCGACGTGGTTTTGTGCTTTATGACAGCCAGCCGGGTATCCGCGACAAGCGCACATTCTATATCACTGGCTTCGACGACAACTGTCCGCGCCAGTTTACCGCTGCCAACGCGCTGTTCGGTGCGCCTTCGTTCTATGAGCAAATCCGGTTCAGCCCCGCAGGCAAGAATCTTCCATTTGGTGCGACGGACAAAGCCTATGACAAGATAAAGTCATCCGTCTGCCGCGCTGCCAAGAATAAACCATGTGGCAAGAAGATCAGCACGCTTGATGGCAACACGGCCTTTATCAGTGCCTATGAGTTCAACGAGCACAATGGCAAATGGAAAGAGTTTCTGGTGCATGACGGCGTTGTCATCGCCGCCACGGTCAAGTCGACAAACTAGCCTTAGTAGTGCGGCGGGCGCTCGTCTCCGACGACGATACCACCATTTCCTGCGGCTTCACGCTCGCCTTCGCGGTGCATCAGCATCTCGACACGGCGGGTGAGGCGGTCAATCTCGCTTTGCTGGCGTGCGACGATATCTGACAGATCGTCAACTGTGCGCAGCAAATGGGCCATTTTTTCTTCAAGCTGTTCCATGCCCTCCAACTAGGGCGGTTTGCGCCGTTGCGCAATGGGTCTGCGTGCACGGGGGCTGTGCTGTTGCTTGCCCCGCGTGCCAGCATCCGGTAGAGGCTGGCCAAGATTTTATCCTTGCAGAGGTATATCATGGCCAAGCCTAAAAAGACCCCGCGCCCCAAGGCGGAAACGCCGAGAGGGTTCCGCGATTATTTTGGCGCAGAGGTAACCCAGCGCGCCGAGATGCTGGCAAAGATTGCAGGGGTTTACCATCGCTACGGCTTTGATGCGCTGGAAAGCGCTGCCGTTGAACGGGTCGAGGCGCTGGGCAAGTTTCTGCCCGATGTGGACCGCCCGAATGAGGGTGTGTTTGCGTGGCAAGAAGATGCAGAGGCCGAGACCCCGGGTGACTGGCTGGCATTGCGCTATGATCTGACGGCACCCTTGGCGCGGGTCTATGCCCAGCACCGCAATGATTTGCCCACGCCTTACCGGCGCTATGCCATGGGGCCAGTCTGGCGCAACGAAAAGCCTGGACCGGGCCGGTTCCGCCAGTTCTACCAGTGTGATGCCGATACTGTCGGCACGGGTTCGGTCGCGGCAGATGCCGAGATTTGCGCGATGTTGGCCGATTGTCTCGAAGAGGTGGGTATCGCCCGCGGTGAATACGTCGTTCGGGTCAACAACCGCAAAGTGCTCAACGGTGTGCTTGAGGTCGCGGGCCTGTCGGGTGACGATAAAGAGGCCGCGCGCGGCATCGTGCTGCGCGCGATTGATAAGCTGGACCGTCTGGGACCTGACGGCGTGCGTGCGCTGTTGGGCGAAGGCCGCAAGGATGACAGCGGTGATTTCACCCAAGGCGCGGGGCTGGATGATGCCTCTGCCGATGTGGTGATGGGCTTTATGCAAGCCAAACGCGACGATGGCGCCGCTACATGCGCGCGTTTGCGTGAACTGGTCGGCAGCAGCACCATCGGTCTTGAAGGCGTGGCTGAGCTTGAGACCATCGCAGAGCTGCTGGCTGCGGGCGGTTACGGTCCTGACCGGATTGAGATTGATCCATCCGTTGTGCGCGGCCTTGGCTATTACACCGGCCCCGTATTCGAGGCTGAGCTGACATTCGAGATCAAGGACGAGAAGGGGCGTGCGCGCAACTTCGGCTCGGTCGCGGGCGGTGGGCGCTATGACGATCTTATCAAACGATTTACCGGACAGGAAGTGCCTGCCACTGGTGTCTCAATCGGTGTAGATCGTTTGCTGGCCGCGTTGCACGCCAAAGGCCGAATGGACACGCGGGCCCAAGGCCCGGTTGTTGTCACCGTCATGGATAAAGTACGGATGGCGGATTATCAGGCAATGGTCGCAGAGCTACGGCAGGCAGGCATCCGCGCCGAGGTCTATTTGGGTAACCCAAAGAACTTTGGCAACCAGCTGAAATACGCGGACAAACGCGCCAGCCCTATCGCCGTGATCGAGGGCGAACAGGAGCAGGCGAATGGCGTCATCCAGATCAAGGATCTTGTGTTGGGTGCACATATTGCTGAAAACGCCACGCTTGAGGAATGGCGTGACCGTCCCAGCCAGTACGAAGTGCCGCGCGGCGATTTGGTCACTAAGGTCCGTGAAATTCTGGAGCTGTACAGCTGATGCCCACCCGTTCTCAGACAAACGCTAAAGCGGCCAGACTGCGGGCCGGATTTGAAGCTGCAGGCGCGCGTGCCGTTGAACCGCCGATCCTGCAACCGGCGGACACGCTGCTGGACCTCTACGGAGAAGACATCCGTGCGCGTGCCTATGTGACATCAGACGCGCTGCGCGGAGAGCAGATGCTGCGCCCTGACTTCACCGTGCCTGTGGTGCAAATGCACATGGCCCACGGTGCGGACCCGGCCCGCTATACCTACGCAGGCGAAGTTTTTCGTCGGCAGGAACATGACCCGTCGCGCGCCAATGAATACGTGCAAGTTGGCTATGAGGTGTTCGAGCGTGAAGACCCTGCAGCCAGCGATGCCGAAGTATTTTCACTGATCAATGCAGGGCTGGGTAACTTGCCGGTGCGCGCGATAACGGGTGACATTGGTGTACTGATGGCTGTGGTAAACGGGCTGAACACCTCTGAGCTGCGCAAAAACGCTTTGATGCGCCACATCTGGCGTCCGCGCCGGTTTCGCGCGCTGCTTGAGCAATACGCGGGGCGTACGCCTATTTCAGCCGCCCGCCAGTCTTTGCTGGCCGGAGAGACTCTCAGCGATGCGCCATTGGTCGGCGCCCGTCGCCAACATGAGATTGACGGGCGGATTGCTGCACTGAAGTCTGATGCGCGGACACCTCCGATCGCGGCGAAAGATGTGGATTTGATCACAGCTTTGTTGGGCATCTCGGCAGCCATGCCGGATGCGCTTGAGCGGCTGCATGACCTCTCGGTGGATTTGCCGGCAATTATCCCCGCCGTTGACCGCGTCGAAGCGCGCAAGGACGCGCTGACTGCACGTGGCATTGATGTGAGCAAGCTGTTGTTTGAGGCGAACTATGGCCGGACTTCGATGGAGTATTACGACGGCTTCGTTTTTGGCTTCAAGGCAACAGAGCGTGCCGATTTGCCGCCGTTGGCGACGGGCGGACGCTATGATGCGTTGACCCGCCAATTGGGCGGCGGTCGTGAAATCCCTGCTGTGGGCGGTGTGATGCGTCCGGGCGTAATGCTGGAACTGGAGGGCGTGGAATGACCATTAAGCTTGGCGTGCCGTCCAAAGGGCGGTTGATGGAAAAGACCTTTGAATGGTTTGGCGCACGCGGTGTCGGGCTGGCACGCGCGGGTTCCGAGCGTGAGTATGCAGGCGTGGTTGAGGGTATCGACAGCGTTGCGCTGGTGCTTTTGTCAGCAGGTGAAATTCCCCGCGAACTGGCGGCTGGGCGCATCCACTTGGGTGTGACCGGTACCGATCTGGTTCAGGAAAAGCTCGCGCTTTGGGACCAGTCTGTCGAAACCATTGCTGAGCTTGGCTTTGGTCATGCGGATCTTATTCTGGCCGTGCCACAGGGGTGGACCGATGTGGACACGCTGCATGATCTGGATGCTGCTTCATCGGCGTTTCGCGCAGCACATGGCCATCGCCTGCGCATTGCGACAAAGTATCACCGCCTTGTGCGTGAATTTCTGCGCGAGGCAGGTGTGGCGGATTATGCCTTGGTGGACAGTCAGGGCGCGACCGAGGGCACCGTCGCAAATGAGACTGCCGAAGCGATTGCTGACATCACTTCCACCGGGGAGACGTTGCGGGCCAACCATCTCAAAATTCTCGTTGATGGGATGATCCTGCGCAGCCAAGCGACTTTGTGGAAATCCCGCAGCGCGCCAATGGACACGTCTGAACGGACCACGCTGGACCAATTGCTGAAACTTTTGGGCGAATAGACGCTAAAGCACGCCGATCTCGGCCAAGGCACGGTTCAGCTCGATCGGGAGCGCTTGCTCCTGACTGCTACCCTTGGCCAGATCGGGAGGCGCATCTTCTGGTGTGAGATACCGCCAGCCCTGAAACGGCCGACGCAGGGCCGCGACAGTCGGCACCAACTCGGAATCAAGCACGATTCCGCAGCGCCGGATGCCATCCGCGCCAATCTTTTCATCAAACCGCAAGATGCGCTGACGTGCTGAAATCTCGCCCTTGATCACCCAGTAGATTGAGCCGCCATTGAGAATTTCAGACTCACGCTTGGGCCACATGCGTGTCTGATGGTAACACTGACCGTCGGGCGACTGTGCAGCGCGCTGGTGCTGCCACGCGATCAGCTGATCGATGTTTTCGGTCCCGACAGACAGCTTGATCAGATGCACAGTTTTATTGCTCACAGAGTTACCCACCAACTTATCCACAGACTCAGCCTTGAGCCACATCATAAGGTAGGGCAAAGCGCCGCAGATGCAAACTGTTGTGTTTTTTCGCGCAAAAAACACTCAAAGAGTGGTGGCGTTTCTGGCAATGCACGCTATTATCTGCCTCCGCCCCAACACGAACCAAGGAATCGCTAATGACCCGCTTTGCCGCCCCAATCGCTGAACAGATCTGGGATATGAAGTACCGCTTCAAAGCTGCCGATGGCACGCCCCATGACGTGACCGTAGAGGATACATGGCGTCGCATCGCACGTGATCTGGCACAAATCGAGGATGACAAAGACGGTTGGGAAGAAACCTTCTACGAAGCGCTTGAAGACTTTAAGTATTTGCCCGCAGGTCGCATCACCGCAGGGGCAGGGACCGCACGTCGGGTAACGCTGTTCAACTGTTTTGTGATGGGCACAGTGCCGGACAGCATGTCGGGCATTTTCGACATGCTGAAAGAAGCCGCGCTGACCATGCAGCAGGGTGGCGGTATCGGGTATGATTTCTCCACCATCCGGCCAAAAGGTGCAGATGTGTTGGGCGTGTCGGCCGATGCGTCTGGCCCGCTGTCCTTTATGGATGTCTGGGATGCGATGTGCCGTACGATCATGTCAGCGGGTTCGCGCCGCGGGGCGATGATGGCGACGATTCGGTGTGACCACCCTGACGTGGAAGCATTCATCTCGGCCAAGGCCGATGCGGCACGGTTGCGTATGTTCAACATGTCCGTGCTGATCTCCGACCCCTTCATGGAAGCGGTCAAGGCAGATGGCAGCTGGGATTTGAAGTTTGACGGCCGCGTCTACAAGACTGTGCAGGCGCTAGACCTCTGGAACGCCATCATGAAGGCGACCTACGAGTTCGCCGAGCCGGGCGTAATTTTTATCGACCGGATCAACGAAGCCAACAACCTGAGCTATTGCGAAACCATCGCGGCAACCAACCCGTGCGGTGAGCAGCCTTTGCCGCCATACGGTGCATGTCTGTTGGGCTCAATAAACCTTGCACGGGTGGTGTCTGATCCGTTTGAAGACAACGCCGCACTTGATCTTGAAGCGCTGAACGAGCTTGTCGCGACCTCCGTACGGATGATGGACAACGTGGTAGACGTGTCGAAATTCCCGCTTGAAGCGCAGCAGCTTGAAGCCAAGAACAAGCGCCGCATCGGCCTTGGGGTGACTGGTCTTGCCGACGCTCTGCTGATGCTGGGCAAGCGCTATGGCTCTGATGAGGCCGCGCGTCAAACCGAAGAATGGCTGCACTCGATTGCCCGCGCGGCATATCTGGCGTCAGTGGATTTGGCGAAGGAAAAAGGCGCGTTCCCGCTGTTCGATGCTGAAGAATACCTGGCCTCAGGCACGATGCGTGCCATGGACGAGGATGTGCGCGAAGCCATACGAACCCACGGCATCCGCAATGCGCTGCTGACCTCCATCGCACCGACAGGCACAATCAGCCTCTATGCAGGCAATGTAAGCTCCGGCATCGAACCGGTGTTTGCCTATGCCTACACACGCAAAGTTCTGCAAAAAGATGGCAGCCGTACCGAAGAAGAAGTGGTGGATTACGCCGTGCAAATGTGGCGCGACAAGTTCGGCGATCGTGAACTGCCTGATTACTTTGTGAACGCGCAAACACTCGCTCCGCTTGAGCACGTCAAGATGCAAGCCGCAGCTCAGAAATGGGTCGATTCTAGCATTTCCAAAACAATCAACTGCCCTGAAAACATCTCTTTTGATGCGTTCAAGGACGTCTACATGGAAGCTTGGGACTCTGGCTGCAAAGGCTGCACCACATACCGGCCAAACGATGTAACTGGGTCGGTCCTGTCTGTATCAGAAGATAAAAAAGCGGCACCCGAAGTTGTCAGCCGTGATGGTCAGGAACCAATGGCACCCCACGGCGACGTAATCTACATGTCCGAGCCGTTAGACCGCCCAGAAGAGCTTGAAGGATCCACCTACAAGATCAAATGGCCTGACAGTGAGCACGCACTCTATATCACCATCAATGATCTGGTTGTCGGCGGACACCGTCGCCCCTTCGAAGTGTTCATTAACTCCAAGAATATGGAGCATTTCGCTTGGACAGTCGCGCTGACACGCATGATCTCGGCAGTGTTCCGTCGCGGTGGAGATGTGTCGTTTGTCGTTGAGGAACTCAAAGCGGTCTTCGATCCACGCGGTGGTGCTTGGATGGGCGGCAAATATATCCCCTCAATTCTTGCAGCAATCGGCGGGGTTATCGAACAACACCTGATCGCAACCGGCTTCATCGAAGGCGAAGGCATGGGGCTAAAAACAGACCCCCAAGCCAATGTCGTAGGCCTAGAGAAACCTCGTGGAAAAGCGTGCTCAAGCTGTGGGCAATTTGATTTGCGCATGGTCGAAGGGTGCATGACCTGTGGTAGTTGTGGGCATAGTAAATGTGGGTGAGGTGCTAGCTTCAGATGTTGTGTTGGGACAACCAAATAATGACCACTGCACAGGTTAAGGCTGCCATTTTACAAGCAAATGGCGGCCATTGGCTTCTAAAGAAGGGATTTAGGCTGTTGAGTTAGGCCTAAGGTACCGCGTCGATGAAAATGCGCTGAAAATACTGGAACTGGTGAAACTCAGCCGCGTAATCGCTTTGTCTGACTGAAATATTATAGTCAGCCATACGGACGCGACGGATTAGCCACTTTGACGGTGCGCTTAACGCGAATGGCTGACAGCGGACCTCCGCGACAGTGTCGAGCGCTGCGATGCATTTTCCCAGACCGACTACTCTTTGCACCGGCTGATCTGGTGGAGCCGTTTGATTTCGCCGCCAATACCGACGAATTCTACAACAATTCACGTCGAAAGTTATGCTTCAAAATCCTCGGCATCTTCCGCGATTCCACTCGGCGAAACGTCTTCGCCGCTTGAACGCTCTGGCTTGATCTGGGGCGCTTTTCTTACCCAAGCCGCCAAATTTGATCCTATATCGCCATAGAATTTGGGAATGACGCGCTCCAGTTCAGAAATAAAATTCGTCTGCTGTGTAAATTTACCACCCAGGCGCTCTGACAGGAAGATATGAAAGCCATGTGACGCGAGGTGCTCTTTCCCCTCAGATGCCAAGTCAGGATTTTCGCGCAGTTCAGAAATAGGGTATTGCGTTGGTTCGCTTGTGCCGGGCCACAGTAAACGAACAAATAGAGCATCTGTGTCCTCTGATTTGACCTGCCTTAACAGCCAATTGACACGGGCCTTAGTGGATTTCTTGTCGTCTGGAGCCCTCAGTGTCATTCCGACATCCATAGATCGGCGCATGAGATCTACTGTCACTTCAATCGGTGCGGCGGCGTCAGGTACTGTTAGCGTACAAGTCAAACAGTGTTTTTCTCTCAGGTCGCTTAGCTCGTCTTTCTGACGTTGTGCAGGGTTTCCAATGTGCTTGCGCGGCAGTTTTTCACCTACGGTCATGCCCGTCATTCGACTTAATATCATGGACAAATCACGCGTCTCTTGATGCCATGCTTCAAGCACAGTCTGAGCCATCGGTGATTTTGCTGGGACCGCGCCACCGCTTGAAATGAGCTTGTTCAGCTCTGCCCATTCTTTTGGCATCCGATCAAAGCCCTTAACCCCCGCGCTTTCATGCGTCAGAAATCGGCGCAGTTCATTGAGAAGAAGAAGTTGGTCGACGTCCGCAACGTCTTCGCCTGACACAAGCAGGTCTGCGGTTGTCAGAATGTGCATCCATGACCAATGAAAGACTGGAATTTTTGAACGGCTTTTTCGGACCAGTTCGACTGGGTGGCTGTCTGGTGATGTCGCAAACTGGTTCGAAATAGTCAGAACGCAATCGACATCGTTGTCCTTTGCCAGCACCCGGTAGCGTTCGATTTGGTCTGCGTCCAATTCATTGGTCCCAACCTTTGCCTCGACCAGTGCGCGCCACTGCCGGTTTCCAACCTTTATGACGATCAACCGGTCTGGACGATCTTTGATTGCAGACGAGTGTTTCTGAAAAACGACTTCGGTGTAGGTTTCAATTGTTGACCTCTTGCCAACCTTTTGACCAAGAGAGGCCAGAAGCCGAGTCCCGAATTCATCGATCTTGTCGAGGCACGCAAGAACGATTGATGTTGTGCGACCTTCTTTTGAAGTGGTCGATAAAACCGGAAATAGTCGCGCAGTTTCGCCCTGTTGCAAGTAGTCCGGAAGCTGTTCATTACGCATGTGTTTTCCTCGTACGAATACACGAACAGTGAAGCAGACCCCAATCAAGCCCGTCAACCTCCAGAGCAATTAATAATGTGAATTCAATTGCGTAAAATGGTGTCCAATGCAATTTCACGCCTTTTGAGGCGTCACTTTTTCCGCACTTTCGCTTTACCCGTACACCTCGGAAACTTTACGCATCCCAAAAACTTCCCAAAGCGCCCTTTTCGCTCAACCAACCAACCGTCTGCACAAACGGGACAAGCTGAAAAGCTATCCTTGCAGTCACACACTGCTTCAGTTTGTCCCTTGACCCGCACCGGAAAACCTACGCCGCAGCCAGGACAATTCGGCAATATATTCCCGCAAAGCTGGACGTGCTCACATCGATAGAACGTGCCACCATCACGCTTCGGGATTGGCAGGAGATGCCCCTGACATTCGCCGCAGGTCTGAACTTTCGCCGACTCGATGTTAGTGGGCAGTAAACCGTATTCAGCGTCTTCGAGCAGTTCTTCAACGAACACAGACGGCTTTGCAGCTGACCCCATTATGGTCAGTGTTTTGCGTGCTCGCGTCATCGCGACATACATGACACGCCGCTCTTCTGCATGTTCGAATGGCTCGGCTTCGGGGGACACCATCGTCAACAATGGATCGTCCACAATTTCAGACGGGAAGCCAATCTGACCCTTAAATGCTTGCAGCAAGATGACGTGATCCGCTTCCAGGCCTTTAGAAGAGTGGATCGTCTTGAAAGTAATATCGAGGTTTAGATATTTTCTTCGAAAGTGGTGGAAATCATTGGGCTCTGAATGCCTGTACCGTCCTAAAAGCAAGATCGATGTTCTTTGACCGCTTTCCTGAGCGACGGTCTACAAAGCTGAAAGTTTATTTTCGAGCTTCATGTCGCCGTCATGTTTGAATGTCGGAATGACTTTGATCGCAGGCGCATTCGTTGTGCCTGCCGGTATGACCGTCTTGGTTAATTGGGTCGGGTTCTTCAGGATGAACTTTCGTGCCGCAAAGGCTATCTTATCGACAGATCTGAACGTCCGGCCAAGGTCGACTGTGCGATGAACGCCTGATTGGCCGTCGAAGTTACCCCCGAACTCGGCACCAAAGTTGCGCATCAAATGAATGTCTGAACCTGCAAACCGATAGATTGATTGCCAGTCGTCTCCCACGGCAAATAATCGTGTATCATGCTTTTGCCCGAGCAGGGCTTTGACCAGGCGAGCCCGGCTTCGCGAAATATCCTGGAATTCATCAATGAGGATGTGCCCGAATGGGCTTTTGTATCGGCCGGATTCAACATGTTGAGCGGCTCGCAGCACCATGTCTTCAAAGTCGATACGACCCTTCAGGCTTTCCTCATAGGCCTCAAAGACTGGTCTGAAGATGGTTAGGAACAATTGGGCCCGTTTGCCCAGCTTGGCTGTGTCAGCTTTTTGGGCGCAGTGCTCAAGAGTGTAGCCACCACTTTTGTAGTTTCGAAGGAAGTTCGCCAACAGCTGCACGAAGCCGTCGATGTCGTTCATTTCCATCACGCGATCAAAGAGCGCTTCGGGCGGCCGAGGATTAAGGGTGACGTGTGGCGCTACTTTTTCGGCCAACGCGTCCAATAAGCGTCCTTCCTGACGCTCATAACTGAATGTCTCGAGCAGGGTGGTTTCGTTGTCTTTATGGACCTGCCGTTTCCATTACATGCCCTCAAGATAGTCGTCGCGATCAACCCACGGGGCCGTTTCAAGCCGCTCTTCACCGCGGCTGACCATCTTTCTCACACCGAAATGTTCCAGGTACACTCCGCTTTCAGTCAGGCGGAAATCGGGACAGTAATTTCGCTTGGTCGGATTTGACGTGTCAAACTCATAGTCTGGTTCATACTCATATTCGACGCCATTTTCGTAGAGCCAGTTGGATATAAGCAGCTCTTCGTAACTTTTGACCTGGTCGCCTTGAAGCGTTCTGAGCTCCTCTTTTTCAAGATAAGTGTAATAGTCGTGCTTCTGTTTGAAATCCCATTCAGACTTGGCTTCCAGCCGACCTGATGTGAACCAGTTTATTATGGCTTTGGATGCCTCTGCTGCGCCAGCCGCGATCGCTATCAAGATGTCCCTGATCAAAACGAGAAATGCTTTGTTGTCTGTTGCGTGTGCGGCAAGGGCGGGTTTGCCGCCTTCGACATGTCCGATGATGTCATAAGAAAGTGCATGGAAAGTCCGCGCCTCGACGGGTTCGCCGCATTTCTGCTCAATGCGTTCACTCATCTCTGCTGCGGCATCTCGTGCGAAGGCCAGAAGCAGAATTTCTTCGGGTTTGCGGATGCCTGCCTTGAGAAAGTATCCGGCTTTGGCGGTGATCACGCTTGTTTTTCCGGACCCTGCACCGGCGAGCACCAGCGTGGCGTCCTCATCTGCGACGATGGCAAGGCGCTGTTCAGGTGTCAGCGGGTTGGTCTCAAAACTATCGAAGAATTCTGACCAGCTTTTCAATTGGGTTTGTTCAAACTTTTCGATTGCTCCGGATCGCTGTTTGCCGGGCGACGACAGAAACGCTCGAATGATTTTAACATTTTTGAACCGGGCACTTCCGATCGCGTTTTCGTTCAGCTTGGAAAACAAGCTTTTTTCGAGTTCTTGAGCAGACTCCAAAATGGGCTGCACATAACATGCCGCTGGATATCAAGTTGGAGCCTCAAGCTTAGCGATAGCTTTTACAACGTAGCTGATCGCGTCTGATTGGGCGTCCAGCTGGGCCAAGTTGTGGTCGCGCCAAGCGGTTTCAAGTTGGTGGGCGAAATGGTCCAGTTCTGATCTGTTTGAGCCGCGAACTCGAAGGATGTGATCTCTGCCATCAATCTTGATCGAAAGCTCCGAACCAAGCCATTTGCGTTCGACCTTCGGAGCGTCGATGATTTCAGACAAAGAGGTTGAGGGCGTCTTTCCGCCAGCGACACTGATCTTTGGGCCTGCCATCGTGAGCGACGCCGCATTCCCTCGCCATTTATCAAGCAGGTAGAATAGGCTCGTGTTCGAATTTAGGTACATACGCTCACACTTCTGGTTTCAGCACTGAGGGTAAGATGTTTTGATGTCCTGTATAAGTCTGGAAATAAAAAAAATTTTCCTGCCTTCGGTCTGATAAGCTGTGGGCAGATTGCAGCGCCATTCTCGTTGAGCGCTCTCTGGGTGTGGGCCTCTGCTCGAGCTGCATTTGCGTGCAACAGACGGGCAGTACTGTTGGCCCCGTTTATAACGCCACATCTGCGGGTGTAGATCTGGCAGATTAAAGCCGCATCCATCGAGCTTCTGAAAGCCATGCAACGAAGAATTGAAGATGTCCAGGACGTTTTCCTAAAGCAAAGCGCGCGCGACGGGCTTCGTCAGGAGATTTATAATCTGCTGTACGATGAAAAAACGGGCCTGCCGGCATCGAAATATGACAACAGCACCCTTGAGATAAAGACCGATGCACTGTTTCAGTTTTTTGAAGGCCGGCAGACGTCGTCTGTTGCCAGTTGGGCCTAAGTTGTATTCCGTAATACTGCTTCAACGCGCGCTATTGCCCGTAACCTTTCGTGGGCGGAAATATCCTGTGTCGAATTTGGCTGGGCATCTATCACATCGCCACCACCCTCCGGCTCAATTCGCCAACCGAGCGCCTCGAGCGCCAGGGTCGCAGTCGCCCTGATCGCTCGCCGTTCTTCCTGTCCGGGTCCGATAACCACGACATAGGCGATTTCTTTGCTGTATTTCTGGTGGTGAAAGTAGTCGACTCCAAAGATATATTTTACGGCAGAATATCTGTCTTGCAGCCAGATTGAAACGTCAGTGAGGTCATGGCGTAATAAGTCAATGCGCGCCCCTGGGTCGAGTCTTTGGTCCATAAAAATAGATCTCCATTATAGGTGAGGAGAACATTGGCCAAACTCACTTAATGCAAAGCATGTGCGATCAAATATTTAGTACAAGTGAATCGCCGCTCTTATTTACCGCGATGCGGCAGATTTTCTGCATTCTCTCAAGGAGGGGCGTCACGCAATATTGGCCCGACGTCATGAATTTCTGACCCAAACCGGACCTTTATCGTGGTTTGTGCCAAGGTCCTCAGTGCGGGACAAAGCGCCATTTCGCTGCACCTGCGCTAATGTCCGGTTCCAACATGGGCCCCCCGTTGCAAGCAATGCCACGTTCAACCTAACTCAACACATGATTTGTCGGGGACAAGCTGTCTGGCGGGGTGAGATCCAGCGCTTCGGCCACCGAAATCTCAATTGTGCGACACATTGAATCGACGGGTAATCCGTTCTGAACATTGCGAAACGGCAGTTCCAGCTCGTTCGTGACGGCTTGCAGGC
Source organism: Sulfitobacter sp. (assembly GCF_036961165.1). GTDB lineage: Bacteria > Pseudomonadota > Alphaproteobacteria > Rhodobacterales > Rhodobacteraceae > Sulfitobacter. Next base: position 23,933 of record NZ_JBALVJ010000010.1, on the reverse strand, counting down.
CAAAGAACACATAGGCCACGACTGCCGCAAATATTGGGGCAAACCAACCTGTGGAATCGATTAACGCGAACGGCAGCAACCAGCAATAGAGATAGGTCGTCCGGCGGACCAGCAGGGAATACACGAACGGCAAGGGTGTCATCAGAATGCGTTCACATCCGGCCTGCGCGAAAGCCAACGAGGACAGCGTTTGTGAAATAGTCATTTGACCAAACCCACTGATCGCGTCCTTTTTGATCAGCTCGCCAATTCTGTCGGCTATCGATCGCAATGCCGCATCTGCCGGATTCTTCTTCCCGATCATCGACGCAGCACTTTCTTCGCCGACCCAGCTGGTAATTTCAGGCCGCACATCGACCCCTCGCAAGAAGCCACGGTGCAAATGTGCGAAGGCGACCGCATAAGACAAGATGGCTTCGCGCTCCTCCCCCTTGCCGACAAAGACGCACATATGTCGCCCCAGATTGCGGACATCAGCGATCATTGACCCCCATAGTTTGCGGGCTTCCCACCATCGGTCATAGGCTGCGTTGTTCCTAAACCCGAGGAAGAGTGACAGCGCGACGCCAAATATTCCCATCGCCCCGATCGAAATTCTAGGTAGAATGACAACGTAGTGATTAACCAACAGGACAACGACCGATAACAGCGCAATGCCGATGATCTTGCCCAGAATTTTGGGCACAACTGATCCCTGCATAACGAAAAACAGCCGAAAAGATGACGGATGGTCCCTGACGATCACACGATATTCCTTTTCAAAGACATTGAGACAGTATGCAGGTTCAACTTAATCCCTCGTTCAGATGATCCAAGAGAAGCTACACTTTGAGCGACAAATATTGGTTCTGTGGATAGCTCGCTTATACGCCATCATTCGGTGCGCTATACGTGTCAAGCATGGGCACTAGTCCCCTGCTTGAAGGTTGGCGTCAGCGCAAAAGCCGGCAGTTGGATATATAGCTTAAGGGGGAGCACGACCTCAAACCGATTTGTGCAACAAAGCCTCTTGAGACGCGTGTCATGATGGTCCAAACGGTTTGTCGTCGCAAAAGCTGTCAAAAATAGAGGTGCCCCTTAGTCAAAACACGCCCATACTCAGCCCCGCCCCCATCGCCGCGCCAAGGTCTCGACATAGGGCTAGCTGTTCTTCGGGGATCGACTTCTCGGCCAAAATTTCCTCAGATTTTTGGGCATAGGTGCATATAATCAATGGTGGCTGCACTTCCTTGAGCCGCCAACCCTGGGCAATGCGAGCGGTTTGGCGCGCTGCATTTTCCCCATCCGAACCTGCACACACCATTTGAGCGTACGGGTGCCCCTCAATATGCCCGAGGACCGGATAATAACTCCGATCATAGAAATCCTTCATCATGCCTGCAATCGCGGCAAGGTTCTCCGGGGCGCAAAAGATGTAACCGTCTGCACGCAGGAGATCCTCAGGACCGGCCTCTTCCGCAGTTTTTAAAATAGTCGTTACTTCTTCACATGCCGTTGAATAAGCCGCCTCGGCCATCTGCCTACTGCCACCGGTCTTAGAATGATAAACGATCAAAAGCTGCACCATCGCATATCATTTTAGGACATCGACCCGTGTTCGCCAACTGACTTCAATAAAATAATTTTAGCATAACAAAGTACTCGCGGTGGGGTGGGATTTGCCAGGTTGAGTTCTGCTTCGATAATGGCAAGGAGGCTCTCTATTTTGAGACTCAGGAATCGCATGACGATTGCGAAGCCAACAGGTGGTGCATTCAGCATCCGACAGTTGGGCTCACAGCTGCCGTTCGCTGCACTTGCACATCGAAAACACTGGGTCGCGGCCCCTAGCGTCCGCTTTCTTCAAGTTGCCCAATTTAGTTTGCGGGCGCAGCGAAAGTCCGCAATCCGCCCTTGTTGTCGAATGTCGCTCACGGCCCAAAGCCGCCTTCCAGCAACCACCCCGGATGCTGCGGTGCGGCCCGTCGAAGCGGCCGTTGGTGCATGGTGCAGCATTTTTGTCGACTGAAACGTTGGTGTGCGGACCAAGCTGCCGTTCAACGCTGTGGCCCGAAGTTCCGCTTTCAGCCCAGAGCGGTTATCAGGCCAAACCGACCCATGTGCTGTGCATCCTCAGTCGTTGCCCTGATCTTTTTGATTGTTGCCCGCCAGATCAACTGCTTGGGACCGATCAGCGTTCAACTCCGCCTGATCTGCGGCAAGGGCTGCGGTTTCTGGGGTAGAGACCCGTGCAAGAGGTGTTGATTGGAAACTACCTTTATTTTCCAAAGCCACGGCAGGCGCTAATCTCAGGCGCACAAGGGCGAATAGAATGAGTATGATATGCGCCGTCGCTGTAACCATAAACAGGCTAGCCTCGCCAAATTCTGACATGGCAAAACCGGCGGCGGTAGGACCTAAGATAGAACCAATTCCGTAGACCAGAAGAAGGCCTCCACTGACCTGAATAAAGGTTCCCGGTGCGGCGTGGTCATTCGCATGCGCAACGATAACCGGATACATCGCAAACACAGTTGCGCCGAACAATCCTGCCAAGGCCATGACTGCCCATAGATTTACGAATCCACCAAAAAGAAAAAGTGCATCCGCAACTAAGGCGCACAATGCGATCCCAACAAGGACGCGCCGCCGGTCCATCTTGTCCGAGGCGATGCCGATAGGGATTTGGGCAGCAGCGCCAGCAAGAATTGGAATACTGGCAAAGAGTGCGATGTCACCGAGACTCAAGCCAATTCGGGCGGCGTAGACGGCGGCCAGAGTTCCAAAGGCGGCATTGGATATCCCCACCATAAGAACCGCGACAACGGCAATTGGCGAGTTCTTCCAAAGGGCGGGCAGGTTCAGCGATACACTGGTAAGTGGGTTTGGTGTCGTTGTGGCGGAAATCGCCGTCGGCAAAAGGGCGAGGCAATAGACCATGGCAGCCAAAACAAAGAAGAAATATCCGTTCGAGTCGCCGAGGGTTAGGACCATTTGACCCGCCGTTGTCGCCGCAAGGTTGACCATTGTATATATGCCAAAGACTCGCCCCCTTGAGGTGCTGTCTACGCGCTCGTTAAGCCAGCTTTCCACTATCATTGCCGCCCCGGCGAAACAAAACCCTGAAAGGGCCCGAACTGGTATCCAGACCCATGGCGTGATCAGGACGAGTGACAGGAGAACAGCTATTGAAGCAATGGCGCACATCGCTCCGAACGCTCTGATATGACCGACCCGCGCAACTAAGGTTGGCGTTCTAAGGCAGCCCGCCACGTAGCCAAAAGCCCATCCTGTGCCCAGAAGTCCCAACGAGGCGGCAGAAAAGCCCTCTGCATCACCCCGGACAGGCAGAATTAGGCTGTTCACGCCCCCGGCAAACAGCAGAAAAGCCGACCCCATCAACAGGGCGGCGAGCGGTAAGAGACTTCTTAACATTGTTCGGGATTCATGTGTCGCACCCACCTTGTGGGCTTCACTAACACGAACTCAGCAAGAAGGCGAAACTGTTGGAGGACCGTGGGGCTATGAACCGACAGAGACAAAATTATCTATACTTCGCTATGCGCCTATCACCGGGATTGATGCCAGGTTTGCAGAACGCGAAATTTCTGCATAAGCATTGGACGGCTTAGTCCGTATCACGTCGGTGTGTGTATGGCGCAGCGTTCGACGCTTTGGGCTCACTGCCGACCTTCGCTGCACTTGCAAACGATATCAGCGTCAAACCGGAGGGCGAGCGGCGGCACTGCGGGACAAAGCTGACTTTACGTTTGCTATTATGAATGGCCGCTTTCAGCAATTTGTTCATGAATTTTCCATTGATACATAAGCTGACCCTTATATAAGTCACTAATTCTGACTTTATGAGGTTATCGATGACTGAGATTCTTTCAGAGAAAATTTCGAGAGCCAGAGCTGCTATAAGTGGCACTCTGATAGAGACACCGACGCTTAGGCTGACCTCGGACAGGTGGCGCGATGTCCTTCCCGACATTTCCAGCGGCGCAGTCAAACTGGAGCTTTTCCAGCAGGCAGGCTCCTTCAAGGCGCGTGGTGCCTATCTGGGTATCAGTGGTTTGTCCGCTGAAAGCCGGGACAAGGGTGTCGTTGCCGCGAGCGGCGGTAATCATGCGATGGCAGTTGCATGGGCCGCTCAAAAACTGGGCGTTTCCGCCAAGATCGCCATTCCGCAGGCCGCTGATCCAATCCGGATCGATGGTTGCCGTTCGACCGGTGCCGAGGTGATCTTGTGCAAAGATATCGTAGAGGCCTTCGCGGTCATGGAAGAAAGTGCGGCGCAGGAAGGACGCGTGATGATGCATCCCTTTGAGGGGGAGCACATGACGCTCGGCAGTGCGACTTGCGGTGCAGAATTTGTGGCGGCACATCCCGAAATCGACATGTTCATCATCCCAGTCGGCGGGGGAGGCATGATCAGCGGCATGTCGGCGGCGATTAAGCTGGCTCGACCCGATGCAACTGTCATCGGTGTCGAACCGTTTGGCGCCGATAGCATGTACCGCAGTTTTGCGGCTGGAAAGCCAGTGCGGCTGGACAAAATCGCGACCATTGCAGATAGCCTCGCGTCGCCCTTGGCAATGCCCTATTCCTTCAGCGTCACGCATCGCTATGCAGATGAAATCGTCCGGGTCGAGGACGACGAATTACTTCAGGCCATGAGGACGTACCAAGACATTCTGAAAATTACGGCAGAGCCAGCATGCGCAGCGTCGCTCGCTGCACTTATTGGACCCTTGAAAAACAGGGCAAAAGGTCGACATGTCGGCCTCATTGCATGCGGATCAAACATCAGCATGTCGCGCTATCAAGTTTTATTGAAGCAGAAATGATGAAGATCGGTCTAATGAATATGGAGGGCATTGTGCCAGCTCTAAGCACTTACAGTCAGGCCGTCATCCTTGATGATCTCACTCTCAACTCCGGCAACGTCGGGATTGTTTCCAAGGCAAGACTGGTATCAGTAGACGTGGCGGAGCAAACCGTCCGGGCATATTCAGAATATGAGGATCGTTCTGGAAGCAAGCGGCAGTAAGATTAGCGACATTGTGAAAACAACCGTTTTTCCGGTCGATATGAACGCCGCCTATGCGACTGCAATGGAGTGACATTCTCTCGCACGGTCCTGCATGCTGTCGCCGCTTTGCCACTGGGTGTGAAAATCAAGATCAAGATAATCGCACGCAAGTCAGTCTAACGATCACGCGCTCTGATGGGCGATAAGCCTTTCGATGAACCTGTCGCAGGCATCGAGCTGTTCGATGGCGATCCACTCATCAGGTTTGTGCGCCTGTTCGATGGATCCCGGTCCGCAGATGATCGTGGGAAGTCCGACCTTCTGATAGACCCCAGCTTCCGTGCCGTAGTTGACGGATTGGCCTGCATTCTGGCCCGTCAGACCAAGGCCGAGCCGAAGCGCGGTCGAGGCCGGGTTCGCCGCCAGCGGTGGCACGTCGAAAACCGTTTCAAAATCAACTGACGCCTCGGATGCACGGCTCTGCATCTCCACCTCCAACGTCCTCGCCATAGAACGAATGCGCTGGACGATTGCATCGGGATCTTGTCCCGGCGCGCACCGCAATGACCACATTACGCGACATTTATCCGATACGATGTTGTGCGCCGTGCCGCCACCAATTTGAGCAAGATTGAGCGTTGTCATCCGGTCACCTTCGGTCGCAGGAACTTCTTGAGAAAACTCTTCATTCAAGGCAACCAACTGCGCACCAAAACGGATCGCGTATTCGTTCGCGCTCAGCCCCAGCCAAGGCAGGCTAGAATGGGCGGACACACCGTTGAATGTCACATATTCGACGAATGCCCCCTTGTGCTGATCGACGACAGCCATTTCTGTAGGCTCTCCAACGATGACGGCTTCGATGCCAGAGGCTTGTTTAGCAATTTCTTCGGCTAGATACGGCGCACCTAGGCAACCCGTTTCCTCATCGTAGGTAAACGCGAGCCAGATGGGGCGCTCTAGTTCGGCCATCGCTAGTTTCGGCACTGATGCGATCATCGACGCAAGAAACCCCTTCATGTCACATGTGCCTCGGCCATAGATTCGACCGTCTCGCTCCGTCGCGGCAAAGGGAGGATACGACCATTTCTGATCTTGGACCGGGACGACATCGGTGTGACCGCTGAGAATTATACCGCCCGCCACGTCTGGCCCGAACCGAAAAGCTATGTTCTTTTGAGTCTCAACAGGACCTGACGCGACAATTTGGGCGACGCTTAGCTTTTTGCAATGGTTTGCAATATAGGCATTTATTTCATTTGTGCTCGAGCCCGATACCGTTTCAACGCGGACAAGCTCACGGAGAATAGCTTTAGTGTCCTGATACTCGCGCTTGCTGTTCTGCTGCATTTAACCAATCCAAGATCCAACTTGATTATACCGTAGATGGTAAATCTATTGAGAGAAAGCTGTCCTGAAACTCTGGGAGCTTTCTTTTTCTGCGCTATGACAAAAGCAGTCGTTCGTGCCCCGTGCAGCATTCGGCAAGGTGGGCTCACTGCCGACCTTCGCTGCAGATGCACCCCGACATAAATGGGTCGTGACCCTGAGCGTCTGCTTTCTTAGGACGCGCCCGTTTAGTTTGCAGGTGCAGCGAAAGTCGGCTGTCCGCCCTTAGTGCCAAAATGTGTATGCCGCAGCATCGATCTGTTTGGGTTCTTTGCCTCATTGCGCAGCTGGTCGATGCGCTCACCAGGATTGAGTTTTCCTTGGTCCATAAAAATAGATCTCCTTTGAGTGTGAGGAGAATCTTGGCCGAAGCCACAAAATGCGTAGCAGGTGAGACTAATTAATTCGTGCTCTGCGTTCCGATCAAAAATAACGCGAGTGTAGGATTTTTTCTTCGTCAATCGCAGACTTGGCCAACATTCATTTTGAATGACGCTCCCCGCTTGTATTCAAAGCATCAGGGAAGAACCCACCTGCATGAAAGGCAGAAAATGAGTAAAAAACCGATTTCGTTTCGCGAGCGGTTGAAACTTGCACGCCCCGACGTTGTCGCGCGTCAAGAACAGAACAGCCGCAAAAGCGCAATCGCGCTACAGCTACGCATGCTGCGGGATGCGAGAGGCATGACCCAAGCTGATGTCGCGCAGGCAACGGGCATGACCACACAGCGCATTGCACAGATAGAGTCATTGGTTGGCCCGATCCCAGATATCGAGGACCTGCAACTCTACGTCGATATCTGCGACGGCGACATAGATGTGGTGATTTCTTCAGACGATAACGATCAGCCTACTGATAAACCCGACAATTCCTTGCCGGAATAGGTTGTTGGATTTCCAATAACTTGAGCGAAAAACACTCAAAACATCTTATTATCTTCGGAAAGAGAGATAATTTACAGAATTCTAAAAATTTCTTCTTCGTCTTTCTCACATCTGGCCAACATTGATTACAACAGAAGCAAACGAGCGAAGGAAATCGAGAAAACCTGCGAAAGCCGTCGAAGCTACGGCACGACCCTCCAAACCAAAATCTTGACGTAACAATAATTTTGGAGGTGACCTATGAACTCGATAACCCCTTTCGACCTGCGCCATGCCGTATTGGCTCAGCGCAATCCTGTGCACGATTTTGTGGCGCAGAACTGGCCTGCGTTGCGTAATGCCGCCGCCCTACTCGGCGGACAGTGCGCGGCCCAGGAAGCTGATCGCCTTTTCGACGACCTGGCGACCCATGCGACGATCGGCATACATGCCCGCCGGCGTCTTGAGCGGATGATGCGCCGTCTCGAACTCGACGATGACAGCGTCAGCGAAGACGTCTTAATGAACGTAATCGATCCGTCTGATCCAATTGTCGACGAGCTTTGTCTGCTGGCGGATGGCTTGCGAAACTCATTGGAACAGGCCTGCATTAGCCCCATTTCCTCATAGCCGCCACGCGACCGCGCAACTGCGCGCAGTCGCCCGCTACCCCAACCCCCAATCCAAACCAAAAAGGAGAGTCAGCTATGACCCTTAATCCAAAACATGTGCAATTTTTCGTGGACGCAGATTTGCATAATCACTTGGCAGGCAACAACGAGACACTGACCGAGATCCTCACGGCGATCGGTGACCAAAAAACGATTGCTGCATTGTCAAATCTTCTGAACGGTACTGTGTGCTGTGCCCGATGTCATGCAAAGGATGTCAGGCTCGTCGTCGAGTGCCTTTGCGGAGCCTATGACGTACCGGGCGCAACCCGCCCGGACTTTGATGCTGCGGTCCGCTGGCAGGGCGCACGTCTATCAGATTTCCGTATTTTTTGAGGACTGAATTTGGCGCATTGAAATCATGTGATTTTTTCCGGGTGAACCTATCCGGAGAAAATCAGGTGATCCGCACGAACAGCACAATTTTCTCATTAGTCGAGCTTGGGAACCTTTCCGAGCTCGGCAGGAAACCAGAAAAAAGAGACTGTTATGAAAGACTTTCCAAAGAACCATGCACGCAGCGACGAAGCAGTGGATGAAACCGCAAACACTTCTGATCAGGAAAATGTAGCGCCAGCGCAGAGCGATGCACCCTCGGTGAGCACGCAAGAGACTGACCTTTTTGCAAATGCTACCAAACTTCCATCTGAATCCTCGGGTGCACGAAAAATCCTCAAATCATCCGCGGTTCGTGCAAGCGGCCAGATTGTGTTTGGGACCAATCCAGGCCGCTTGGTCCAGCTCGATAGTGAATTGGAATACAAGGTCGCCCTAATCTTGTCAGTCAAACCCGATCTTGCCGACTTGCGTGATCAAGTTTGCTTCAACTGGTTTGACGAGACAGGCAAATCACACAAACACTTCTTTGATTTTGTGACTACCAGCACAAGCGGTGAGAAGACGGCGGTGATGGTCAAAGAGGTCTCGCGTCTCAAAAGTGAACGATTGCAGCGCGAAATCAAAACGATTTCCGCGCAAGCTGTGCCAGATTTTGTTGATCGTGTGATTGTCGTAACGCAACGCGATATCAACCAGATTGATATCCACAATGCGAAGCTGCTGCACGAGGTTCGACATGCCGACCCCGACGCGGACCAAGCAGCCGAAGCGGTGACTTCCAGTTTGATCGGTGCGGCTGCCATAGCCGATCTGACTGCGGCCATAAATATGGGCAGCCGTGGCTTTCGTGCGCTCGTACGCCTCATCCGAAGCCGGTGCCTTGAGCTGCTTCATCACGAGATCCTGTCCTATGAAACTATGGTTCGGAGGGCTGTCTGATGCTGATCTATCGCCCAAGTGAAAAGCAATCCCGCCTTGCGTTCAGCGCGTGGGACGAGATTATCCTTGATGGAGTCGCGTTTCGGGTCGTTGACGAGACGGACAAAGGTTTCGTGCTCGTCCGTGTTGATGGAACCGGAGTTGCGCAATTTTTCGAGCATGCCACCTTGTCGCGCCGTGCAAACGCCGGGCAGCTGACGCATAATCGCGACAAATTCCAACCCGCTAATGCGGTCCAAGAAGCGCATGGCACTACAGATCTTCTGACGACCCTCTCAGATGAAGCGCAGTATGAAGTCAGGTTCCGTCTCGCGATGGTTGACGCAGCGAATGAACTGCATGCAGAGGGCACCCTGAAACGGGACGACAAGTCGATCAAGGCTAATATGCCGTCGATACGTGAGCGCGCTACCGAAATGCTGGAGTTGAATGCCAAAACGGAGGAAGAGCGGATTTCTCGTAGCGAAATGACGGCTGCTCGTGTCGGAGGGTCAACGCTGCGCAAGTGGCTCAAGAAATATGAAAATGGTGGCATCTACGCGCTCGCCGATAAACGCCACCTTCGAGGAAACAGAAAACGGAGGCTGTCACCGGAAGAACTGTTTATTCTGTCGCGAGAGGTTGCGAACTTCGTCAATCCCGAAAGGCCGACCAAGGAGATCATCTTTCAGAACGTGGATCGGGCTTTTCGGAAGGAAAATGATCGACGCAACGCTGAAGGGTTGACCCTTCTACAGGCGCCCTCCCGTGAAACGGTTCGCCAGGAAATAAAAAAATCGATCCGTTCTTGGCTATGTGCGGTCGAGAAGGACTCGCGAAAGCAAAGGCCAAGTTTGCTCCATTGCGCAGAGGGCTCGAACTAACACGTCCGCTCGAACGCGTTGAGATTGATGAATACGAATTAGATCTGAGCACATTTATGGCGACGTCAGGGATGCTTGAGTACTTTTCTGAGGACGCATTGAAGTCTCTTGGGTTAACCGGCGAAAAAAAACGGTGGTGGGTCTCAGCCGCAATTTGCTGCACCACGAAGTGCATTGTCGGTATGTGCATGACACGCAATCCTTCATCTCAAAGCGCTATTAAAACCATCGAGATGATGACCCGCGACAAAGGGCTTTGGTCTGATGCCGTAGGTGCTCTCTCGCCATGGAATCAATGTGGTACCGCAGCCCTTCTCGTGGCCGACAATGGCTCTGCATTTACTGCAACCCTAACAAAAGCGGTGATGAAGGATTTGAGGATGGCGTATATTAACCCACCAAAGGGGCCAAAAGAACTACGGGGCACAATCGAGCGTGTGTTCGGGACTATGGCGCAGGACCTGCTACCTCGGCTGACAGGACGAACGTTTTCCAATGTTGTGGAAAAAGGGGATTACGATGCCCAAGGCAGAACCGCGCTGACGGCAGAAGATGTTTGCGAGGCGTTGATCAGATGGGTGGTCGATATCTACCATCGGACCCCTCACAGAGGTCTGTCCGGTTCGACACCTCAGGAAACCTGGGATCAGCTTACAGAAAAATATGGCGTGGCCCCGCCACCTGATCTGCGTACACGGCGGCTGGTGTTTGGGACCAAAACCACGCGCACGGTGGGTAAGCACGGCATCCGCGTTCTCAACATCAACTATCACCACCCTTCGATCGCTGAATGGTTACTACACAACGAAAATCGTGAAGTGAAAATTCGTTGGTACCCGGATGATATCGGCGCTTGCGCGGTTGAGATTGACGGTGAGTGGATCGAGGTGCCCGCTGTTTTCAATCGCTTTCAGGGTGTTACCGCAACGACATGGCAAGCAACGCTGCGAAGTTTGCGCATGTCCTCCAAGCGATCACAAAAACTAAGTGAGCGCGTGATCGATGATGCGATTTCAGCAATTGAAGCGCTGAACTCAAACGCGATGGCCGCTCTGGGGATGCTGCAAGAAGACTGGTCCGATGAGCGTATTGAGCGTGAAGAGGCAGATTTGTTGGGTTTCTTCAAGGATGATTTCGATCTTGATGATCCATCGACTGAACTTGGTGGTCGCAAGGGTGGTTTTGGCACCGTCGTTTCTGAAACATCGGTTCCTGACGCGCATCGCGAAAATGAAAAAGAACCTTTTTCATTTTCTTCCGGCGTGGACCCGTTGGCTGAATTTCCTGCTCAGGACGCGCAGGGACCAGGGAATGAGCCCAAGCCTCGGCGCGACCAGAACATCAAGTTTTCGGAGAAATAACATGACCTATGAAAATCAAAACTTTGTCGTTCAAGATGCGGTTAAATCCCTGCGCGATATTTACGTCCAAAGTGAGCGTGATGCAGTCTTCCGTGAGTATCTGGACCGGCTGATCACGTTCAGTCCGGTTCCGGACGAAGCGGGCAAGCCCGTCACCTTTACGCGCACAGGGGAGACACGTGGTATCATTCTTATCGATGGTGCCGGTGGAGGGAAAACGTCACTGGTCGACAAGGCATTGCGCAGCCATCCCGCGCTTGAGGCCAGTTCCGGCGCTTTGCGGCCGTGGATTGGGGTAAGTGTTCCAAGCCCCGCCACGCTGAAAAGCCTTGGCCGCGCTATCTTGAGCCAAACCGGTTACCCGGAGCTTGCTGAACGCAAACCCGTATGGGACATTTGGACCCTCGTCAGAAATCGTCTCAAGGCCCTGGGGACCGCTGTGCTCTGGATCGATGAAGCGCACGATCTGTTCCACAGTGACGCAAGGCATGAGGTTAACAGAGTTCTCAGAATGCTGAAGTCGCTTATGCAGGGGGATGGCGCCGTTATCGTTGTGCTGAGCGGCGTCGAGGCACTGTGGGATATTGCTTCATACGATGATCAGGTTAAGCGGCGCTATGCCAAGCTTGAGCTGCCTCGCGTCACGCTGGCATCCCATGGTGACGACCTAACGTCGATCATCGACGGCTATTGCGACCGTGTTGGTTTGCAGTTTTCGATGACCGAAGATCTGCTGCCGCGTCTTATCCACGCAAGCCGTGGCCGCTTCGGGCGCTGCATTGAATTCACGGTCCACGCCATCGAGGTCGCGCTGTCACGAGGACATCAGGCACTGACGCCGGATCACTATGCCGAAGCCTGGGCAATGCAAGAGGGCTGTGCACCCGGCAAGAATGTGTTCCTCGCGCCGAAATGGTCACAGATCAATCTCACAGCTCGCAATCAGGCTGCTTGAACCACAAAATGAACAGGAGAATTCAGATGACACAATTATTTCCCCACTTCCGCTTCGATCCGACCGAGACACCCCAATCCTTTACTGCGCGGCTTGCCTATCAACACACTGGGGGCTCGTTGTTACCCTTTCTAAAAGACATCCGGATCAAGTCAGCGGAGTTGATGAGTGGTGAAGCCAAAGCTATCGAGGCGCTGGCTGAGGTTGCCGGAGAGCCCGTCACGACCATTTCGCATAACGCAGCCATTCGCGTTGCGAAGCGTGCCTATGATCTGCGGGGATCGCAGGTGTCGGCCGAATTCATGGCGCGTCCTGCGACGGTATTCTGCCCTGCCTGCCTCGCTGACGATGACGTGACCTATGGCGATCCAAGATTGCGTCGTGGCCGCTGGATCTGGACCTTGTCTGTTGTTCGCACCTGTCCCGAACATGGGTTGCCACTGATTGCACGGGCCAAGACGAATTGGTCTGACGAATTGCACATCATGACGGATCGGGTTCCCGAGCAAGGGCAAGAATTGAAGGATCTCGCCAGCAATCAATCGGTTCGTGCGGTGTCACCGCTCCAGTCTTACATCGTCGCGCGATTGTCGGGTGAACGCGGGTCGGCATGGCTTGACTCTCAAACGATTGAACAGGCGTGGCGCACGACTGAGATGCTTGGCATGGTCGTATTATTCGGGCCGGACAAGAGCCTTCAAACCGCAACACCGGACGAATGGGATGCCGCTGGTCGTACTGGCTTCGAATGCACGTCTAAAGGAGAGGCGGGGGTCTTGGAGGGGCTCGAGGAGATGTTTCGAGCACATCCGCGCACGGCGACAAATGTGGGTCCGCAGAAGGTATTCGGACGTCTTTTTAAATGGCTGGCATTCGGAAAGGGAACCAAAGACCCAGGCGACATCAAACGCATCATGCGCGCGTTCATCATTGGACATTTCGCACTTGGGTCTGGTCACAAGGTTTTTGGTGAAGCACTTGCGGAACGCCGCCTGCACACGGCCACCTCGCTTGCGTCTGAGGCGAACTTCGACAGTCGTACCCTCAGGAACCTGTTGGTTTCCCATGGCCTTGTTCCTTTGGACGAGGCTGAGAATCCAAATTTCGCATTTGACGCGGAACAGGGCAGGGCGCTTGCAGCGAAGGCACTGCGGACCGTTACTGTCATCAAACTGCCTGAGCTTTTGAATGCGTCACGACCCCAGGCAGACCAAATTGTCGACGAACGTATCATCTCACCGTTGGTCGACGACTATCTCGATGGTCCTGGCCGGACCCGCAAGGCGTTGAACAAGGCGGATATCACCTCGCTTTTGGAGCTTCTCGAAGACTGCGCGACCCCGGTGACTGCAATATCGGACGGGTTTGTTCCTATTGCAAAGGCAGCAGAGAAGTCGCGCCGCAATAACGGGGAGATCTTGCATTTAATGCTGGGTGGTTTCCTTAATCGAGTGGTTCGGCTCACTGGCGAAAAGGGTTTGAAGGCCATTTACGTTGACCCCGACGAGGTAAAGACTGTGTCCGTAAATGCTTTAACGGGGATGCGTCCGACGACCGCGTTCGGCAAACTGCAAATCCCAATCCCGTCCGGGTGGGCGTTGGCGCACGAGCATCCGGACGTATTGCGCTCCGTTCGTGTGCAGGGTCCAAACGGCAAACATTCATTCTTGCGGTTCATGCCCGAAGACGTTGAATGTTTCTTGCAGATGTTCACGACCACGGGCCGGATCGCTACGGGACGAGATATAGCGATTGGTATCGTTATCCGGGATTTAAAGCGGGCAAGGGTAAAACCCGTGTTCCTGCGAACAGAGTTCGGGATCGAGCTCTTTCGGACATCGGACATTCCGGAGCTTGTCCTAACTTAACATAATGGAGCCTACGCGATTTCAGTCTCGATTCAACTCAGGGTCATCCGAAAGGGTGGCCCTTTTTATATGCAAAAGGATCTGTTTCTGCCGGGTGATAATGGCCACGTTTTGGTTGTAAAATGGTCAATTCCATCGCCAAACCGGCCATAAACGCTAAGTTTTAAGTGCTTTTGAAGCCGTTAGTGGTCATTTATTGGTTGGCCCGACATGTTGTTGTCATGATGTTCGACATCGAAAGTCCGTCTTTACGACAAAAGACGGGTTTTCTGGTGAATTTTGCGGGTGATTGAATGCTGGTGATCGAAATAGCGTCATATCGGACTTTGCAGTCTGTAAGGCTATAGAACCAAAGAAGGCGGATCCTCAGGATCTGCCTTTTACTTTTTGTTGATATGTTCTCTCTTAATCGAGGTGTGGGACGTCGCGCACCTTTGACTCGATCGCTGGGGGGCTCTGAATACTATCAGGCGGCGGCGTCACGCAATACTGACCAAAATCGGACCTTCGGCACGGTCAGGGTCAAGGTCTGCTGTGCGGGACAAAGCGATATTTCGCTGCACTTGCACCAATGTCAGCTCTGGGATGGGACTTGTTATCGTTCGACCAAGCGTTCTTCCACTGGTGGGGACTCAACGACCGGCAAGTTTGTCGCACCGGACGGCGTTCAGGAAAGTCCACCGTGTCTGTCGTTCTGCTTTCCCGAAAACACTTTAGACAGTTGGCGGTCGGAACACGACGAGCGACAACTCCGATTAAGGCTTCTTTTGCGTCTCACGATTGATCGGATAGCCGCTTGCCGGGCCTTTGATCGGTTGAACCAACATCCGGTCAAGCCACAGGTCGCGCCCTGTCCGAAACTGCTCGATCCCGATCGTCATGCCTTCGTGCCCAGCTTTCGGCTGCGCCTTGTAGGTCCCGAGCAGTCTGTCCCACCAGGGGAGGTTGAAACCGAAATTGCTGTTCGTCTCCTCCGGTATGATCGAATGATGGACGCGGTGCATATCTGGCGTGACCACGATCAAGCGGAGGAAGCGGTCCACAAGCATTGGCAGCCGAATATTGGAGTGATTGAACATCGCAGTTGCGTTCAACAAAACCTCGAAGATTAGTACCGCAACGGCGGGTGGCCCCAATGCCACGACCACCGCCAACTTGATCCCCATCGACAGTAGGATTTCGACCGGATGAAAGCGCAGGCCCGTGGTGACATCAAACTCGAGGTCGGCGTGATGCATCCGATGCAGCCGCCACAACGCGGGCACAGCATGGAACATGACGTGCTGCAGATAAATGACCAGATCGAGGACGATGATCGAGACGAGAACCGCAACCCACTCCGGCGCTTCGATGATATTGAACAGTCCCCAGCCATGGTCTTGCGCAATCACGGCCAATCCGACCGCAAGGATCGGGAAACTCAATCGCAACACAATAGTATCGATCACCACGAGGCCCAGATTATTCGTCCAACGGATCACCCGGGGAATCTCCTGCCTTCGCCGGGGTGTCGCGAGTTCCCAAAGGGCCATCGCGACCAGAACACCAAGAAAAACGGCAAGGCGAAGTTGCGGTTCGGTGGCAAGAAGGGACTTTGTCATAGGCACTCTCGGAGCTTCTTTGTGGCGGTCCGCGCAGCGCGGGCGTCAGGTGACGGTGAATTGCCCCATCATGCCTGCATCTTCATGTTCAAGGATATGGCAATGGAACATGAACGGCGTGTCGCGGCTTGCGGGCTGATCGAACCGGGCGAGGATCTCAGCCTCGCCGGTCACAAGCACAGTGTCTTTCCAGCCGGTGTTTTCGGGCCGCGGGGGGCCGCCGTTCTCGGTGACCACCCGGAAGCGTACGCCATGGATGTGGAACGGATGCGCGACCATGGTGCTGCGGATTTGCCAGCGTTCTACCGACCCGAGGGAGACTTCAAAATCGATCCGGCCCATGTCGTAGGGGCGCCCGTTGATAGCAAAGCCACCGCCCCCCATCATCATACCGCCCATGCCCATATCAAGAGAGACCTGCCGCGTCGCGACCTTGGCCCCGGTTAGATCTTCGGGCGCACCATCCAACTGCTCTGGCAGGCGGGTGATCCGCGCGGGCAGCGCGTTGTCGGTGGCGAACTGCATGACACCGTAGGCTTGGTCAGGATCGCTCATCAGTACGGGCGTGCCACCATCCGAGAAATCGACAAGAACCTCGGCCCGTTCTCCGGGTGCAAGGCGCAGCACATCCAATGCGACGGGCGCTGGCAAGAAGCCACCATCTGTCGCCACCAGATGCATCGGGCGCGTATCGTCGAAAAACAATGCGTAGTTGCGCGCATTCGAGCCATTCAGCAGGCGCAGGCGGGCGAACCCCTCTGGCACGACCGCTGTGGCACCCGCCTGACCGTTGACCAGCATCCGGTTTCCGGCAAACCCGTGCATTATGTCCATCCTGGACGGGTCGTAGACCATGCGCCCGGCGGCATCGAACCGACGATCCTGCACAACAAGCGTCAGATCGTCGATGCCATATGCGGACGGCAGACCGCGCGCATCGTCCTGCCCGTCTGTCACATGGATAACCCCGGCCAGTCCGAAATAGACCTGTTCTGCGGTGCGTTCATGGATATGAGAGTGATACCAGACGGTTGCCGGATCCTGCGCAATTATCATTTCGGGTTGCCATGTGGCACCAGGTGCGATCGCAAGATGCGGGCTGCCGTCATGTTCACCGGGTACCAAAAGGCCGTGCCAATGCGCGCTAATGGGTTCATCAAGGTTATTCTGCACCTCGGCCGCCAGATCGCCGTTCTGCATGATGATGGTCGGCCCCAAATAACCCTGATTAAACCCTGCGGTCGGTGTCGCGGGCCCGCCTGAAAAGCTGCTGCTGCCTGACGTTGCTGTCAGCGATAACCGGCCAGTCGGACGCGTGTCCAGAAGCGGCGGCATCGCAAGGCGCATCAAAGCCGGTTGGCCTTGCGCGAATGCACGCTGGCCGAACATTGGTGACACAACACCCGCAGTCATGATCGCTGCGGAGGTTGAGGTCAGGAATTGGCGTCTTTTCATGCTGATCTTTCAAGGCTTGGTTGGAAGCGTTGCCATAGCAAGCCACTTCTGTAGTTAAGGCGTATGATCCGGCGCTTCATAAGGCAACAGCAGGCTGAAGCCCCGCGCGCCAATGACAGGAATCGCCACGGTGTCGCGAGGCTTGAACCAACACGAAGAAAGCGGGTTAGTCAGCCAGCAGCTTCTTGCGCTCGGCAAACTCGGTTGAGTCGATTTCACCTTTGGCATAACGTTCTTTCAGCAGCGCCAAGGCACGGTCATGCGCGTCGTGACTGCTGGTGGCAGGTCCAGCCGCACCAAACAGGCGCAAAAGATATATGATCGCAGCGACGATCCCGACGACAATCAGGATCATGAATATTGGCCCAAGGACCATACCGAAGCCTCCCCACTGGTTGCTGCCCCACATCATGTCATGTCCATGATTGTACTGGCCAAAACGCTCTGGGATTTCTCCGACCTGTGCCATGGCAGCGGTGGCGGTCGTGTAGAGTATGCCCGCGGCCGTCGGGGCAATCGCCCTATTCTTGAATTCCATTCTGCGACTCCTTTTGCACGGCATCAACGCTAGCCGCCTATTGCGTGTGTCAGTGTAGGATGGAAACGGGGCAAAGGCCTTGATCTGCATCAAGGCGGCAGGACTGAGATACGATAGCCTGCTGCACAGAGACTCAGGCGCGAACTGTTTACCGTCGCATCTGATTTGGGCGCGCAAAGCCGATTTCAGTGGTGCCTCGCCTACTCATCGCCCTTCACCCGCAAAATAAGGATGTTTTTAGTGAGCTACACAATAAACCGCATTTTCGAAGGCGCCACACTTGACGACATCGATGCCCGCACCCGAGCGGCCCTTGCGGACACCGGCTTCGGTGTCCTGACTGAGATTGACGTCAAGGCGACGATGAAAAAGAAGCTCGACATCGAAATGCCAGCCTATCGCATCTTGGGTGCCTGCAATCCGAAGATGGCGCATCAGGCGATCGGGATCGAGCCACGGGTCGGCGCGATGCTGCCCTGTAACGTCATCCTGCGCGAGGTCGAGGGCGGTGTCGAGGTCAGCGCCATCGATCCGGTGGCGTCGATGCAGGCGATAGAAAATGCTGAGCTGACGGTCGTTGCGGGAGAGGTCCGCGACCTTCTGGCGAAGGCCGTCGAGGCGATCTGATATGAGCCTGCGCGCCGCCATCCTCGCGGCGCTGGCGATCCTGGGGATCGCCCTGCTCGGCATGTGGCAGTTCGCGCCATCGGTGTTCGCAGAGGCGCGCGGGCTGATGGACGGTGATCGTCTCGAGGCGCTGGTCGCGCGCGCTGGCCTCTGGGGGCCTGTCGTGATCGTCACGCTGATGACCGTTGCGGTCGTGGCCAGCCCCATCCCGAGCGCGCCCATCGCGCTGGCCGCCGGGGCCGCCTACGGACATCTCTGGGGCACGGTGCAGGTCGTGATCGGCGCAGAGCTTGGGGCGCTGATCGCATTCGGTCTGGCACGCATTCTGGGGCATGATGTCTTGCGACGGGTGTTCGGGACCTCGGTCGATGCCGGTCTGCTCGGCTCTCAGACCGCGTTGACGGCAACTGTCTTTGCCAGCCGCCTGATGCCCTTCGTGTCCTTCGACATGATCAGCTACGCGGCGGGGCTCAGCCGACTGCACGCCTGGTGCTTCGCGCTTGCGACGCTGGCGGGCATCGTTCCGGCGAGCTTCCTGCTCGCCCATTTCGGTGGCGAGGCGGTCAGTGGAGATCTCGGGCGGGCGACTTGGGCGGTGCTTGGTCTCGGCCTGGTCACCGGATTGCCGCTGCTCTGGATCGCGACTCGACGCAAAACCCAAAAGGAACTCTGATGGCGGACGCCTACAAGAAAAACAGCATCACCTTACCCGGCGCAGTGGCCATGGGCACCGGCGTGATGATCGGCGCCGGTATCTTTGCGTTGACCGGCCAGATCGCAGAGCTTGCAGGGCCGCTCTTTCCGCTCTCGTTCGTCGTCGGTGCCATCTTGACCGCGTTCAGCGCCTACTCCTACATCAAGATGTCGAACGCCTATCCGTCTGCGGGCGGAATCGCGATGATCCTGGAGAAAGCCTACGGGCCGACGACAGTCGCGGCCGGTGCCTCGCTCCTTATGGCGCTGTCGATGGTCATCAACGAAAGTCTCGTCGCCCGCACCTTCGGCAGCTACACGCTCCGGGCGTTCGGCGGCGATGCTGACAGCATTCTTGTTCCGGCCCTGGGCGTCGGGTTGATCGTCTTCGCCTATCTCGTGAATGCCTCGGGCACCCGCTCAGTCGGGCTGGTTTCCATCGTCATGGCCGTGCTGAAGGTGGGCGGCATCGCGCTGTTTGGCGTTTCTGCGCTTTGGGCCAGCGGTCTGTCGTTTGAGGCGACGGGTGGAGATGCGGGCACCACCGGCTTCGTGGCATCGGTCGCGCTGTCGATCCTTGCTTTCAAGGGCTTCACCACGATCACCAACAGCGGCGCAGAGGTCACCGACCCGCACCACAACGTCGGCCGGGCCATCGTCTTGTCCATCGCGATCTGCGTGGTCGTCTATCTGCTTGTCGCCTTCGCGGTCGGCTCCAGCCTGCCGCTTGACCGCATCGTGGCAGCCAAGGACTACGCGCTTGCGGAAGCGGCCCAGCCAGCTCTCGGACAAACTGGCTTCTATCTGACGGTCGCGCTGGCGCTGGTCGCCACTGCGTCGGGTCTGATCGCCAGCGTGTTCGCAGTCTCGCGGATGCTGGCGATGCTGACCGATATGAAGATGATCCCCCACAATCATTTTGGAATGCCGGGCACGATCAAGGACCATACGCTCGTCTACACTGTCGTGATCGCGGGCTTCCTGACGGTCTTCTTCGACCTCGGCCGGATCGCCTCGCTTGGCGCCTTCTTCTACCTGGTGATGGACATGATCATCCAATTGGGCGTGTTGCGGCATCTGCGTGCGGAGATCGGCGCGCAGGGCTGGGTGCTGCTGACGGCCATCGCGCTCGACGCTGTGGTGCTGGCCGCCTTCGCTGCAATGAAGTGGCAGTCCGACCCGCTGATCGTCGTGATCGGCATCGTCGGCATGGCGCTGGTGTTCCTGTTTGTGCGCGTTTTCCTCGCGCGCAATCCCGCCAGAGAAGGCGCTCACGATGACCATTGAGAAATGGCTTGATCTTCCAACCACTGGAAGCCTTAGGCTGAGAAACAACTGAAAGGCTGGCACCTCATGGACCACGATCACCCTCACACGGCACCCGAAATCCCGGCGGGAGCCGACACGGCAAAGGACCCGGTCTGCGGGATGACAGTTGCGGTCAAACCCGACGGGCGACACGCGGAGTTTGAGGGCGAGACCTTCCATTTCTGCTCCGAGAAATGCCAGACGAAGTTCAAGGCCGACCCGTGGCACTACGCGTCGGGCCGCGGCGCGGGCAAGAAGAAGGCCGCGCCCGCCGACGTCCAGTACACCTGCCCGATGCACCCCGAGATCATCCGCGACGCGCCCGGAGCCTGCCCCATCTGCGGCATGGCGCTGGAGCCAATGCTGCCCTCGGACGAGCCCAGCGAGGAGCTGACCGACTTCACCCGCCGGATGTGGATTTCTGCAGCGGCGGCGGTGCCGCTCATCATCCTGACCATGGGCGGGCTGGTCGGTCTGCCGGTGCGCGACTGGATCGGGAATCAGATGGCCAGCTATCTGGAATTCGTGCTGGCGACGCCCATCGTGCTTTGGGCGGCATGGCCGTTCTTCAAACGCGGCTGGGATTCGCTCGTGAACCGCTCGCCCAATATGTGGACACTGATCAGCCTTGGCGTGTCGGCCGCCTACCTCTATTCGATCTTCGCAACCTTCCTGCCAGGCCTTTTCCCTGAACAGTATCGGATGGGCCATGGCGTTGGCACATACTTCGAGGCGTCCGTCGTAATCGTGGCGCTGGTCTTTGTTGGCCAAGTGCTTGAACTGCGCGCGCGCGAACGCACAGGCGATGCGATCCGCGCGTTGCTGGACCTCGCGCCAAAGACCGCGCGGCGCATCCTGCCGGACGGCAATGAGTACGATGCACCGCTGGAAAATATCATGGAAGGCGACCGGCTGCGCGTACGCCCCGGCGATGCGGTCCCGGTGGACGGAACGGTGATCGAGGGGCGGTCGTCTCTGGACGAAAGCATGCTGACCGGCGAGTCGATGCCCGTCGAAAAAGGCCCCGGCGATGATGTGACCGGGGCCACGATCAACAAGAACGGCTCTCTGGTGATCGAAGCGGGCAAGGTTGGCGCTGATACCGTGCTGGCGCAGATCGTAACCATGGTGTCGAACGCACGGCGATCCCGTGCCCCGATCCAGGGGTTGGCGGACCAGGTCTCGGCCATATTCGTGCCGACGGTGGTCGGCGTTGCGATCTTTGCCTTCGCCCTTTGGATAATCTTCGGGCCGGAACCGGCGCTGGTCTTCGCCATCGCCTCGGCCGTCTCGGTGCTGATCATTGCCTGCCCCTGTGCGCTGGGACTGGCGACGCCGATCTCGATCACCACGGCGGCGGGACGCGGGGCGCAGGCGGGCGTACTGATCAAGGATGCCGAGGCGCTGGAACGCATGGCAAGCGTCGATACGCTGATCGTCGACAAGACTGGCACGCTGACCATGGGCAAGCCGACGCTGACCGACACGGTGGCGCTGGAGGATATAGCCGAAGCAGACCTGCTGTCACTGGCCGCGGCACTTGAACGCGGCTCCGAGCATCCTCTGGCCGAAGCTATCATGGAGGGGGCCGAGGCCGAGGGTGCCGTCTTGCAAGAGGCCACCGACTTTGAGGCGGTCACCGGCAAGGGGGTGCGCGGACAGATCGGTGGACGCGCAGTCGCCCTTGGCAACACGGCGATGATGCAGGAAATGGGGCTGGACACGAGCGCGGCCGAGGCACAGGCCGATGCGCTTCGCGCTGAGGGCAAGACTGCGATGTTCATCGCGGTCGACGGGGCGCTGGTGGGGATCGTTGCCGTGGCCGACCCGATCAAGGATAGCACTGCTCAGGCGATCAAGGAACTCCACGCCCAGGGGCTGCGCGTCATCATGGCGACGGGCGACAACGAACGCACAGCAAAGGCTGTGGCGGAAAGGCTGAGCATCGATGAGGTCCGCGCAGGTGTTCTACCGGAAGACAAGAAAAAGCTGATCGACCAGTTGCGCAAGGATGGCCACAAGATTGCTATGGCAGGTGATGGGGTGAACGACGCCCCCGCGCTGGCCGCTGCGGATGTTGGCATTGCCATGGGCACCGGTGCTGACGTGGCGATGGAAAGCGCAGGCATCACCCTGCTTGGCGGCGACCTGATGGGGATCGTGCGTGCGCGCAAGCTGGCACGTGCCACTTTGCGCAACATCAAACAAAACCTGTTCTTCGCCTTCGCCTACAACAGCCTTGGCGTCCCTATCGCTGCCGGACTGCTCTACCCTGTGACCGGCCTGCTGCTATCGCCAATGATCGCGGCGGCGGCAATGAGTCTGTCCTCCGTCTCGGTCATCTCGAATGCATTGCGTCTGAGACGTGTTGACCTCTAAATGGTTGGAAAGGAGAAACGCATGACGACATTACACATTCCCGATATGAGCTGCGGCCACTGCAAGGCGACGGTAGAAAAGGCTATCACTATCCTCGACCCCGAAGCCCATATCCATTTCGACATGGAAGCGAGACAGATCGCGCTGGATAGCGCCTTATCAATTGAAAAAGTGCAGGCTGCCCTTGCCGAGGCAGGCTACCCAGCCACCTCAGTCTGAGGCTTTCACCTGACCAATATCAGAAGCGGCCTGCCCTGATTTGATCTAGGTATGGCTTGAAAACACGACAGTGCTGCCATCGCGCAGAACAAGCAGCGTTTCGAATGCATCGCGCCGATCACCCATTTCCATACCCGGCGACCCGATAGGCATGCCCGGCACGGTCAGGCCAATGGTGTCGTGGCGCTCCGCCAGAAGCCGTTGAATATCCGCCGCCGGAACATGGCCTTCGATGACATAGCCTTCAATCAACCCGGTGTGACACGAACTTAGCTCTGCGGTGATACCTGCGCGGTCTTTGGCCGCCCATAACACATCTTGCGGCACATCCTGCACATCGACGACAAAACCTGCGTTTTCGATATGCGCTATCCAAGCCCTACAACATCCACAGGTTGGCGACTTAAGCACCTGCATCTGGGCTGTTGCAGCACGCGCTGGGGCGGCCAGAACGGCAGCGCTAAAAGCCGTGAATAAGAACTCTCTGCGTTTCATTTGACTACTCCTCAGATTATTTGTCTTCAGGTGTTCGGTATCTACGATGCCATGACCACAGCAGTTTGATCCAGCGTTTCAGGCGCGCTCAATGTGGTGATATCTACCACACCTTTTAAGATAGCGCCAAACAGCACCACCTCTAGACGGACGGACTGTCGCAGCTTCAACGCAGCATCGTTTTCACCACGCAGCAAGACCGGTGTAAAGCGCAGTTTATTCCATGCAGCAAACAGCGCGAGTTTCACAGAATAGACAATGCAGTCATTCGTGGCATTGCAGAATACCTGCAACTATGGGGGGCGGTCTCAACTGATCGACGCAACACATGCATTGAAACGCTCTGCGGGAGTTTC
>NZ_JBALVJ010000096.1:0-10195 GCF_036961165.1 Sulfitobacter sp. | reverse complement strand
CTTTGTCATTCTCGTATCCATTCGTTCGGGTTGGATACATCTTAGCACGCTGTCTAATTTTGCCGGACCACTTCATCTCCCCGCATCCGTGACCATTCCATCACCGACCCTTGCGGATCCATGTCGATGATTGCAACCTGACAGCCTTCCCGAGACAAAAGGGCTTCCATCGCAAGATGAACCGCGATCGTGGACTTGCCGGAGTCGCCCTTTTGACCGACTAAACTTATGATCTTGGTTATACGGTGCCCCGATCACTGGTTTCTACGCTGCGGAGTGCCTCTTCAACCAGCACGTCGAAACGTTCAATGATCATCGCCTTTAGGATTGTATGCTCAATCTGAATAGCTTTTTGAAGAAGCGCGTTTACGTAGGGGTCACCTTCGTATTTCAATTTACACAGATCGCGCGTGTTGAAAGTCGCGTTTGAAAGTGCAGCTGTTGCTCTTTCGTAAGACCTTTCAGGTGGCCTGTAGGCCGTTGCGGAAAAAGGGGCGTTAATTGCATTTTTGGTCGCTTCTATTGCCAAAGAAATGAGGTCCACGTCAAAATCATGCTGTGATTAACCAATAATCTTATGGTAAATTTTTCCTCGTGAGTTATGCAGTAACTCTTTCAGAGCCTTAACCAGGCTTTCCCACTTAGGGCGGCCTGCTTTTGATGAAAGTAGTGCCCTCGGAAACTCTTCTGTCTTTGCGAGGTCTTTCAACTTCTCATATATTCCAAGCAACTTTGAAACGTCAGTTGTGGAGACATTCATCATCTCGGCGATGCGAGCCTGCTTGTATAGCTTTTTCTTCAACTCAATCATGATGCCGATTTTGTCACCTACGGTGTAATCGGCTCTGGCAAGGTTTTCCTGCAATTGAGCCACCAATCGCGCATCCTCATCGATAGGTCTGATAATCGCTTTCAGTCTTTTCCCCAAGAGTGAAGCGATACGAAGCCGAGTGCGTCCGGCAATGATGGGATACTTCCCCGTCTGCGGGTCGCGCGGGCCAACCAGAATGGGCTGTTGCTGACCGTGCTCATCTATACTTGCCTTTAATGCATCAAAACCTTCAGGAAAAAGTGAAAACCGATCTCTGAGGCCAGTGTTGTGATCAATATCGCTTGGAGCAATCTCCATCACTGTTTCGGAGAAGTTGGCAGCTGCCAACTTTTCACTTGGTGCGTGCTCTGCCGCAGCAATGGCGCGAAGGCTCGTGGTTTTTCGAAGCGTCCTGTATTGCTATCGTTGGTCCAGTTTATGAGCCGTAAAGCTCACTGAGGGTCAGTGCTCAATCGGCTTCTAAAAGGAAATTGGCTCCTTTCCTGCGCTCGGAAATAGGTTTGATCATTTTGATGGATGATCATTCTGCCTGCCGGATCAGCTTCCGAAAGACCAATTTTGGTACATGTCATCATGGCCACTGGGCACGGCATAGTACCAGATACCTTTATATGTCTAACTGGATCATCAGGCTGCGTTGACTATCAATCAGATTTGCAAATTCCAGGGAGGTAGTAGATCCTGTTGAGTGATCCTAATGATGTTGAGTTGTCCGTTCATCCCAGTGGGGTAATGGGGAACACGACCTCAAACCGATTTGTGCATGTATGGATGCCCCCGTTGGTTCAAGAGATTTCTGAACGGTTTGAGTGTGTGATCGGATGCGGTCATGTATCAGGCCTCTTGTTGCAGCGGTTGATACAGCCGCGGGCCGGTATGGCGATGCGCGAACCAAAGGCAGATCAACAAATCGAGTTCATAGGCTCCTGCACAAAGACTGCTTTGTCTGGTCCGGATCTTTCCGATCATTTTCCCTTACTGTTCATCGATCTCCTCACACACTCAAGTCCCGGGGCGCGATACACGGCGCATTGCGCTCATGCCATCGTTGCCGCAGGGGTTCGGTAGTCCTCTTGCTTCGTCACCATGGCCCATAAGCCGCGGGCCATCTTATTCGCCAATGCAACAGCAACAAGCATACGTGGTTTGCGCTCCAGCATGGCTATCAGCCAACTGTTGTGCGGTGTTCCAAATCGCTCAACGGCCTGCAGAACAGCCATTGCGCCAGAGATCAGCAACCGGCGAATGTCGCGCTGGCCCATCTTCGAGGTCTTTCCAAGCCGGGGTTTGCCGCCTGTCGAGTTTTGTTTAGGGACCAACCCCAGCCAAGCCGCAAAATCACGACCTCGGCGAAAGCAGTTCAGATCCGGCGCAAAGGTTTCTATTGCCAAGGCTGTGATTGGCCCCACGCCCGGCATAGTCTGGGCCCGCCGCGCAGCTTCGGCTTCTTTGACGGCTCCCTTCATTCGCTGGTCCAGCGCTGTAATTTGAACAGTTAGACCTTCGATCTGGGCGAGGTACACTTGGGCGAGCCCTCGAACCTCTTCTGGCAAGCCTATGGTTTTATCCGCAACTGCGTCGGCAAAGCGTTTGACGTGGATGGCTCCCTTTGGCGCAACGACGCCGTGCTCGGCAAGATGGCCACGCAGTGCGTTGATCGTCTGAGTGCGCTGGCCGATGAACATCTGTCGTGTCCGAAACAACATGGCACGCGCCTGCTGGGCCTCGAACTTCAACGCAACAAACCGCATTGTTGGCCGCGAGGCCGCCTCAACGATGGCGTCAGCGTCGGCAACATCATTCTTTTGTCGTTTTACAAACGGCTTCACATAATTTGGCGCAATCAGTCGCACCGTGTGCCCCAGATTCTCGATCTCTCGTCTCCAGCAATGAACTGTAGCACAGGCCTCCATCGCAACAAGACAAATGGGCTGTTGGCTCATAAATGCGAGAAGCTGAACACGCGTCAGCTTTTTGCGAAAAATAACCGTTCCGTTAGTATCAGCCCCGTGAAGTTGGAAAACGCGCTTTGCAAGGTCTATGCCGATCATGGTAACTTCTGACATGGATGCTCTCCCTTTGAGTGATGCTTTCTAAAACATCACAATGGCACACTACGATGCCGGTAGGTGGGGGCATCCACGCCATCAACAAACCCTGTTTGGCTGCTTAGCCTCACTAGCCGACAGGTCAATTCATCATGTTGAGCACAATGACCATGATGACTGTATACAAAGCGATGCCACCACCAATTAAAAGTACTGCCCAGTTTTTGCTTACAGTTGCAGACGCAATTGATTTCATTTGATATATCAAATCTGGCCAAGTGTAGGATACAAAATCGCCTTGCGTAAACACGGCCTTGATTTGGTCATTATCATCAACCACTGGCAGACGCCTGAAACGCTCGTTTGACATTATCCTCAGCCAGTCGATCAAATCATCCGTCTCGCGGGCCACACGTGGATTTTCAGTCATTATGTCTGACACAAGAGTTTGGTGCGCATCCAAATTTTTGGCCACCAATTTGTTCATAACATCCCTCTCAGTGGCGACGCCGATAACTTTGTTATCGGCATTGATGACAATGACGGCACCAAAGTTCTTCTCTGCCATCTTCGATACAGCTTCGAAAACACTGGTATTCGGCAGGCAAGTTAATGGGCGTTGTTTCAACTTGTATTCAGGTCGGTCCATTAGGCGGTTTCCTGGGCGTTGCGCTCGTTCTGGCATAGCTTTCACTCCATTACACTTCTTGCGTAGCAGATAGCCCCAGGATTTCAAATTGCGAGAGATAAACAGCTATCAACGAAGACGTCACATCGCCAACGCTTTGAACAGCTATGCCCAAAGCCCCCTTTTCAACCCGTGTACTTTACTTTTGAACCAGAGAGTAAAGTCAAGGCTGAGTTGGAATTTGCCACATGTGCGTACCTGACGCACCTGTAGCAAATTTCTGCAGAACAACTTGAAATTGAAATTCTACAGTCAAATTTATGTTTAAGAATCTGAGTTTCTGAAATTTTATTTCCTAAAGGTGAGTTGCTGCGACATTTAGTTCTGGAAAAAATATGTCGTGCGACATTTTATTTTTCATGCATCCCATTGAACACCGGTAAGGAACGCTACCATCTCCGTATGTTGTTGACAGGAGAAAACACATGGAAACTCTAACAATAGGTCAATACGATTTGATTTATAACGCTTTCTCGTTCGGCTTCGCAACGCTCGCGGCCGCGACGCTATTTTTCTGGCTAGGTATCGGCCAGGTGAAACCACAATTCAAAACCGCACTTGTTGTTACCGGCTTGGTAACCTTCATTGCCGCCTACCATTACTTCCGCATCGGCCAAAGTTGGAGCGACGCCTACACGCTCGTCGACGGCGCACACGTACCCACAGAAAAAGTCTTTAATACTGCGTATCGCTACGTCGACTGGCTTTTGACTGTGCCGCTTCTTCTAGTCGAACTGATCCTCGTCATGAGCCTCACCAGATCGGAGACCGTATCGCGCGCAACTAGCCTTGGTCTTGCGGCACTGCTCATGGTTGCCTTGGGGTATCCAGGCGAAGTCTCTGAATCAGGCGGCGTACGCTGGGTCTTTGGTCTGTTGTCGATGATCCCCTTCTTGTGGATCGTCTACCAACTTTACTCCGGCTTGGGTGAAGCGATCAAAAATCAGCCCGAGGACGCACGTGGTCTCGTACGTCTTGCACGAAACGTAACCGTCGCCAGCTGGTGCTTCTACCCAGTCGTCTACTTTGCGGGCGCCGTCGGGCTTGAAGGTGCAACAGCAACGGTCGTGGTCGAAGTCGGCTACACCATTGCTGACATTATCGCAAAAGCCGGTTTTGGTGTGCTCATCTTCCTGATTGCAGTGCGCAAAAGTGGAGGTCAGGCGGACCATAAACCCTCAGCAGTTCCTGCCGAATAGAAACTTTAGACCGCTCCCGTTTTGACGGGTGCGGTCATTTCTTTGGTCCGATTGGATGTGTTCAATGTTTGATATAAAAGAACATACAGTTGTTCTGCTGAGCGATGTGGATGTTGAGATTTACCGCCTACTTACGTCGACCCCGTCGCGGGTCGCGGATGCGGCTAAGTATCATCTTTCCGCTGGAGGTGCGCGGATTCGCGCGCAACTTGGGATACACGCAGCCGCAGCACTTAACCTGTCACCAAAAGTGGCTATGGCATGCGCTTTGGCACCAGAGCTTTTGCACAACGCATCTTTAATTCATGACGATCTTCAAGACGGTGATGAGGTCCGACGCGATACACCCACTGTGTGGTCACAATACGGCAAAGACGTTGCAATTTCGACCGGCGATTTACTGATTTCCGCTGCCTATATGGCAATTGCAAATCATCCCGATCCTGCGGCAGCTCTTGGTGCAGTGCATCATGCGGTAACAGTCACAATTGACGGGCAAACACAGGATTGCCGGACCAAGTGTCCGACACCCGAAAGATGGGCAACCATAGCGGCCCTTAAATCCGGCCCCCTAATCGCATTGCCTATCTCTCTTGCGCTGATAGCAGCGAAAGTTCAGGGTCAGGACACAGCCATTCGAGCAGGAAACGCACTGGCAGTCGCATATCAAACGCTCGATGACATTGAAGATCGCGACAGCGATCTGGCGATGGGCGGCACGAACATCTGCCTATCCCTTGAAGCAATCGGAAACGCTCCTGTATCCGCAAAAAATATTGCCTGTGATCGAGCTTACGCAGCGCTGCTGACCGCATGCGAACTCGCAAACTCCCTTCCAAGTAATGCAGGAGCGTCTTTGGCGACGCTCGCAAGCCTCCTTGAATCCAAACTAAGGGATATTGACCATGCCACGTGATACCAACTTCTCCGCCACACAATCAGCAATTGTAGCCGGCGCTGGCTTTGGAGGTATTGCCGCAGCCCTGCGTTTGCGGGCCAAGGGATATGATGTTCATCTTATTGATCGATGCCCTCGCTTGGGAGGTCGCGGTCAGGTTTTTGAAAAAGACGGTTTTCGTCATGATGCTGGGCCAACAGTTTTAACTGCACCGCATTTGTTCGAAGAATTGTTCGAACTGTTCGGCAAAAAGATGGCAGATTATGTAAAGCTGGTGGAACCCGACCCTTGGTATCGTTTCCAGTATCACGACGGCGATACATTCGACTATGGCCCCACAGATGAAGCCACCGAGGCCGAGATCAAACGCATTTCACCGGATGATGTGGCAGGATACCGTCGCATGGCCTCCTGGTCCAAGAAAATATACGATATTGGCTTTAGCAGGCTGTCGGATGTGCCGTTTCACTCACCTGTATTTATGATCAAACAAATTCCACATCTCTTGCGGCTCCGCTCGTTTGAAAGTGTGTGGTCCATGGTGTCGCGGCATATGAAACACGACAAGCTGCGCCGAGCATTCTCGATCCAGCCCCTGTTGCTGGGGGGCAATCCATTCTCAACCACAGCTATTTATGGCATGATCAACCACCTTGAACGCGAACATGGCGTCTGGTTCGCCATGGGGGGGACCGGGGCGCTTGTCGATGCGTTTGACCGGCTCATGAAAGAGGAAGGCATCACCGTATCCTTGAACACCACTATTGCGCAAATCAAGGTCGAGGATGGACGTGCATCGGGCGTCATACTGGAGAGCGGGACAGAAATCGACGCAGACGTTGTCGTCTCCAACATGGATCCTGTCCATGTGTACCGGCACATGCTGCCGCAGACCCAAATCTCTAAAGTTGCAAAGATGCGGTCAAAAAAATCGAAACTCTCAATGGGCTTGTTTGTAATATACTTTGGCGCCACCAAAACTTGGCCAGATGTGGCCCATCATACTGTCTGGTTTGGTGAGCGCTACAAAAGTCTTCTGCGCGATATATTCGATAATAATAAACTGGCCGATGACTTTTCACTTTATGTACATCGGCCCACGGCGACGGATCCAAGCTTTGCACCAGACGGATGCGATAGCTTTTACGTTCTGTGCCCTGTCCCCAATCTGACTGGTGGGCAAGACTGGGAGGTTGAGGGGCCCAAGCTTCGTGACCGCATTATTGCGGCGTTGGAAGATACGATGCTGCCTGGCCTAAGCGACCACATCACGGCAGAGTTTGCCATGACACCGGAAGATTTCAGCAATGACTATCTTTCCGTAGATGGTGCTGGTTTCTCCCTGTCACCGTTCTTTACGCAATCAGCGTGGTTCAGGTTCCACAACCGTGGTGAGGGCGTGCGTGATCTGTATTTCGTTGGAGCGGGAACGCATCCGGGTGCTGGGCTGCCGGGCGTGGTCTCATCGGCAAAGGTCTTGGAAAACCTTGTGCCCATTGCGGAGAATGTCACATGAATCCTGAAGATATCATGGCTTATCACGCTCGCAGTTTTGCACCAGCGGCGCGCTTGTTGCCGCGATGCGACAGGCTTCTTATCGCACGACTTTATGTTTTGTGTCGAACGGTCGACGACATTGCAGATGAAATTGGTGGAGCCGTCGGTCAACGTCAATTGCAAAAGCTACATGATGATTTGACGTCGCAGTACCCAAAGGGTCGGCTTGGAATAGAAGCACACGATCTGTTTCAAGGTCGGCCACTTGGACTGGCTGCTTTCGCCAAGCTGGTATCGAGTGCTGCGGCTGATACTGGCGCTGTCTGCATCGCTGACAGAGCCACGCTGGATACCTACTGTATGGGTGTTGCCGGGACAGTGGGCATCATGGTTTGCGCGATCTTTGATATTGATGAGGTTCATCACGCAAGAGCGGCCAACCTTGGCAAAGCCATGCAGTTAACAAATATTTGCCGTGATGTTGCAGAAGATGCGCGAATAGGACGCCGTTACTTGCCCTTTACGCACTGTCCCTACGATCCTCAGGACATCGCCGCTGGTATTCCAGAAGCAGTACAAGCCGCCGAGGATGCGATGGCTTTTCTGCTCAGCGAGGCTGATGAATTATACCTATCGGGGCGATCTGCGCTGAACGCCCTTCCGTTGCGTCTGCGCCTTGCCGTAGCATCTGCCGCCGCAATGTACGAAGGCATTGGATCAGAGCTGCGCCGCCGAGAGTATCAGCCCCTTGAGGGCCGTGCAGTTGTCCCCAAGGTACGCAAGGCAGGTCTTGCCGTCCGCGCCATTCTGGGTGAGCTGATCCAAAAACGTAAATGGGAAAATAGGTCCGATCATGCCAGCGCCTGATGTTGATGTAGCGATCCTCGGCGGTGGCTGTGCAGGGCTGAGCCTCGCCGTCCGGCTGGCGCAGAGCAACTTATCTGTTCGCGTAATTGAACCGCGCACGGAATACGTGGACGACCGAGCTTGGAGCTTCTGGCGTACACAGTCAGATCCATTCGATGATTGTGTGCGCAAAGAATGGGCATCTTGGACGGTGCAAGACCAGCGCGGGCAAACCCTGCGGACGTCGTCACACATGCGCTATCAAACGGTTACATCCGGTGCGTTTTATCGCCGTGCGTGTGAGATGATCGATCAAAGCGAAAAGTCATCACTGTCGCTTGGTGTCGCTGCACATGGTGTTGCCCGCAATGGGCGAGAATGGCAGATTGAAACAGATGCTGGTGCCCTTACAGCGGCAACCATCGTCGACACACGCCCACCGCGTCGCATACCGACTTACGGACAGTTCTTTTTGGGTCGTGAAATTAAAACTGAACGGCCAGTTTTCGACCCCGATACCGTCCAACTTATGCACTTCCGCCGCGCACGCTGTAAAGGTGTTGATTTCGTATACATACTGCCGTTCGCTGTGGATCAGGCACTGGTCGAAGTCACATCATTTGCACCAGAAAATCCGGGGCATGCTGTTTTTACCGAATGGCTGGATGCAGAGATTAATGCACTCAATCCAGGTAAAACCGAAATCATTCGCACTGAGGCTGGCGCGCTCCCGATGGAAGTAGGCTTTGCCGAGCCTGCGCCCGAAGGGATCATACGCATGGGCCTGGGTGGAGGGGCTGCCAGACCGTCAACTGGATACGCATTCTCACGCAATCAGATACAGGCGGATCGAGTGGCAGCAACACTTATCGATGGCAAGTTTGCAAATGTTGATCTGGATGGTCCAATTGCCCGATTTATGGATCGCGTGTTTTTGCAGGTGCTTGCCGCCAAACCAGAACGCGGTCCAGCCCTTTTCGATACTCTGTTTCGCAACGTGCCAAGGGACCGATTGGAACGGTTTCTGTCAGGCTCCACCAGAACTGCGGACCGGGTGTCGGTAATGGCATCTCTGCCGCCTTTGCCATTTCTGCAAGCAGCAGCCTTTCCAAAATGACAGGCACACCGCTATGGCAAACCTGGTTTTTTGCATGCTCTGTTCTGACTATAATCGGGGCAAGCTTTCTTTTTCAGCCAGATATGACTACTCAGCTGCTCATGCTGGTTCCCGCCGTAGCCATATTGGGTTTGCCGCACGGCGCATTTGATTTACCAATTGCAAAATCGCTTTGGCCTTTGAGCGGCTGGCGCGGGCATGCGCGTTTTGCACTTTTATACATCGGACTTGCGTTTTTGCTAATCTGCATCTGGATTCTATTTCCGGGACCAGCACTATTTGCATTCTTGATCTACTCTGCTGTTCATTTTTCAGGTGACTGGGAGGACACTTCGGGCGCCATACGCTGGACTGGCGGCATTGCAACAGTTGGCGCACCAGCACTATTTCAGCGTGAGGAGGTCGCCACTATTTTTGCACATCTGGCACCTGAACCTACCGCAAACTTTGTGGCACTACTCCTCGCCCTTTCCGGCACAGGAGCCCTCGCATTTGCCGTTGCACTCGTAGCCTGCCAACCCTCACTCAGAACAAGAGCTGCGGTTGAGCAGGGGATCATCTGGATCGCGGCGGCGTGCCTTGCGCCTTTAGTCTACTTTATTGTTTACTTTTGCACCCTGCATTCTGTGCGTCACTTTACCGACGCGATCTCTTTTATAGAACACAAACGTCAGGCGATGAGGGTCGCGGTGGTTCTTTCCATAGTAACGATCTCGGCCAGCTTTATGGGCTTCGCCATTATGCAGAAGCTTGGAGCGGACGATTTGGAAAAGTCTGTTTTGAAGATTGTGTTTATAGGACTGGCGGCCCTCACTGTTCCACACATGATCTTGGTTGATCGCTTTCAGCAGCAGGTAAAAGACCGATAAAACGGATAATAGCTTTACTTTTCATTAGAAAATGAAACCACGGCTGTATCCTAAGAGAAAACGCTCTGTTGTTTCAGCTTGTTCACCGAACACCTTAACCTTCAAGAAGAGGCGAAGTGGTTGAACGAGTATCGCTGCTGGATTAACTGTCAACGCCGGACTAAAACTGCACCAATCGCCGGAGAGAAAGTGCGCCACTTG
>NZ_JBALVJ010000095.1:0-10236 GCF_036961165.1 Sulfitobacter sp. | reverse complement strand
GTTCGGGTTGGATACATCTTAGCACGCTGTCCAATTTTGCCGGACCACTTCAATGATTACCACCTTTGGCTCCGGCAGCATTCCAGATGCCCCCGATACGGTTGACGGCGGCTTAGGTGAAGACCTCATTATTGGAGACCATGGTGACGTTCTTACCGGCGGAAGCGGCGAGGACATATTTGCTGTGGTAAACTCTATTAATATGGACACGGACGCGGTCACCATCACCGACTTCAACACCGAAGAGGACAGCCTGATTGCCTTCGTACCCGAGGCCGATCAATCAAATGAGGCAATGGAATTTAGATACGATGCTTCGGCAAATGCGCTGCGCGCGTTCTGGCGGGGTGACGAAGTGGCTGTGCTGAACGGACTGAGCAGCGCTGACGCCGCCAACGTCGACGTTACCGTCATTGATGCTGAAGACCTTCAACGCGCGGGGCTTGTGTAATTAATTACGAACTTCAGCCCCCTAAAGCACAGATAGCTTCAGGGGGCTGGAGTTAACATATTCTTTTAGACTGCGGCTTTGCGCATCTCGTCGATGTAAATCTCGCGCAAGCGCACCGCCACTTTGCCCGGCACACCCTCGCCCAGCGCCACTCCGTCGATTTCGACAACAGGCATGACGAATGCGCTAGCAGATGTCGTGAAGGCTTCATCCGCCTGCTGTGCTTCTTCGATTGTGAAGGCGCGTTCTTCGACCTCCATCTGGGCCTCGCGTGCCATGCGCAGAACAGCCACACGGGTGATCCCGTGCAAGATTTCGTTGCTTAGTTGGCGTGTGATGATCTTGTTGCCTTTGACGATATAAGCGTTGTTTGAAGTGCCTTCGGTCACCTTGCCGTCTTCGACCATCCATGCGTCATCACAACCCAACTTTTTGGCCATCATCTTACCCATCGACGGGTACAACAGCTGCACGGTCTTAATGTCGCGGCGACCCCAGCGGATGTCTTCGATGCTGATG
The DNA here is from genome assembly GCF_036961165.1 of Sulfitobacter sp. Lineage (GTDB taxonomy): Bacteria > Pseudomonadota > Alphaproteobacteria > Rhodobacterales > Rhodobacteraceae > Sulfitobacter. The sequence continues at coordinate 9,266 of NZ_JBALVJ010000095.1, read as the reverse complement.
ATCTTCATGCCCTTTTGGGCCGCAGGGTTGTCGGCCAATCCGGGCTTGTTCTGTGTAAACAGAACAATCGTAGGTTCGGTCGTTTCGGGATCAGGGAACACGAAATCACGATCCCCGTCAGAGCCTCGTGTGATTTGCAAATAGATCAGACCTTCGTCAATGCCGTTGGCACGGACCAATTCGCGGTGCACCTCCAACAGGTCTTCTTTGCTGATCGGATTTCGCATATCCAATTCACCCAGTGACCGCTCCAGCCGAACAGCGTGACCGTCAAAATCCACCAACTTACTGTCCAGCACCGAAGTCACCTCATAGACGCCATCAGCCATCAGAAAACCACGATCAAAGATCGAAATCGTGGCTTCATTCTCCGGCATGTATTCGCCGTTCACGTAAACTGTCCGCATGTCGTCTATCCCCAAAGCGCGCGCGTGGGCGGATGCACCCCCGCGCTGTCAAATGTCAAAGCTGCCGTCCGGTCTTCGGCCAACAAAAGCGGCCCGTCAAGGTCCACAATCTTGGCGCCCTGTGCCACTAGCACCGCAGGTGCCATCGCTAAGGACGAACCGACCATGCAGCCCACCATCACGTCATAACCCTCGGCAAGGGCTGCGTCGCGCAGCGCCAGCGCCTCTGTCAGTCCGCCCGTTTTATCGAGCTTAATGTTCACGACGTCATACTTACCCTTGAGCGCGGGCAAGCTTGTCCGATCATGGCAGCTTTCGTCTGCACAGACAGGCACAGGGCGTTCCATACCGATCAGCGCGTCATCCTCTCCGGCAGGCAAAGGCTGTTCTACCAGCGCTACACCAAGGCGCACCAGGTGCGGTGCAAGATCGGCATAAACCTCTGCTGACCAGCCCTCGTTCGCATCCACAATGATGGTGCTGTCTGGCGCACCGGCACGCACCGCTTCCAAACGCGGCATGTCGTCGGGTGTTCCCAGCTTAATCTTTAGCAGTGGACGAAAGGCATGCTTGGCTGCCTGCTCACGCATCTTTTCAGGCGTATCCAGCGACAAGGTATAGGCCGTAATCTCAGGCTTTAAAGGTTTCAGTCCCGCAAGCTGCCAAACCGGCGTGCCCGTCTGCTTGGCCTCCAGATCCCACAGCGCGCAATCCACCGCATTGCGGGCCGCACCCGCAGGCAGAAGATCATATAAAGCCTCGCGGGTGATCGTGCCTGACAGGCCTTCAATCTGCGCAGTAACACTCTCAAGCGTTTCACCGTAGCGCGCATAGGGAACACATTCGCCCATACCTACCGCATCCCCGTCGGTGATCCGTACTTTCAGCACCTTGGCTTCCGTCCGCGAACCACGGGAGATCGTGAACACCTGTGCCAGACGGAATACATCTACGGTTACTTCAATCTGCATCATGCGCAATTTTCCTTCACCTTGGACGCCGCCTAAATATGGTCGGCGCCATTGGTTTTCATTTCCCCAGTGGTTTCAATCCCGCCCCGGTTAGAGGCGGAACAGATCACAGGGCCTCCAGCGCTTCGGCCAAACGCTCTGCGCCATGGCGGAACGGATCCACTGCGGGCAGACCCATTTCTTTTTCAACCTTGGCAAGATAGGCGCGTGCTTCTTCTTCGGACATATGCTGGGTGTTGATCGACACGCCAATAACTTCGCACGCAGGATTTGCGACCCGCGCAAGTGTCAGCGCCACATCATGGATCGCAGTCATCTCTGGCACCTTATAGTCTGGCAAGCCACGCATGTGTGGTCGGGTCGGCTCGTGGCAGACGATCAGGGCATCGGGCTGCCCGCCATGGATCAGGGCCAGCGTCACGCCGGAGTAGCTAACGTGAAACAGGCTGCCCTGCCCCTCAATCACATCCCAGTGGTCGGGATCATTGTCAGGGGTCAGAAATTCGATAGAGCCAGCCATGAAATCAGCCACTACAGCGTCCAAAGGTACGCCATCACCGGTGATCAGAATCCCCGTCTGCCCTGTTGCACGGAAAGTGCTTTTCATGCCGCGTTCACGCATCGCGTTATCCAGCGCCAGGGCGGTGTACATTTTGCCCACCGAACAATCAGTGCCAACAGCCAGCACCCGCTTGCCGCTACGCTTCACACCGCTGGCAATGGGGTAATCAACAGTCGGGATACGGACGTCATGCAGTGTGCGTCCATGCGCCTGTGCGGCGGCCACCAGATCGTCTTCCACGTTCAGCAGATTGTGCAGACCAGAGGCCAGATCAAACCCCATGTCCAGCGCCTCTATCAGCACTTCTTTCCACACCTTCGAGATATGGCCGCCGCGGTTTGCTACGCCAATCACCAGCGTTTTCGCGCCGGCCGCCTTCGCATGTGCCAATGTCATATCTTCTAGCCCGACATCGGCTTTGCATCCGTCCATGCGGAATTGACCAACAGCATTTTCAGGACGCCAGTCCTTGATTCCTTGCGCTACTTTCGCGGCAAGTTGGTCCGGCGCGTCGCCCAGAAACAGCAGGTAAGGTGTATGGATCATGGTCCGAATCTCCGACAGGTTAATGACTTTTGCGCAGCTTGATGAAAAGCTGACACATTTCAATCGCCTATCTACCATCTGGCCCGATCTGGTTGCAGTAGTCGCCCTTAACTGGACTCATCCCCGCGTAAATTTCGCACAGCCGCAAATTGCTGCACCTGCAAAACCCCCCTTGCGACCACGCGCGCAATTTTATAACCAACTCAGGTAAATATACGACATTTTATGTCTCAAAAGGATTGACCTCATGAGCTTTCGCCTCCAGCCGATGCCCCCTGCCCGCCCTAATCGCTGCCAGCTTTTTGGCCCCGGCTCCAACACCAAACTCTTTGCCAAGATGGCCGCCTCTGATGCTGATGTGATCAACCTTGACCTTGAGGACAGCGTTGCCCCCAACGACAAAGACATGGCCCGCGCCAACGTGATTGAGGCGATCAATACGGTCGATTGGGGCACCAAGACCATCTCGGTCCGGATCAACAGCCTTGATACGCCATACTGGTACCGCGATGTGGTCGACCTGCTAGAGCAAGCTTCCGAACGGTTGGACCAGATCATGATCCCGAAAGTTGGCTGTGCGGCAGATGTCTATGCCGTGGATGCATTGGTCAGCGCGATCGAGGCCGCGAAGGGCCGCAAAAAGCGTATCGCGTTCGAAGTCATCATCGAAAGCGCCGCAGGCATTGCCCACGTAGAAGAGATCGCCGCGTCCTCCCCTCGCCTTGAGGCGATGAGCCTTGGCGCTGCTGACTTTGCTGCCTCTATGGGTATGCAGACGACAGGCATCGGTGGCACGCAGGCGAATTACTATATGCTGCACGAAGGTGCGAAATACTGGTCCGACCCGTGGCACTGGGCACAAACCGCTATCGTCGCGGCTTGCCGGACCCACGGCATCCTACCAGTTGACGGGCCCTTCGGTGATTTCTCTGATGATGAAGGCTACCGCGCGCAGGCACGCCGCTCAGCCACGCTTGGCATGGTAGGAAAATGGGCCATTCACCCCAAACAGATCGCGCTTAGCAACGAAGTATTCACCCCGTCAGAGGAAGCTGTCGCCGAAGCGCGCGAGATTCTTGCCGCTATGGAAACAGCCAAAGCAAACGGCGAAGGTGCCACTGTATACAAAGGCCGCCTTGTCGACATCGCGTCGATCAAACAAGCCGAAGTCATCGTGCGCCAGTCCGAGATGATCGCAGGTTAAGTCGCCCCGACGAAACGCAAACGGCCCGCCAATGGCGGGCCGTTTTGCGTTTATGGTCGCCTGTTTTAGCCGATCACAGTGATCGCTGGCGCAGGCTGGGCCTGACCCGCAGGCGACATATCCCACCTCGCCGCATAGAGGCCGAGCGCAACGATCGCCCCTAGAAGCCCGACGAGCAGATAATTAATCACAACCATATTTAACTCCACCTTCAAACACATTGCCTCCACATTTATTCCGCGCCAGTTAACCTGGCGCAATGAACGGCTTGGAAACAGTGTGTTTCACCCCCTTGCAGAACCCTAATCCTCCCCAGGCTGAACAAATTGTTTCGCTAACCTCAACAACACGCCGCAAAATACCAGATTTCATTTCCGTTCGTTTTACCCCACAGCTTGCGTCATGACCTTTGAGACCATAACCGCCCTCGCCGTTTTCGCCTTTGTAAGTTCTGCCACACCGGGGCCGAATAACCTGATGCTTATGGCCTCGGGGGCAAACTTTGGCTTTTGGCGCACGATCCCGCACATGTTGGGGATATCCATCGGCTTTATGGTGATGCTATTTTGCGTTGGCGCAGGGCTGGTCCAGATCTTTGACCGCTTTCCGCTTATCTACGATGTGCTCAAAGTCGCGAGCGTGATCTACATGCTCTGGCTGGCATGGAATATTGCGAACGCGGCACCTGTCCGGAAAGCCGAGGCTGCCGGCACGCCGATGACATTTTTGCAAGCGGCGGGTTTTCAGTGGGTTAATCCAAAGGCTTGGGCAATGGCGCTTACAGCGATCACCGTTTATGTGGGCGATGCGTCGCTGCTTTGGCTGTCGGCGGCTGCCCTGCTGTTCGCCGTGGTAAACTTGCCTTCGGTCACGATCTGGACGCTGGCCGGGCAACAACTGCAACGCATCTTGACCAACCCGCGCCGCCTGCGCGCGTACAACTGGACGATGGCCGCACTGCTCATCGCGTCGCTATATCCACTGCTAGGTCTCTGAGCGCCGTTGCATCACGCGCTATTCACCGCCATATAAAGCCAACACCAGTCCGGAGGCCGCAATGACCCAGTATTTGGATTTTGAAAAACCCCTCGCCGAAATCGAAGGCAAGGCGGAGGAGCTGCGAGCAATGGCGCGGCGTGATCCTGAAACAGACGTGACCCATGAGGCCAAGGCACTGGATGCCAAGGCCGTCAAAATGCTGGACGATCTTTACAAGAACCTAACGCCTTGGCGGAAATGTCAGGTGGCCCGCCACCCTGACCGTCCGCATTGCAAAGATTACATCGACGCACTATTTACCGAATACACGCCGCTGGCCGGTGACCGAAACTTTGCCGACGACCACGCCGTCATGGGTGGCCTCGCGCGCTTTAACGATAAGCCCGTAATGGTAATCGGCCATGAAAAGGGCAACGACACCAAAACGCGGATTGAGCGGAACTTTGGTATGGCGCGCCCAGAAGGCTATCGCAAAGCCGTGCGCCTGATGGAGATGGCCCACCGCTTTGGTCTGCCCGTGATCACGCTGGTAGACACCCCCGGCGCCTATCCAGGCAAAGGTGCTGAAGAACGCGGTCAATCCGAAGCGATTGCGCGTGCGACGCAGAAGTGTCTTGAAATCGGTGTGCCGCTGGTCAGCGTCATCATCGGCGAAGGCGGTTCTGGCGGGGCTGTGGCGTTTGCCACCGCTAACCGCGTCGCGATGCTGGAACACTCGGTCTATTCCGTGATCTCGCCCGAAGGCTGTGCCTCGATCCTGTGGAAGGATTCCGAGAAAATGCGCGAGGCTGCAGAAGCGCTACGCCTCACCGCACAAGACCTTAAGCAGTTAGGCATAAATGACCGGATCATTCCCGAGCCCAAAGGTGGCGCACACCGTGACCCAAAGGCAGCGATTTCTGCCGTTGCCGAGGCGATTTCGGATATGCTCAAATCTCTCGAAGGCAAAAACCCCAAAGCACTGATCAAAGATCGCCGCGAGAAATACCTTGATATGGGTGACCGGGGGCTTTCGGTCTGAGCACACTCTTCCCGCTGATCGACGGCCTTCCTGGATCGCTCTCCATAACTTTGCGCCCGAAGGTGCTGCTGGATGATCTGGCGCACCTAAAAAGTTCCGGCATAGACACGCTCATATCCCTGCTTGAGCCGTCCGAAGCGCCGTCAATCGGGTTGTGCGACGAGGCCGGAAGCTGCTCAGTACTGGGCATGACGTTTATCAACCACCCAATCCGTGACATGCACCTGCCAGAGCCAGAAAGCTTCACCCGTTTTGCCGCCGATGTGGCGCAGCGGTTGCGCAATGGATCGCATATCGCGCTGCATTGCCATGCAAGCATCGGCCGCTCTGGCATGCTCGCATGCATAGTTCTGGGTTATTTCGGCTATACGGCTCAAACCGCACTGGCCCATGTCAGCCAAAGGCGTGGCGTCCCAGTTCCCGACACAGAGGAGCAAGCGGCGTTTATCCACCATATCATGCAGGTATCACAGGCCTGACCCGTCCTTACTTGGCATGCGAGATAGGTGAAGTAACGAAAGGTCATTGAGAGGCAATGCAGTTCATGCCGCAGCGCACATTCAGGTCGAGCGTTTAAGTCGCCAGCATCCGCAGGCCTTGCGTCACATCGGACCTAACCGCCAATCGCAAACCCGGCTCATCCCCCGCGCGGAGTGCTGCGATGATGAGCTTGTGAAAATGCGGTGGGTCGGTCCGGCGCAGGCGACCATAAAGAGCACGCATTGTCGGCCCCATCTGCAACCAGACGGTCTCTGCCATGGCCAACATCGCAGGGGCTTGCGCGCGCAAGTATAGAGTGCGGTGGAACTCAAGATTGGTGCGGATATAGCTCACCGCATCGCGGTGCGCGACCGCCTCACCTACCTTGGCGTTGATGTTCTGCAACCGCTCGATCAGCGCCAAATGCGCCCGTGGCAGGGCGCGCGAGGCAAGCTCGACCTCAATCAGCGCCCGCAGTGCTGCCAGTTCTTCAATGCGTTCGTTGCTGAGAAGTGGCGTCGAGATGCGGCCCGAGTTCGACATACTCAGCGCTCCTTCGGCCACCAGCCGCCGCACAGATTCGCGCGCCGGCGTCATCGAAACCTCGTACTCCTTGCCTATCCCGCGCAATGTCAGCGCAGCACCCGGTGGAATATCTCCGTGCATAATACGTGAGCGCAAATGCCGATATACACGGTCATGCGCCAGAGGAGCGGGATCAACAGGGCGGGATGTTAGGTTCATACGCTTTTGTGATCACAAGCCAACGCCGCGTCAAGCCAGATACCACCCGCTCCTAGAACTTGTACCGGTGCAACGTGCTGCCATTTGCGCGCAGCCAATTGCGTGGCGCAGCATAGTCTCCGTAAATCTTCGCTACTTCGGCCCAGAACGCGGACGAGTGATTCATCTGCGCCAGATGCGCCACCTCATGCGCCGCGACATAGTCCAAAACTTCAGGCGGGGCCATGATCAGCCGCCATGAGTACATCAGGCCACCGTCCGACGTACACGACCCCCAACGCGACCGCGTATCGCGCAGCGACAGGCGTGCATAGCTGCGGCCCAGCAACGCTGCATAGTCATCGCTGGCACCTGCCAGCCGGTCACGCGCCAGCTCTTTTAGGTGCGCGGACAGGCGCTTGCCTGCGCGCTCCGGTGGTCCGGGCACGAAAATGCCATCAGAGGTGATTTGCACCCTCCGCCCCGATCCAGATTGAACTGTATACACCCTGCCACCCAGAGGCAGCTCCGCACCTATTCCCACCAACACATCCCCACCACGTGCGTCCAGATGCTTGCGAATCCATGCCTCTTTGCTGCGTGCAAAATCTATTGCTTCACGCTCGGCCAGCCGTTTTGGCATGGTTAGCGTCACGCGCCCGTCCAACTGACTGATCCGCAAAGATATACGCTTTGCCTGCGCAGAACGCCGCAATATCAGGGAAATCGGGGGGTCTCCGGGGAGATGCGGATCAGACATGCGGTGCTCACGGGGTGGGGTATGGGGCTTTTGGCTGGACAGCATGCCCTGCATATGGCAATTGCGCTGAATCATCTAGACACAACACCAATGATTAAAGGGGAAATACATGCCCAACGAAGAATGGGGAACCAAGCGCCTGTGCCCCACCACGGGCAAGCGTTTCTATGACTTGAACAAAGACCCGATCATCAGCCCCTACACCGGCGAGGTCGTGGAAGTTGACCAGTCAAAATCCCGCATGATTGCCGCCGACGCGGAAGATGCAGCCACAGCAAAAGCCAAAGCATCCGAGACTACCGATAGTGGAGATCTGGTAGATGACGATGATGTTGACGTGGATCTGGACGACGATCTGCTGGACGACGATGAAGACGATGATGATGATACAGTTCCGCTCGATGAGATCGCAGATGTAGCATCCAACGACGACGATTGATAAGTCAGGTCGGCGGGGTCATGCTTTTTTCGCTTGATCCCGCCGCCGCTTGTGCCTAATACACTCCGCATCGGCTCTTCGGAGTCGTCCCTTCGTCCCCTCAAGGGACACCATTCCACGCTTGCGTTGTTTGGGGCATTAGCTCAGCTGGGAGAGCGCCTGCATGGCATGCAGGAGGTCAGCGGTTCGATCCCGCTATGCTCCACCATTCTCTTTCTTTACAGTACCTTAGAGAAGCATTGAAACGGTGCGCCACACAAGTGAGGCACAAAAATGCATCTCGATGCGTACTTATACCGTTTACGGCACAGCACCTTCTACTTCCGCTGGCCCCTTCCCAAAGCCCCTAACAGCGCAAAACGTGCTTCCATTCGCCTCTCGTTAGGAACACGGCGCCCCAAACTTGCAGGCCAACTAGCTCGTCACCTTGCATCATGCGGTGATGCCCTGCGGTACAGTAAGGCTCTGTCCAACATGCGTTATGACGAACTTAGGGCCTTAATCCACCGCTACTTCAAAAAAGCACTATCGCTCCAGATGGATCGGCTCAATGCGAATGGTCCGATGTCCGATCTGGAGCTTGCACCCGCCGAGACCGCACGAGCGCTCTCTGATGCGTCAGATGAAGAGTTCTGGGACATGATCCACCCAGAGGGCACAGAGGGCTTCCTGCGGCAATTCTGCGGGGCCAGTGGCGTTCCCCAGTCTGAAGAAACTGAAAACCCTGCGAGAATATTGCGAGAGTACAAGTTAGCTTTCCGGGACATGCTAAAGGCATGGGAAATTCATCGTCAGTCACTCAACACCTATGAGTACTATAATGCGGCAGTCAGTTCAGCTCCGGACAAAACAGCGTTGCAGCACGACACGTCGTACACCTTGCAGCACGCAATCGACGAATACATCAATGAGAATAAGCGTGCAGGCACTTCACAACCCGCCACGATAGCAAAAAAGACAACCAACCTGAGTATGCTAACTGAACTGTTCGACGGGGACAGATCATTGGCAACCCTTACTAAACAAGATGCACAGCACGTGAAACGCATTTTGTTAGAGCTACCTGCAAACCGAAACAAGATGGCAAAGACCCGTGAACTGTCTGAAGTGGTCCTGCTTTTTAGGACAGTTTTGCGGCTTGGCTAAGATGCATC
>NZ_JBALVJ010000094.1:0-10310 GCF_036961165.1 Sulfitobacter sp. | reverse complement strand
CACGCCAAACGCACTGCTGCGCGGCCACGAAAATGCTTAAAAATCGAGGTGCCCTAGCATTAAAATCCTCCAACGGAGCAGTCGTGTTGCTAAACACAGCACTTTCAAAGTCAAGTGTGAAGACATTTATACCTGTCAACTGGGTTCCGTCATTCACGCAATCTTCCGAAACATCTGCAAGGGATGGCGTTTCGCTTTCAAATCCATCGTGCACAATGGATTCAACTTGAGCATCCACATCACTACCTGTCATCTCAGGGAATGGTTGTGTACCTACGACCGGATCAAAATCTACTGTAAGAGGCTCAACTAGCTCTTCATTCAAATCTCCGAAGGCTTGTGTTTCATCACCTTCAAGATCACTTTCTTCATTATCCAACCCGTCAGTGAGCGATGCCATCAAGATGCCAAAGCCTCCAAGAAGCAATATTGGTAAAATCATTCAAACTCTCACTAAACAATAACTAGGATAGTTGATAATAGATCTGGGGACATCTCCAATGCTGAACTTGCTTCGTGCAGCACTAGATCAACAGAAAAATGTATCATCGATGAACCAAAATCTACGGCAACCTCTATTTCTCCATCCTTCCATACAACAGAAGTATATATACTCCCTCCTGCCCCATAAACGTATATCCGGTCCCCTTCATCGTAGTTAAAGTCCAAGATACGATCCTGATTGTCCAAAATACTGAACTGAAAACTATCGGCACCAATTCCACCAATAAGCAAATCAGCTCCGATTCCTCCGTAAAGAATATCGTCTCCGTCGCCACCAGAAAGAGTCTCATTGGCGCCAGACCCCCAGATCGTATCGCTTCCATCACCACCAAAAATTTCAATTCTATCCCCATCTAGGAAATATTGATCGCTCGTTAAGTCGATAATATCGTTACCTAAGCCGCCATATATAGCTTCTACCCCCGAGATCCTTGCTACCCCAGGTGGCTCTTCAGCGCCTTCTTCAAGCGCAATAGACAGATGAAAATCGGAATAAAAATTATCAAGGAAAAATGCATCTTGGCCATCGGAAAGGTTAAGTGTATCATTACCTTCACCACCATGGATAACGTCCCGGTGTTCAAGAAATCCGTCAATCGATATGAACTGCAATACTCCAGTTTGAGAATACAAACTTGCATTGAAAGCAAAAGTCCCATCACTGAATTCAATTAGATTCGAGGATGTAGAAATTTCATCGTTCCCGTGGCCACCATAAACTGCGTTCGAACCCAGCCCTAGCGTTATATTGTCTTGACCAGAACCACCAATAATTAAATTATCACCATCGCTGCCCTTTATGATATCGTTTCCTGCGCCACCGCTTAAGGTATTATCACCAAACGTTCCTGAAATGAAATCATCGCCGCCCTCACCACTAATTGAGTCGTCTCCCCAACCACCGTAGAGTGAATCGTCTCCGACCCCTCCGTCTATTGTGTCATGACCAAACTGGCCGTAAATCCGATCATCTCCTGCACCACCTTGAACAAGGTCATTTCCGGCATCGGCTGCAATATAATCATTCGATGCCGTCCCACTTAGAGTATCGTCTGATGATGTAACATTTTGAACATTAACCACTGCAAGCGACCATGGACTCAATTCTAAATCGATCAAATTTGAATCTAGCATGGTTCCGCCTAATTCAGTGATAATTGGATTTGAGTTGATTTCGGTACCTGTTTTGCCATCGCCACTTAAGTAGGTAACATTTATAAATACACGGCCATCAAATGAGAAGTTTGAAAAATCAATTCTTGCATCAGACTGTGCTCCTGAGCGCTCACTTACATAGAAAACCTGGCTATCAGAGCCTGCAAAACCATGAATGTCGATTTCACCGTCAACACCGTAGTCAAATATCGGATTCATGCCTACCAGATTGGTAGAAAGCAATCGAAATATCTCTCCTCCAAACGTCAAGTCCTGATCGCTGGTGTCAATAAGAACTCTTCTATCGATACTTTCATCCCCAAAGGTCGTAGGCCAGAAGTTCGCCCCGGTTACATTATGTTCTGCCAGTTCGAAAAATGCTTCTAAAGTCGAGCTTGCATACTGAAGTCCGGTATGATTAGTACCTTCACTCCCGCGATCTCCCGTAATATTGCGGACACTCCACTCAGTGATGAAGGTATCAATAGTCTCCAAGCCGCTTGTATCTAGAAAGGTCTGGGGAATTGCAATCAGCCCAAAATTCCGTTCATTATCAATTCCATCAAATCCCATTCTAAAGTATAGGTGATCTACAATTCCATCCAGTTCGGAAAGGGCAATCGGATTGTCTCTAAATTGTGACGCAATATCTTGTGTTTGGCCGACACCTGATCCTTGGGCAGGCAAGATATGCTCGGCTAAGTTTGGCATCTCAGTAAGATCCTGCCATGGAAAGTAGACATCGTAATCATCGCCATTTTTTAGTAAGTAGACAGGAGATTCTTCAACTGGACTGAAAAATCCGGCGATATACGAAACTTGCGCTATGACGTCTAGACTGGGAAAATGTTCTGCTAGGTACTCTGTTACGCTAGCAGCCAGAAATCCATATTCCGAAGCGGTCATACGACCTGATCCCCAAAATTCGTTACCAATCTCTAGTCTAGATATCTCCACACCATTTTCGTTTGCAACTGACAAAAATTCATTCACGTAGTCACTTAAGAGCTCAAAGTATCTAGGATCAATATCCCTACGCCAGCCATAATCTCCTGACGCAATTGCTTGACCTGCAGACTGCTCAAATGCGAAACTTGTCGGCAGAACCAGTTGAGCACTTGCTCCAATGTCAGCAGCAGACTGAACAAAGGCGTGCATATTTTCCCTCTGCGTCACACCGTTTTGCAATGAATCAAAATACTGTGTGGCCCAATTATTTTGTCCATACTCTACTTGTGCGAACATCATTTCGGTAATTGATCCTCCCGGATAGCGCAAATTTTTAGGTTGCAAAGTGCTTAGTAGATCTAGAAGAGGGCCTGCTTCCAGAAATTCCAGATCGTAAGATAGTACAAAATTTAATCCAAACAGATCTGATGAAATTTCATTTGTTGAATATTCTGTATCGTCCAAAACTATATACATTTCCGTCCTCCATTTCACAATATTTTCGAACAGGAGGTTAGTGATTTTGAGTTCTAAATATGGACGGATTGTGAACTTTTACTAATTTTATATTTAACGTTATGAGAAATTTATGACGTAGTATTTTCTGAAAAGTTTTATGATAAGTTTTTTTTGGGGATATGTTGGGGTTCACAGAATATATTTCCCATAAAGAAACTGCAGGTTTTCTCGCGTTTCAGATTCATAAATTGATAAGGGTATACGCAGAGCAACGATGATAGATCGTATGACACGGGGTGGCGGCATGACTGCGGCGGAGCTTTGGGCCCGCCCTCCCCCCTCGCAACAAACCTCAATCTCGGTTCTAGAAAAACTCTATTTTCCGGAGCACTCCGCCCTTTCCAACTCGCGACAATAGAGTTGGGCCGAAGACAAAAGGGGGGAATGGGGCATAAGCCGCACTACTTGGTCTTGTCCCACTTACGTTCCGGTCTCTCAGTTCATTTAGGCGGCCTTTCGTTCAAATGCCAAGGGGCTTTTGCCCCCTAACGACGAGTGCCGCCGTCGTGGATTGTAGAACCCATTGATGTATTGGAATATTGCCCCTTCAGCCTGCCGCCGTGTTTCCCAACGGTTGCGCCAGATCAGCTCTGCCTTGAGGGATTTAAAGAACGTTTCGACCATCGAATTGTCGTAGCAGTTTCCTTTACCGCTCATTGACACTTTGAAACCGTGTTTGGACAAGAGTTTCTGGTATTCGTTTGAACAGTATTGCGACCCACGATCCGTTTGATGAGTGCATCCCTCCGGCGGCTGCCGCAACGCTACAGCCATGTCCAGCGCCCGGATTGCCAAGTCCCGTTTCATACGATTGCTGACGGCCCAACCGATAACACGGCGGGAATACAGATCAAGGATCACAGCCAGATACAACCAGCCTTCACTGGTCCAGATATAGGAAATGTCACCTGCCCATTTCTGGTTTGGCGCATCGGCAGAGAAATCCTGGTCCAATAGGTTTGGCGCTATATTGAAGGCTTGGTTGCTATCAGTTGTAGCCTAGTATTTGCGGGTTCTTATGATCTTTATCCCGTTATCACGCATCAGCCGGCCAACCCGGCGGTGTCCGACGTTCAGCCCCAATTCCTGCAGTTCCTCAGTCATGCGTGGTCGACCATAGCTTTACAGGCTAAGGCGGTGTTGTTCTCGGATGTGGGCCAAAATTACCATGTCATCACGCTGACGTTGGCTCATAACACGAACTTTCCAGGCCCGAAAACCACGGGACGTGACTTGCATGACGCGGCACAGAATTTCGACGGACCACACTTCTTTCCAGGCATCGATAAACGCAAACCTCATCGGCTTTGGCCTGCAAAGAAGATCGCCGCTTTTTTAGAATTTCCCTCTCCTCGCGCAGCAGACGGACTTCTTTGCGAAGGCGGGTATTTTCCTTTTCCACATCCTCGTGCGGTCCAGACATCAGGTCATCATGTTGGTGCTTTTGAACCCACTTGTTCAGCGTCGAAAGACCAACCCCTAAGTCGGATGAAACCTGCGGCCGCGTCAGGCCACTGGTGGTTGCGATGCGCACAGCATCACGGCGAAACTCGTCTGTGTATCTCGTTACCATTTCTTGTCTCCTTCATAGCAAACATTGCTCGAAAGAGACCGGAACTAAACCGTGACAAGACCAGACGCCGCAGGCGAGAACGCAGACCAGATCGCGGCCCTGCGCCGCCAGTATGAAGCCCTTGGTGATGTAGCAGACAACACCGGATCAAGCCTTATGCAGGCCGCAGCGACCCTGCGCCAGCTGGGCTACAACAACATAGCAGACGCCCTTGTGGACGCATCGGAGAAAATGCGCACGCTTACGGGCGAAATGCAGGACGGCACGATAAGCGCAGATGACTTCGCACAGCGGATGCAAGCTGCCGCAGACACGGCAAACACCGCCCTTGGCGAGATCGAAGCAATCGACCGTGCCACCTTTGGCAATGTGATCGCACAGGTAGGTGGTCTGATCACACGGCTGGCACAGGCCGCTACAAAGGCCTGTGAGCTGCGCGCGAGCTTGCCGGGTGCATCACCAGAAGGTGAGATCACGCCATTGGAGAACATGGACCCCGGCCCGAGAAGCCGCAACGGTCACCGCGCAGCAACACCCGGCTTGGCCGTGACGACATCACCGCGCCCGAACCTGCCTTCGATCGACGCTTCGTTTGGTAGTCCAGAGCCGTCCAGTGGTGGCGGTGGTAGTGGTCGCGGTGCTGGTGGTGGTGCGCGACGCCAGAACGACCTTGAACACGAGGTCGAAGCTATAACGCAGGAAACCAATGCATTACGGATCGAAGCGCAGCCGTTGGCTGAACTTACTGGTGCGCACATGGCGCTCGGTGACGCCCTCGAGTTTGCGCGCACAAAAGCCGAACTGTTGGCCGCTGCGCAACGTGCTAGTGTAGCAGATACACCAGAGTTGCGCGCGCAGGTCGACAAGCTGGCAGGCGAATATGTGAAGGCGGGCAACGCCGCTGAACTCGCCGCAGATAAGATCGAAGAAGTGCAAAATGCCAGCAAGGCTGGCGCTGATCGGGTGGCAAATGTCTTCGAAGGGCTTGCGTCAGGTGCGCTGACAGCGAAGGGTGCCGTGGGCCAGCTGATCCTTGAAGTGATCAAGCTCAGTCTCAAGCAACGCTTGCTGGACGCCTTTGGTAGCGCTGGTGCTGGTGGTGGCGCGTTTGGTAACATCCTCAAAATACTGGGCGGTAGTTTTGCATCCGGTGGATACACTGGCAACGGTGGCAAGTTTGAACCGGCTGGCGTTGTTCACAAAGGTGAGTATGTCCTGTCCAAAGCCCCGACCGCGGCCCTTGGCGTTGGCAACCTTGACGCCCTTCATGCAAGCGCCCTGCGCGGCTATTCCGGCGGTGGGCTGGTAGGTGCTGCCCGCTCTGCGTCTGCCCTTCCTATGGCCCGCGCCAGCACCGCTGCGCCCTCGATTGAAATCAGCGCGCCGGTCACGGTGAACGCATCCGGCCGCACACCTGATGCCAATGCCGACCTCGCCAAACGTCTGGGCAAACAGATGGAAGAAACAATGCGCGGCGTGGTGGTAGGCGAGATTGCGCGCCAGCTTCGCCCCAGCAACGCCCTCAATCGTAGATAACCCATGCCCCTGCCTACATTCGCGCCACCCGCGGCACCATCGCTCAGAACGCAGCACAGCCCCGAGATCAGCTTGAACGAAGCGGCATTCGGTGACGGCTATTCTCAATCGTCACCGCGTGGTCTCAATCACATTCGCAATATGATCACCTTGCGCTGGGATGGATTAGCACCCGAGGAAATGGTGACGATCCGGGCATTCTTTGAACACCTTGGCGGGTGGCAGGCGTTTCTATATCAGCCGCACGGCATGCCTGCCCCGCTCAAATGGACCTGCAAAGAATGGTCAGCTGTTGCCAGCGCGCCGCGGTCATTCACCGCAAAGCTGCGCCACTCATTCACCTAGGAGACATAAGGTCAGAAGCGACCATCTTTCCCATTTAGGCTAAGAACATACCATCATTAGTCCGCGTCCAATAACCGACTAGGCAAGCAAAAGTCTGGGATTGCTCAGGCATTACTGCAATGTCTACTGACAAAGCGGCTAGCGTCTCATAGCGCTTATTTGATGAAAGCAGATCATTATAGGCCGCCAGTCCGAAGAATTGGTCGATACTAGAGCAGAAGGAAATGCTCGCCAAAACCAGAATTCTTACATTCTCTTCGGGATACCTTTGGGCTACTGCGCCTATTGCTTTGTTAAATGGCAGGGATCCGCTCAAAACCATCTCGGCAATCTCTGCCTCGAGTGCATCCCATTTTTTCAGGTCCATGGTTCATCACTGCCAAGGCTTAATCAAAATTAAACCACTTTTCCTAATACTGGTCTACGGTGCTAGCAGTCACCCACTAAACTTATCAAATGACCGAAATCAAAAATACATATGTCATGCGGCCCTGAGTGATCAGAGCAGCAAGGCGTAACACTTTGTTAACCATTCTAGAATATAGTTAACGAATGTTTATACAAGCAAAACTTACTGCAGCGTTGTTCGCCGGCGGCGCCTTCTACGTCCTGATGTTCTATGGCGTATATCTAGCAGTCACCTAAATTTCGCTTTGCCTTTGCTGTTTATTTCGATCACAGCAGCTTCACAGCTGTTCGCCCAGTCTATAAACTTCTTTTATTACAATCCCCTTATGGTGTGGTCAAAAACGGCCCCCACAGCGGGGTCTTTTGTCTGGGCCACCCTTGCAACCAAGGCAGGCGAGATCCAATCCTTCGGCACCCTACAGAGTCCGCAGCGCGGTACTTGTAGGCTTTTGGTCCGGAGCGCGGCACACTTGACCGATTGCCGTAGCCCGTCCGTATCCGGAGAGGTGGTAAATTGTCAAGTAAGCCCTCTTATCAGCCGGAATAGAGAACCCTCTTACCCTTCCGGACGAACGACAAGAACAGTGCGAGCGCAGCGAGCAGGCGAGCCCCGCAGGGGTGAGTTAGGGAAGCGTCACGCTTATGATAATAGGATTTTCGTCTATTATAGTTATTAGTAAGTAGTTTCTTAGTTAGTTATATACTTGCTTTCTAAGCGTGACAGTTTCCGTTTTGTTCTCACATTCTTTGGTGAGCGCAGCACCCGATGAGACATTCGCCTGTCACGCTTGTGATAATAGGGCGCGGATTATCAATGTGATAACCGCAATCAGACAGAACCCGTCACGCTTATCAAAACAGGGTCAGCGTTAGAACATATAATAACGCATTGTTTTTAAGCGTTTTTTGAGCATAACCCCCTGCCCAGCCACACGTTAACGTGTATACGGGATGTAGAAACCTTGGAGACATACCCAATGACAATTCTTTCCCCCGGCCACATCCGGCTTTCAGGTGAGCGCAAAGCGCAGCTTGAAGAGATCGCAGAGCTGACAGGTGCCGCTTCCCTGAGCGCCGCCATTGGCGAGCTGATCAAATTCGCCCGCACACAGGGGCTGGTAGATCACACCATCCCCGGTGTGCAAATCCGCGCAGCTTCGGACGGCCTGCTGATCTGTTTCGATGGCAAGGCACAGACACCGCTGACACACGAGGGTGTTGCGGCGTTGACCGCAACGATCCGCGAATTTGTAGACGGTAAAGAAAGCCCCGGTGCATTTGGTTACGTCGATCACAATTACAGCGTGTCGCGCCGTGGCACCTCTCTCAAAGTCGCAATCCCTAGCGGTGAGGCGACGACAAAAACATGGGCCTCAGATATCGCGTCCGACTTCGCGGACTTGATCGAAGCGGAATCCGCGAAGGCGCGCGCCGCCTGACCCCACAATAGAAAAGCGCCCCGATGCTGGGACATCGGAGCGCTTCAAATCTCAACTGTGATCAGAGAACAATGCCATGGCAGATCACGCAAGTGAATCTCAGAAATTCAAATCAGCGATAGATGACCGCGAATACTCCGGTGCAGAACTCACTTTTCTGACCGAACTCGACTCCATTGAAGCTGAAGATCGGGACGCGACCGACACTGCAGCAATGCCATACCTTGATAGGCTGGACCTCGACGCGCTGGACTTAGGCGAAGGCCCGTTTTTTCCAGAACCCGACATTACCGTCGAAGAGCTCGCACAGCTACAGGACGCGGAGAATAGAGAAGAGCTCGAAGCGAAGTCTGACGTCCTCGCTAGAAAGCCTGCGCCTGACGCTGCACCGGTGTCGTCACCGCAAGCTGCGCAACCACAGCACCGCGATAAATTTCTTGCGGCCCTGAAGGAGCCAAAGCCAAAAACTTCGCGTAAATTTGTTCTTTCGCCGCGTCAATTGGAGATCATCGCCTACCGTAAAGGCCCAGAAGGAAGGCCTCTCTGGAACGATTATCAGAAGGCTCAGCGCTGGAAAAAAGCCGAGGAAGAGGGCCGCGTGATTGTTCCGCGTAAAAATCTCAAAGCGATGACGCCCGAGGAGAAGGCCTCTCACATACGTGAACAGGCAGCGCAAGCGTCGGCTGGCACGACAGTCCGCGACCTGATGGATGCAAAATAGGGTCTAGCACCAAATGGGGTAATATGATACCTGTATTTTGGGTGGATTTGTCACTCCCTACACTCATGCCCGTCCACTCCGAAGCGCCCAGCAAGCCGCAGATCGAGTGAATGGGCTGTAAATTTAGAATTTACTTACGCAAAAACAATGTCTTAGATTCATTTTCTGTATTGCCAAAATTCAGCAGATCAGCGAATCTCGCCCATACGATAAACCCTTTGGAGTGCCAACCATGACTAGCCCCGCCGCCTACCTGCCTGACACCGATTACAACGCCCTGCTCGACGTGCTGACAGCGCTCGACCGCGACCCTGCACACCCACAGCCATTACGTGACCGGATCATTGAAACGCTTGCCGAATTCGGCAATATCTGGCCCGTGTCTATCCATCCCGAAGGGAACGCAGCATGAACACAGTCAAAATTAATATCGAAGTCTCTGGCACTTATGAGGTTGAGAATGGTTTGGTGACGGTCACAGCCCCCAATGGTATCAGCACGACCACGCAGGTCGGGGATAGTCCAGCAGAGACAATCGCGAGAATGATGCTGCGCGAAATTGTCGATGCCGCGTTAGAAAAATCCCCAGAGGGTTTGGAATAAATTGAGATCGAACTCAGGAACGACTAATCATCCTCGACCTAGATCACATCACCCGCCGGATCACACCGGCGTGTTTTTCCTGACCATGGCCTCTCTACTCTGCTACCATATCGACATTTTACTGCACTGAAGATATGCGAGCCGAATGAGGTATGTGCACAGATTTTTTGACATCGCATTCACCCTATTGGGAGGAGCTATGCTAGTCGGCAGCTTTATGATCGCTATCGGCTTTCTTTCCTTTGCGTTTTCTTTCGGCCAGTGATGCGATGGCTTTGGTTGGCTTGCACCGCGTGGTGGATTCCTATTTGCCGTTGGGTTCGGTTCTGCAATGCCTCTTGGCATTATCGCAATTCTCGCCGGATACTTTAAGTAGGTCCATCTATGCCGACCGTGGATACTCCGGCCCAGTAGCGCGCTCTATGCGCCAATACAGATCACCTTTAGCGCCGCACCGCTTGCACGTCATGTCGGCCTGCACATGGATCAGCTTGCGCATCTCATGGTTGAAGTGGTCCTGCTTTTTGGGACAGTTTTGCGGCTTGGCTAAGATGCATCT
>NZ_JBALVJ010000093.1:0-10428 GCF_036961165.1 Sulfitobacter sp. | reverse complement strand
TTCTCAGTGACAATTTATGGGGCTACCGGGTCAGCTCTCAGTGACATTCAACAGTTACACCGCTGCTTCCCTTTAACGCGGCCACCTGTGCCGTCAGTTCTGCTAGTTGTTCTTCCACGTTTCACCCCTGTGTTTGCCATCTGTTAGGCGCGCCTAACGAGACGAGCAAAGGTGCTCTTTCGCGCGACACTGACGTAAATGAAGCATAGGACGTCCGATCTGACCAGAAAAAATTGACTTAGGTGAAAAAAAGTTTCCTTTTGGTTGAACGGCAAAATTATTGGTGCTAGCGTCAAATTCAAGAAATCATGAACTGAGGGAGGCCCCGGCCATGTGCGGGATCGTCGGACTTTTTTTAAAAGACAGGTCACTTGAGCCAAAGCTTGGCGAAATGTTGACCGATATGCTGATTACGATGACGGATCGCGGGCCTGACAGTGCAGGCATCGCGATTTATACTGCTGGATCAAACGGTAGGGCAAAGCTGACAGCCCAAGCCGATGATCCGACCGCAAGCTTTGACAAGCTGGATAACGCGCTGCGCAAGGCGATCCAAGGCAGTGTCAGCATGTCCATCAAGGACACACACGCCGTTCTGGAAATCCAAACCGACCAGATGGCCGCGGCCCGATCCTATCTGACGGCCAATCATCCGAATGTGCGGATTATGAGTCGCGGTGAGACCCTCGAAATCTACAAAGAGGTGGGTCTGCCGAAAAATGTGGCAGAGCGCTTTGATATTCGTCGGATGAGCGGGTCACATGGGATTGGTCACACCCGAATGGCCACAGAATCAGCCGTCACAACCCTCGGAGCCCATCCATTCAACACGGGCATGGACCAATGCCTGGTGCATAATGGTTCGCTTTCCAATCACAACTCGCTACGGCGCAAGCTGCGCCGCGCCGGCGTGCAGATCGTGACCGAAAACGACACCGAGGTTGGCGCGGCCTACCTCACATGGAAAATGCAAAATGGAGCGACGCTAGGCGAAGCGCTGCAAAGCAGCCTGACTGATCTGGATGGCTTCTTTACATTTGTTGTTGGCACCAAGGACGGCTTTGGTGTGGTGCGTGACCCGATTGCCTGCAAGCCCGCCGTGATGGCTGAAACCGATCAATACGTCGCCTTCGGCTCGGAATACCGCGCCTTGGTGAACTTGCCGGGAATAGAAACTGCCCGCATTTGGGAACCTGAACCCGCCACCGTCTATTTCTGGAGCCATAACACAGCGCCCACCGAGCATGAGAAGGCTGCCTGAATGCAAACATTTGACCTTGAGGCCGAAGGGCTGCGCGCCCTGAATTCCGCGCTGCACGCGCAGGCCGCCACCACCAACCAGACGGTTTGGGAAATCCTAAACCCCAAAGGCAGCCATGCCATTGCCGTTGGCCTTGATGCGCCCATTGAAGTAAATGTCAAAGGCTCGACCGGCTATTACTGCGCTGGCATGAACAAGCAGGCGACCGTGCATGTGCATGGATCAACCGGCCCCGGCACTGCTGAGAACATGATGAGCGGCACGGTCATCGTAGAAGGCGACGCCAGCCAATACGCCGGTGCCACGGGCAATGGCGGCACGCTGATCATCAAGGGCAATGCATCATCACGCTGCGGCATTTCGATGAAGGGGATAGACATCATCGTGCACGGCAGTATCGGGCATATGTCCGCCTTCATGGCGCAATCGGGCAATCTGGTCGTTTGCGGTGATGCAGGTGAGGCCTTGGGCGACTCGCTGTACGAGGCGCGCTTGTTCGTCCGTGGCTCTGTCAAATCACTTGGTGCCGACTGCATCGAAAAAGAGATGCGCCCCAAACATTTGGCAATTCTGGAAGAGCTGTTGGAACGCGGTGGATGCGATGCCAAAGCCTCCGAGTTCAAACGCTATGGCTCTGCCCGTAAGCTCTATAATTTCAACATCGACAACGCATATTAAGGGGCCGCTATGAAAGATGATCACAACGGCGCGCCGCGGACAGTTCCGGTACAGTCCGCGACATTCACCGATAAGGTGAACGCCGAAATCCGGCGTGCCGCGGCCACCGGTATTTATGATATCCGGGGCGGTGGTGCCAAACGCAAGGTACCGCATTTTGACGATCTGCTGTTTCTTGGCGCGTCTATCTCGCGATACCCGCTCGAAGGGTACCGCGAGAAATGCGAAACCTCCGTAACACTCGGCACGCGGTTTGCCAAAAACCCGATCAAGCTGGACACACCCGTGACCATCGCAGGCATGTCCTTTGGTGCATTGTCAGGCCCGGCGAAAGAAGCGCTGGGGCGCGGGGCGACTATGGCCGGCACCTCGACCACCACAGGCGATGGTGGCATGACCGAAGAAGAGCGCGGTCATTCCAAGACTTTGGTCTATCAATACCTCCCGTCACGCTACGGCATGAACCCCGACGATCTGCGGCGCTGCGATGCGATTGAAATCGTGGTGGGCCAAGGCGCCAAGCCGGGCGGTGGCGGCATGCTACTGGGTCAGAAAATCTCGGACCGGGTCGCGCAAATGCGTAATTTGCCAAAGGGGATCGACCAGCGCTCTGCCTGTCGTCACCCCGACTGGACCGGGCCTGACGATCTGGAAATCAAGATCCTTGAGCTCCGCGAAATCACCAATTGGGAAAAACCGATCTACATCAAAATTGGCGGTGCGCGGCCCTACTTTGACACCACTCTGGCCGTCAAGGCGGGCGCGGATGTGGTCGTTCTGGACGGCATGCAGGGCGGGACTGCGGCCACGCAGGACGTGTTCATTGAACACGTGGGTCAGCCCATTCTGGCCTGTATCCGTGAAGCCGTCCGTGCACTCGAAGACCTTGGCATGCACCGCGAGGTGCAGTTGATCGTCTCTGGCGGCATCCGTCATGGCGCTGATGTGGCCAAATGCATGGCACTTGGCGCAGACGCCGTGGCCATTGGCACCGCAGCCTTGATCGCGCTTGGCGACAATGACCCGAAGTGGGAGTCAGAGTATAACGCGCTTGGTACCACTGCAGGGGCTTATGATGACTGGCACGAAGGCAAAGACCCCGCGGGGATCACCACACAAGACCCTGAATTAATGGCGCGTTTCGATCCCATTGAGGGCGGTCGGCGGTTGAATAATTACCTCAAGGTGATGACCCTTGAGGCGCAAACCATCGCAAGGGCATGTGGTAAGAACCACCTGCACAATCTGGAACCCGAGGACCTTTGCGCCCTGACCATGGAAGCTGCCGCAATGGCGAAAATTCCTCTGGCGGGCACCGATTGGTACCCTGGCAAACCAGGCACATCCTACTGATCAACACGCGGGCGCAGCCGATCACGGCCTGCGCCCTTTTTTTTTACCTCATGCAGACGAAAGCAGGGAAGAAATATGGCAACTGATCTGGCAAAATTTGCTGCCGACAACAGCATTCAATACTTTATGATTTCCTATACCGACCTTTTCGGCGGCCAACGTGCCAAGCTGGTCCCTGCCCGCGCAATAGCAGGCATGCAAGAGGACGGCGCGGGCTTTGCGGGCTTTGCAACATGGCTCGATCTGACCCCTGCACATCCCGATATGCTGGCCGTACCAGACCCCGATGCCGTCATCATTCTGCCGTGGGACAAGACAATCGCATGGATCCCCGCAAACTGCGTGATGGAAGGCGAACCCGTCGCACAAGCGCCTCGCAACGTGCTGCGCAGACTCATAGCCGAAGCCGCCTCTGAGGGCATGCATGTCAAAACCGGCATTGAGGCAGAGTTCTTTTTGCTGACCCCCGCAGGTGATCAAATCTCGGACGCTTTCGACACCGCTGCCAAGCCTTGCTACGACCAACAGGCCTTCATGCGCCGCCTCGACGTGATCCGCGAGATCAGTGACTACATGCTCGAATTGGGCTGGAACCCCTACCAAAATGACCATGAAGACGCGAATGGTCAGTGGGAAATGAACTGGGATTATGACGACGCGCTCAAGACCGCCGACAAGCACAGCTTTTTCAAGTTCATGACCAAGACTGTCGCCGAAAAGCACGATTACCGCGCGACCTTTATGCCCAAACCCATCGAGGGGCTGACGGGCAACGGTTGTCACGCGCATATCTCGGTCTGGGACGCACCGGGCGCTGCTGCCAAAACGAACGTTTTTGCAGGGGCTGGCGAAGGACAGACGGGCGAAGTCGGCCTGTCCGAGCGCGGCAAACACTTCCTTGGTGGCATCATGAAACATGCCAGCGCATTGGCGGCGATCACCAACCCGACCGTGAACAGTTACAAACGCATCAACGCGCCGCGTACCATGTCAGGCGCGACATGGGCCCCCAACACAGTCACATGGACCGGTAACAACCGGACCCATATGGTGCGCGTGCCTGGCCCCGGTCGGTTTGAGCTGCGCCTGCCAGATGGTGCAGCCAACCCCTATCTGTTGCAGGCCGTCATCATCGCTGCCGGTCTGTCAGGCGTGCGCAGCAAAGCCGACCCCGGCAGGCGCCACGACATCGACATGTACGCCGAAGGCCACACGATCACTGATGCCCCGAGACTTCCGCTGAACATGCTGGACGCACTGCGTGATTATGACAAGGATGCCGGGCTCAAAACCGCCATGGGCGATGAATTCTCTGCCTCCTACATCAAGATGAAAATGCAGGAATGGAATGACTTTACGTCCCATTTTTCACAATGGGAAAAAGACAACACCCTAGACATCTAGAGAGGGATCAGAATGAAAAAGCGCGTCGCAATTCTTGGGGCCGGGCCTTCGGGTTTGGCCCAACTAAGGGCTTTCCAATCCGCCCAAGCCGCAGGGGCGGAAATCCCCGAAGTTGTTTGCTTTGAAAAACAGTCCAATTGGGGCGGATTGTAGAATTATACATGGCGCACCGGCCTTGATGAATACGGCGAACCGGTACACGGGTCGATGTATCGCTACCTGTGGTCGAATGGACCAAAGGAAGGTTTAGAATTCGCGGATTATTCGTTCGAGGAACATTTTGGCAAGCAAATCGCCTCTTATCCGCCACGTGCGGTTTTATTCGACTATATCGAAGGGCGCGTGAAAAAGGCAGGTGTGCGGGACTGGATCCACTTCAATACCGCCGTCCGCCACGTCGAAGCCAAAGGTGACAAGTTTGCCGTCTCGGTCTGTGACCTGCCAGCCAATCACGATTACACCGAAGAGTTCGATCATGTGATCGTATGCACCGGGCATTTCTCGACACCCAACGTGCCGTATTTCGAAGGCTTTGAGACGTTCAAAGGCCGCGTGCTACATGCCCATGATTTTCGCGATGCGATTGAGTTTGCTGACAAAGACATCCTGATCGTCGGCACTTCCTATTCCGCCGAAGACATCGGATCGCAATGCTGGAAATACGGGGCGAAATCGATCACCGTCAGCCACCGCACCGCTGCCATGGGCTATGACTGGCCCGACAATTGGCAAGAAGTGCCTTTGCTGCAAAAGGTCGATGGAAACACTGCGCATTTTAAGGATGGCACCACCAAGGATGTGGACGCCGTGATCCTATGTACCGGGTACAAACATCACTTCCCCTTTTTGGCGGATGAGTTGCGCCTGCGCACCGCAAACCGGCTGGCCGCAGCAGACCTGTACAAAGCCGTGGCCTGGGTCAACAATCCCAACCTGTTCTATATCGGCATGCAGGACCAGTGGTTCACCTTCAACATGTTCGACGCACAGGCCTGGTGGGTGCGTGACGTGATCATGGATCGCATCGCCCTACCAGACCGCGCCGCGATGCAGGCCGACGTCCAAGACCGTGTCGCCCGCGAGGACGCGCTGGAGGACGACTATGGCGCAATCTGGTATCAGGGCGATTATACTAAAGAGTTGATCGACGAGACCGACTACCCCAGCTTTGATGTGGAAGGGGCTTGTCAGGCGTTCAAGCAATGGAAGGGGCACAAGAAGAAGGGGATCATGACCTTCCGCGACAATGCCTATACCTCAGTGATCACTGGAACGATGGCCCCGAAGCACCATACGCCATGGAAAGATGCGCTTGATGATAGTCTGGCAGTCTACTTGAAGAACTAGGGTTTCGCTACTTTGACAAAGGTCAGAAAGACAAGGGTTTGTGAAAGCGCTCCCTTGTCTTTTAGTGAGACGCCGACCGTACTGTCGGCGAAGGTAAACAGGTGTAAGTCATAGAAGTCAGGATGGTTCACATCTTGATCCCGCATGACGCTTTCGCCCCCACAATTGGCAACCTGACGCAGCAGCGTTTCAAACGCCTCTGTCGCGGCATCCGAGCGATAAGCAAACGCCCACATGCAGTGCAATGACTTGCCGCCACCGATGTTCAGTGATGTCTGACATCCGGCTTGCGCTGCACCATCCTCAGATAAGGCAAAGCGTTGATCTGGACTCTCCGCCGGAGAGCTAAGGCTGGTGCCAAGCTGTGCCAAGTCATCGCAGAAACTGCTTGCAAATGCTCCTGTTGCTATCGCTACGCTCACGGCCATCCCTCCGACAATCGGACAGATGGCCAAAACGATCTGGCCTAAGGTCAAGAACGTGGCCGTTCTTTTCCCGGATCATAAGCGGCGACGGTGGGGGCAATGACAGCAGGCAGGCGTTTTTGCTGGCCGTCCAGTTTGCCGATCTCCAGCTTTCTGCCGACCTCTGAATGCGCGACGTCCACCCGCGCCAATGCGATATTCTTGCCCAGCAACGGCGAGCGCATGGAAGATGTCACTTCACCGATTTGCGCGCGCCCGACATGCACTGGGTCGCCGTGCCCGACATCGACATTGCTGTCGATCTCAAGCCCTACAAACTTGTGCATTGGGTTCTCTTTTCGGCGGATCAACGCATCGCGCCCAATAAAATCATCGGGCTTGGTTTTCAGCGGCACGGTGAATCCGATGCCCGCCTCAAAGGGATCGGTCTGATCGCTGAAGTCGTATCCAGCGAAAATCAACCCGGCCTCTATTCGCACCATGTCCAGCGCCTCTAGTCCCATTGGCCGCAGCCCATGCCCCTGCCCTGCGTCCCAGATAGCGTCAAAAATCTCGGCACAGTCTTTGGGATGACACATGACTTCATAGCCTAGTTCGCCAGTATAGCCGGTGCGCGACAAAACGAAGGGCGTGCCGCTTTCGTTCATCAACCGCGCCGGCGTGAAACGGAACCAGCCAAGCTGATCGAATTCGGGATTATGGGGGGCAGTCCAGACGATCTTGCGCAGCAAATCGCGGCTTTCGGGGCCTTGCACAGCAACATTATGCAATTGATCTGTCGAGGACCGAACCAGAACCTTTAGTCCAATTTTTTCAGCCTGCTCCCGCATCCATTCGCCGCCATAGTCATTGCCACCAATCCACCGAAAATTATCGCGGCCAAGGCGGAATACGGTGCCATCGTCGATCATGCCACCATGTTCATAGCACATTGCCGTATAAACGACGCCGCCCACAGGCAAAGTCTTCATGTTGCGTGTGAAAATATACTGGCACAAAGCCTCCGCATCCGGCCCCGTGATCTCGAACTTGCGCAGCGGGCTCAGGTCCATGATCACCGCCTTTTGGCGACATGCCTGATATTCTTCGATCGGGCCTTCCTTGGCAAAACAATTGGCCAACCAATAGCCGTTATATTCAATAAAATTTCGCGTGTGTTTGGCGAAGCTCTCGTGAAAACCTGTTTGCTTGGTCATTTTGGGCTCCGCGTCTGGGGTTGTGCGGTAAGCGACGGAACGTTGGAATGTCTCTTTGCCGCTATACGTGCGAATATGGATATCGGTTGGGTTCCAACCATTGGCGGCAGTTGTATCATCCGGGCATGCAGAACTGCCGCATACGATGTCGGTCAGCGCGCGCAGCAACACATAGTCGCCGGGCCGTGACCACGGTTCGTCCGCATACATCACTCCGTGATCGTCAATGCTGGTATTGAAAAAGAAGTTGATCGCCATCCAGCCGGGGCGACCCGCGACATTGAAATTTTTCAATGCCCCGTTGAAGTTGTCAGAGCAATTTGCGTGCCCCGGGTACCCGATATCATCGTAATACTTCGCCGAACATGCCAGTGCAAAGGCGTCATGACGTCCACAGGTGTCCTGCACGACTTCGACAAGGGGGAGCATTTCCTGATCGTAATATTTGGCATGTAGCCCGGGCATTGGGTAGGCGTACCCCATCAATGTCCGGGTCGTTGTTACATCAAGGGCATGCTCAATGCCTCGATCTAACTTTCGGGCCGAGAAACACTCAAAATCGGTGCATTGGCGCCCGTCAACGTCAATAATCTGGATGAAGTCACCCGCCTTGACGAAATAGGATTCGGCCGTCTGAGTGTGGATCCGGATGTCTTGAAGAGGGTCCGCAAGCGGAGTCGGCAATTCAAATTTAACATGTGATTTGATCACCGCACGAGTGATCATTACGGTCAGAGGGGTGGCGGTATCTTGCGCCTCGATGTCCATCGCGCGGCCTGGGGCGGCTATGATCAACGTCCCATCACGCTGTGTCCGGAATTCTTCGCTGGTTTTTGCTGGCGTTGTAGCATCGAAAAAGCGCAGCCCCCGCTCCGTGCCCAAGCTGATACCACGTGCATCCAGCCGCATCCGTAGCCCGTGCAATGATCTGTCCGAGCTGGCCAGCAGGGCTCTTGTCCCTTCCATCTCACAGTTCGCTGTAACACCAAGTATCGCGGCATCAGCCTTGCCATGTTTGTCGACACAAAGGATCTCGCAAGGTTGTCCACCCTCATCGTTGCTCACCGAAATTTTGTCACCGGCTTCAACAGCAACAAGCACCGCCCCTGCTCCCTGAATCACATAGCGTTCGGTGCCCGGAGGCATTGAGAACACCAACGGCTGTATAATTTCACTGGGCCGAGGCGGGCCGGGCCTGACTTTTAGATAAGGATCGTCGAACATCTGTCCTCCGCTCCGGCACAGGCATGTTGCACCACCGGAAAATTAGTTTAATCATAAGAATATGTCGAACACATCGACGATGCAAGAATAGTTAGGCCCTGAGGATAATGAATTTACTCAAAACCGTCGATCTCCCTAAGTGAGTGCGCTTTCTCTTGGCCTTATAGCAGCATTCGCTTGGGGATTTCACGACATCTGTGTCCGGTTTGTCAGCCAAAAAGCGCCGCTTATGGCATCTTTGCTGACTGTGCTGTGCACGGGTTTGCTGTTTCATGTCGCATACATGCTGGCCACGAGCGGTTTTCACGAGACACCCGCAAAAGCCTTTGCACCTGCAGTTTTAGCAGGTGTATTTTTCCTCGTCGCCAGCCTTGGTCTTTATGGGGCCTTCCAGCGGGGGCCAGTCCGGTTGGTTGCGCCCATAATCGCAAGTTTTCCGATCCTGTCTGTTCTATGGGCGGCATTTACCGGGACGCATGTCACCGTTGTGGAATGGCTTACCGTTTTTGTCATTTTATGCGGCGTCTCAACCGTCGCCTATCTGTCTGATCAAAGCGCAGAGGATACTGTGCCAAAAGGCGTCACGATATTCTTCGCGTCCATCGCGTCTTTCGGATATGCGGGCACCTTCGCATTAGGTCAGATGGCTGCGGAAATGTCGCATCATTTGCCAGCAACCCTGATCACGCGCAGTACCGCAATTGCGCTGTTGATTGGTGGCATGGTGGTATGGAAACCTCCATTCTGGCCCGGACGCCGATCGCTTGGGCTTCTGACATTGATGGGTCTGGCCGATGGGATCGCTTTGCTATGCATGATTTCAGCCGGGGGACTGGCCAATGCGGAATATGCGGCAGTCGCTGCGTCTGTTTTTGGGTTGATAACGATCGTGTTAGCTTGGGGACTTCTCAACGAAAAGATGACTTTTCCCCAGTGGGTTGGCTGCGCGATCACATTTGCAGGGATCGGATATCTCGCGCTTTAGATCCACCCC
Organism: Sulfitobacter sp.; assembly: GCF_036961165.1. GTDB lineage: Bacteria > Pseudomonadota > Alphaproteobacteria > Rhodobacterales > Rhodobacteraceae > Sulfitobacter. Next base: position 546 of record NZ_JBALVJ010000093.1, on the reverse strand, counting down.
GCCGCGACCTGACGTTGATGTGCCACAATTGCATTGCGCATCAAAATAGCCACGGTAACAGGCCCGCCCCCCCCGGGCACCGGAGTGATCCAGCCAGCAACTTCGAGAACAGCCTTTGTATCAACATCCCCGACGATCCATGTCTCGCCATCCTGTTCGATTTGGTTGATGCCAATGTCGATCACAGCAGCACCCGGTTTGATCATCTCTGGTCCAATCAGATGCGGTTTTCCCACGGCCACGATCACCACATCGGCCCGCCGGGAATGCATCGCAACAGACCGCGTCATGTGATGGCAAACCGTAACCGTCGCACCTTCCGCCATAAGCATCATAGCAGCCGGTTTACCGACAATCTCGGAGTGGCCAATCATCACGATTTCCAGTCCCTTCAGATCAAGGCCAGTTTCTTTGATCAACTCGACCGACGCTGCCGCCGTGCAAGGGGCTAAAGCCACATCGGAATAGACGATATTGCCGATCGACGCGGGGTTCTGAAGTGGTCCTGCTTTTTAGGACAGTTTTGCGGCTTGGCTAAGATGCATC
>NZ_JBALVJ010000009.1:0-91369 GCF_036961165.1 Sulfitobacter sp. | reverse complement strand
AGATGCATCTTAGCCAAGCCGCAAAACTGTCCTAAAAAGCAGGACCACTTCACAGTATTCACTTTTGAAAGCGGCATTGCGCCGCATTAATAACTGGCAAAAGCTCGAACTGGCCATCCACATAACCAGCAATACCGCCCTGGTCGCATTCAGCAACCCAAGCCTCGATTTCGGCCTTATAGATCGCCAATCGCGATTGGCGATAAATCTAAAATCTAAGTCCCACTGGGCATCGTGGCGATACGCGTTTGGGGCAGCTTCTGCTGGAACGAGCACCTACAATATCGCGATGATGGCTGAGGACGTAAGTATATGGCTTTTGTTTGACCTAATCTCCCGTTGGAAGTGCTTCTTGTTCAATGTTAGCGGAGTTTTTGCGGAAATTAGAAAGGTCTACATGCCAAACACGGTCGCATCGCCCACTATTCTGCTGCCGCAGTATTGGCGGGCACCGAACTGCTACCTGCGCTCGTAGTCTAAGCTGGGTGGTTTGCGCGTCTAGAGGGTCAGTAGAACCATCCTCTAAAGTAGCTGGTGTCAACGACCCGAATGCAAAGGGTCGGATGTCCACAGTACCATCCTTGATGCTGATAAAATGCTGCGCGATGCACGTAAGACAGGTCTGGGGGAGCCGCGCCGCATCGTCGGCTGAACAGGTCGAAGGTAGGTTTGAGCCAGGTGTGGAAATCGCATTGGTATGTCATGACCAAAGCTTCCGATTTATGGATGTCTGGATGCCAGAGCAAGGTCTTAGCACGCAAACTTTTCAAGCAAAGCACGGCAACCTAAGGAAAAGCACGCATCGCCTGAGAAGATCGAATGACCGTTCTTACTTTGCCGCCTGCAAAATCTGCATGAGCTCATTTTCTGACAATGGGAACGGGTTACCTTTCATGGATGAGGCCGTGGCGGCAGCGGCCGCAACTTCTGAATGGTTTTCCGTCAATAGGCCTATTTCATTTAAACCGCGTAGGCCCATTTCGATTGACCACTGACGCAGTCCGGCAAGCCCGGCATTTTTTTGCGCCTGCCCAAAATAAACATCAAAGTGACCCATTACCCAAGTCAGTCGCGCATGTATGTCCGTGCCTTTTTCCGCATGGCGCAGGTGGGATTCAAGAACGGGTGGGAGCAATGCGCCACAGACCTCCCCGTGAGGCGCATTCGTTTTGCCGCCAATCACTCCAGCAAATCCATGAACCGCTCCGAGACCCGCGTTCGCTAAGGTCAATCCTCCACAGGTGCTAACCCATGCCAGAGCATCCCACCCTTCTGGACAATCTTGTTCAACGACATCTCTTAGTGCCCGAACGCCAACAGGAATAGCTGCGAGGCAAAGCGCATCTGTCATCGGGTTTGCCTTCACGGATAGATAAGGTTCAATGACCTGGGTGATCGCATCAAGACCGGCACAAAGCGCAACATGTTTTGGCGCACCTTGCATCAGGTCCGGGTCAACAATGGCCACTTGCGGGATCATACGCGGGTCGCGCAGGCTGACCTTCAGACCTCGTTCCGGAACCGAGATCACCGCATTCTTTGTTACCTCTGCACCAGTGCCCGCGGTGGTTGGAAGGGCGATCATCGGGATCGGTTCGTGCTCTAATAGCCGTCCGGTCCCCACAATCTCCAGATATTCAATGGGGGAGCCATCGCATGGAATAAGCGCCGCAAGGGTCTTTGCAAAGTCCATGACAGACCCGCCACCAACTGCAACAACCACAGAGGGGTGGAAACCACCCAGCTGCACCAAAGCCTGTTCGATAGCTTGCAGGGAGGGTTCGGATTTGCAGCTGATTGTCTTCGTCATCAACCCTGCATCCGCGCAGGATTTCATCAGCCATTGCACCCTGTCTGCGTTTGCGCCGTGAACTAGCAGGGCTGTTTTCCCATATCCTGCGGCTATGGCAGCAGCCTGCTGGCTTTGCCCCCGTCCAAAATGGATGGTTTGCGGACTTGAAAATGAGAACGTCATTTTGTTGCCTTTCGGTGGGGAGATAACTGTGGATCAGAAACCTATTGTCGCGGCGACAGCTCTTTTCCAGCGCGCGTATTTGGTTTGCCGCACAGCATCGTCCATCTGCGGCACAAATTGGGTATCGCGTGCCCAGCCAGCGGCAAACTCAGCCTGAGCGGGGTAAACTCCAGCCTGCATACCCGCAAGCCACGCAACGCCAAGAGCGGTCGTCTCAGGATTCACCGGTCGGTCCACGGGGGCTGCGATAATGTCTGATAAAAACTGCATTGCACAATCATTCGCAGACATGCCGCCATCCACCCGCAATGTGGGCTGCACGCCAGTGGCTTGCCAATCCGAGGACATGGCCTCCAACAAATCCCGCGTCTGATAGCCGACGCTTTCAAGGGCTGCTCTAGCCATCTCTGCAGGGCCAGTTCCACGGGTTAGACCAAATGCGGCGCCCCGGCATTCCGCGTTCCAATAGGGTGCACCAAGGCCGACAAAGGCGGGTACAATGACAACCTCTTGATTTGGGTCTGCTAGTTCAGCCAGCGCTTGGGTCTGTGCTGCATCTCCGATAATTTTCAGGCCATCGCGAAGCCATTGCACAACAGCACCTGCCACGAAAATAGACCCTTCAAGAGCGTAGGTAGGTGTGCCATTCAATTGATAGGCAATGGTCGTCAGCAACCTGTTTTGAGAAACAACTGGTGTCTCTCCTGTGTTCAAAAGTGCAAAGCAGCCGGTGCCATAGGTAGACTTCAACATGCCGGGTTCAAAGCAGGCCTGACCCACGGTTGCGGCCTGTTGATCGCCGGCAACCCCGCATATCGGGATCGGCTGGCCGAATAGATCGGTCTGCGTTTGGCCAAAATCTGCGGCACAATCTTTGACTTCGGGTAGCATCTGCATCGGGATGTCCAGAAGGTTGCAAATAGTCTGGCTCCAGCGTCCTTTGTGGATGTCATACAACATGGTGCGCGCCGCATTTGTGGCGTCTGTTGCATGTACTGCTCCGCCTGTCAGCTTCCAGATGAGAAAGCTATCCACCGTGCCAAACAGCAGTTCGCCTTTCACAGCGCGATCACGTGCGCCGTCAACATGATCCAAAATCCACTTGAGCTTGGTGCTGGAGAAATAGGGATCAATCAACAGGCCTGTGCGGGCGGTAATCATCTGCTCATGTCCTGCGTCGCGCAGGACGTGACAGTGTTCGGCTGTACGTCGGTCTTGCCAGACGATGGCGTTGTAAATGGGCCGACCTGTGGTCTTGTCCCAGACAACAACTGTTTCACGCTGGTTGGTAATGCCAATCGCGGTGATCTGGTCTGCCGTGATAACGGCCTTGGTCATCGCCGCGCGGCAGGTGGATAGGGTCGTCGCCCATAGGTCCTCGGGGTCGTGTTCGACCCAGCCAGATTGCGGGAAATGCTGTGGGAATTCTGTGCCGTCTTGGGCAATCGCAGCCATGGCACTGTCAAAAAGGATTGCGCGTGTTGAGGTCGTGCCCTGATCGATTGCAAGGATATAGGTCATGGTTTCGCCCAATGTGTAAGGGTGTAACAAAAAGGCAGGGGTCCGGGGCCAACATGCGGCCCCGGACCGTTAACTTACTGCCAGGATTTGATCAGCTCATCATACGAGATGGTCACTGGCGTTTCGTCCTCGTTTGCCAGTTTTGCCTTAGGTGAGCCAGGCTGATCGAGCCAGAAAGACGGATCGCTTTCGTCGTTCATAACCGGACCAAGATCGCCCTGAACACCGGCACGCTCCAGACGGATCAGGACTTTTTCCTGATCTGCACAAAGTGCATCGAGTGCTTCCTGAGGTGTCTTCGCACCGGACATTGCGTCGCCGATGTTCTGCCACCACAGCTGAGCCAGCTTTGGATAGTCAGGAACGTTGGTGCCTGTTGGCGACCACTGAACCCGTGCTGGTGAGCGGTAGAATTCGATCAAACCACCCAGCTTTGGTGCACGCTCGGTAAAGCTTTCGTGCTGGATCGTGGATTCACGAATGAATGTCAGACCAACATGGCTTTTCTTTACGTCGACTGTTTTGGACGTCACGAACTGCGCATAAAGCCACGCGGCTTGTGCACGATCAACTGGTGTTGATTCCATCAGCGTCCAGGAACCGGCGTCTTGGTAGCCGATCTTGGTGCCTTCAGTCCAATATGCACCGTGCGGTGAAGGTGCCATACGCCATTTTGGCGTGCCATCTTCGTTCATCACAGGCAGATCAGGCTCTACAGATGCGGCGGTAAACGCGGTGTACCAGAACATCTGCTGTGCGACATTACCCTGTGCAGGAATTGGCCCTGCTTCTGAGAATGTCATACCGGCAGCGGCAGGAGGGGAGTATTTTTCCAGCCATTCGATTGCTTTGGTCACAGCATAAACAGCTGCAGGACCGTTGGTCGCGCCGCCACGGGCAACGCAAGACCCAACTGGTTGTGACTTTTCGTTTACGCGGATGCCCCATTCGTCAACGGGCAGGCCGTTTGGCTCACCTACGTCGCCGGCACCAGCCATGGACAGCCACGCGTCAGTATAGCGCCAACCCAAAGACGGGTCTTTCTTGCCGTAGTCCATGTTGCCAAAGACTTCGCCTTCAACGCCCAAGCGTGACAGGTCACGACCGGTGAAGAATTCCGCTATATCCTCATAGGCGGACCAGTTGACCGGAACGCCGAGATCATAGCCGTACTTCGCTTTGAAGTCCGCTTTGTTCTGCTCGTCGTTGAACCAATCATACCGGAACCAATACAAGTTCGCGAACTGTTGGTCAGGCAATTGGTAGACTTTGCCATCCGGGCCAGTTGTGAACGACAGACCAATGAAATCGGCCAGATCGAGGTTCGGGTTGGTTACGGCAGCGCCTTCGCCAGCCATCCAGTCAGTCAGGTTGCGCGCTTGCTTGTAGCGCCAGTGCGTGCCGATCAGATCGGAGTCGTTGATGTAGGCGTCATAGATGTTTTCGCCGGACTGCATCTGTGTTTGCAGTTTCTCAACAACATCGCCTTCACCGATCAGATCATGCGTGACCTTGATACCTGTAATGGCTTCGAACGCCGGAGCCAACACTGTGGACTCGTACGTGTGCGTGCCGATTGTCTCGGAAACAACGTTGATCGACATGCCTTCGTACGGTTTGGCCGCATCGACAAAAAACTGAAGCTCGGATTCTTGATCAGCGCGGGACAGCGTCGAAAGTTCCCCGATTTCGCTATCAAGGAATGCCTTGGCGGCCTCCATATCAGCGAACGCAGGCGCGGCAAGCATGCAAGCAGCAAGGCCTATCGCGGTGGTTCCTCTAAGTCGCAAGTTCATGTTTGTTCCTCCCAAAAATTGAACAGTAATTGCAGTCCGGTTCTTGCGTGCCGGATTACAAACTCGATTAGACCCAGCGGAAGACCGCTATGGTGTAAAGGAGACAGACGATCAGCGCGCCCCACTGGGGAGCACTAAGTAGTCCAAGCCAAGCCAGATTAATAAAGGCTGAGCCCAATAGCGTGATGAACAATCTGTCACCACGGGTCGTTTCGATCCGGAGAACACCAACGCGGGGCACCTCGGGAAATTTGATTGCAAGCACCGTGAAGGTAACCAAAGTCGCTGCAATAATGCCGAAGAAAAGGGCGGTCGGCCAAGTCCATGCCATCCATTCCATTGTGGTTTCTCCTATTGGTTAAACACGACCCAGGGCGAAGCCCTTGGCGATGTAGTTGCGGACAAAATAGATCACCAATGCACCCGGCACGATCGTCAGAACTCCGGCCGCAGCCAGTACGCCCCAATCGATACCGGCGGCACCCACAGTGCGTGTCATGGTGGCGGCAATAGGTTTGGCGTTCACCGATGTCAGCGTGCGGCTGAGTAACAGTTCGACCCAGCTGAACATGAACAAGAAGAACGCGGTCACGCCGATGCCAGAGGCCACAAGTGGCGTGAAAATCTTGATGAAAAAGCGCGGGAACGAATAGCCGTCGATATAGGCAGTCTCGTCGATCTCTTTGGGGACGCCGCGCATGAACCCTTCCAGGATCCAGACCGCCAGCGGCACGTTAAACAGGCAATGCGCCAAGGCCACAGCGATATGCGTGTCGAACAAGCCAACCGAGCTATAAAGCTGAAAGAAGGGCAGGGCGAATACCGCCGGTGGGGCCATCCGGTTGGTGAGCAACCAGAAGAACAGGTGCTTGTCCCCCATAAAGCTGTAGCGGCTAAACGCATAAGCCGCAGGCAGTGCCACAGCGAGCGAGATCACCATGTTCATGACCACATAGGCCATCGAGTTCAGATACCCTGTGTACCACGACGCATCTGTCAGGATTGTCACATAGTTGTCGAATGTCAGATCGCGCGGCCACAGGGTAAAGCTGTTCAGAATCTCGGTGTTTGATTTGAGGCTCATGTTCAGGAGCCAATAGATCGGCAGCAGCAAGAACAGCAGGTAAATCCCCATGACAATCGCGCTGCCCTTAACCTTGGGCGTGCGGCGACGTGGTGCGTTTATGGTCATGTCAGACATCAGTGGCCATCCCGTTTATCAAGGTTCGTCATCACGGTGTAAAAGACATAAGAGATGAGCAAAATTACGAGGTAATACATGATCGAGAAGGCAGCAGCAGGGCCAAGGTCAAACTGTCCAAGCGCCATCTTGACCAGATCAATCGACAGGAATGTGGTCGAATTTCCGGGGCCACCACCTGTCACCACGAACGGCTCGGTGTAGATCATGAAGCTGTCCATAAACCGAAGCAGGATAGCGATCATCAATACGCCTATGATCTTGGGCAGCTCGATGAAGCGGAACACGTTCCAGCGGCTGGCTTGGTCGATTTTCGCAGCTTGGTAATAGGCGTCCGGAATGGACTGCAAACCAGCATAAGCAAGCAGGGCAACCAACGATGTCCAATGCCAGACATCCATCACAATGACTGTCGCCCAAGCGGCATAGAAGTCTTGGGTATAGTTGTAATCAATCCCCAAAGCAGCAAGCGTATAGCCTAGTAAGCCGATATCGACGCGGCCGAAAATCTGCCAGATGGTGCCAACGACGTTCCAAGGGATCAGCAGCGGCAGTGACATCAGGATCAAGCAGAACGATGCCCAGAACCCCTTTTTCGGCATGTTAAGTGCCACAAAGATGCCAAGCGGAATTTCAATGGCCAGAATGATCAGCGAAAATGCAATCTGGCGGCCAAGCGCATCCCACATCCGCTCTGATCCCATCATCTCGCGGAACCACTCAAGACCGGCCCAGAAGAACTGGTTCTTCCCGAATGTGTCTTGGACTGAGTAGTTTACGACCGTCATAAGCGGGATGACTGCAGAAAACGCGACAAGCAGCAGCACAGGGAGGATTAGGAACCATGCCTTTTGATTGACTGTCTTATTCATGACAATGTCCTTGCGAATATCTGTGGTGTTGCATCATGTCACGCCGCCTGCGGCGCAACGCGCCAGCTGTTGGAATAGACGTTCACGCCTGCTGTATCGAAGACCACACGGTTCATGTCAGGCGAGATGTTTTCGCCTTCACCAACCAGCACGTTGATCGGTGTTCCTTGATAATCAGCACGCACGATTTTGTGGCGGCCCACATCTTCAACCCGTTTGATTGTCACCGGCAGACCAGTGTCGCTAGCGCTGAGCGATGTGAACTCTGGCCGTACACCCAGTTCAACCTTACCCTTCGGGCTGCCGAAACCTGCACCCAAGGCGACCTGAGTGCCGCCAATGATGGCGGTGTTGCCCTGCACCTCTGCGTCCAAAACGTTCATCCCCGGGGAGCCGATGAAGTAGCCCACAAACGTGTGGGCGGGTTTCTCGAACAGCTCTTGTGGGGTGCCCATTTGCACCACGCGGCCATCATACATAACCACAACCTTATCCGCGAAAGTCAGCGCCTCGGTCTGGTCGTGGGTCACATAGATCATCGTATGGCCGAATTGATGGTGCAGGGATTTAAGCTGGGTGCGCAGTTCCCACTTCATGTGCGGGTCGATCACCGTCAGCGGCTCATCAAACAGCAGCGCGTTTACATCTTCGCGCACCATGCCCCGACCAAGCGAGATCTTCTGCTTGGCATCCGCCGTCAGCCCGCGGGCCTTGCGGTTTAGCGTGTCTTCCATCCCGATCATAGCCGCAATCTGCTGCACACGTTCTTTGATATACGCAGGATCAGCGCCGCGGTTGCGCAGGGGGAACGCCAGATTTTCGCGAACAGTCATCGTGTCATAGACAACGGGAAACTGAAAAACCTGTGCGATATTGCGCTCGGTTGTTGGCGCCATCGTGACGTCTTTGTCGTTGAACAGGATGCGGCCCTGGCTTGGATGCAGCAGGCCCGAAATGATATTGAGCAGCGTGGATTTCCCGCAACCAGACGCGCCAAGCAAGGCATACGCCTCACCATCGACCCAATCGTGGTTCAGCTCTTTGAGCGCAAAGTCGTCTTCGCTTTCGGGGCTGGGCAGGTATGAATGCGCCAGATTGTCGAGGGTAATTTTTGCCATCTTGTTATCCCTCAGGCTGCTGTTGAGTATGATGCAGGGGCGACAGAAGTGCCGTCTTGCGCGAAAATGTAGACGTGGCTTTGGTCCAGATAGACGTTCAAATCAGCGCCGATGGCCAAATTCTTGACCCCGTGGACAAGCCCCACCCAGTTTTCGCCGTGGTGGTCGATGTGTACGAACGTCTCAGAGCCAGTAATCTCGGTCACCATCAATTTGCCTGTGAAAGACAGCGCATTGGCGGCCTCCTTCTCAAGCTTCAGGTGGTTCGGGCGGAACCCTGCGATATAGCTGCCGTCAGCCAGACCTGCAAAGGCACCCGACGCGGTAGTGAGCGATTGGCCATCTCCAAAATCAAGGTCGCTGCCTGTCTTTTGAACCTTTATGAAATTCATGGGCGGGTCAGAGAAAACCCGCGCGGTTTTTGCATTAACGGGCTGGCGGTAAACAATTGGCGTTTTGTCGAATTGGGTGATCCTGCCTTCCCAAATCGTGGCCGTGTTGCCCCCCAGCAAAAGCGCTTCTTCCGGCTCGGTGGTGGCATAGACAAAAATGGAGCCGGCTTCTTCGAATATCTTCGGTATCTCGGCGCGTAATTCTTCGCGCAATTTGTAGTCGAGGTTGGCCAACGGCTCATCTAGCAGCACAAGACCCGCATCTTTGACAAGGGCACGTGCAAGCGCACATCGTTGCTGCTGCCCGCCCGAAAGCTCCAGCGGTTTACGATCAAGATAAGGCGACAATTGCATAAGATCGGCAGTCTTTCTGACGGCCTTGTCGATCTGGTCTGCGGATTGTTTCAACAGACGCATCGGGCTTGCGATATTGTCGTAAACAGTCATAGACGGGTAGTTAATGAATTGCTGGTAAACCATCGCAACGCCACGGTCTTGCACACGCATACCTGTCACGTCAGTACCGTTCCAGATGACCTTGCCGGTATCGGGGAAATCCAGACCCGCCATCAGGCGCATCAGCGACGTCTTACCCGAAGACGTTGGCCCCAGCAGCACGTTCATGGTGCCGCTTTGCAGGGTCAGGTCGGTGGGATGGATGTGCGTCTGGCCATTCATGACCTTTGACACACCCTCAAGAATTAGTGACATTTCGCTCTCCCTTCGCAGTTCACACTGCGCGCTGCTTTGACAGCTTGGCGGCTAGCCATGCGTCAAGCTCTTCGATTTCTTGTTTTGTCAGCCGAAGACCAAGCTTGGACCGGCGCCAAACGATGTCTTCTGCAGTATGCGCGAATTCATTCTCAACGAGCCATTCAACCTCACGCGCGGTCAAATGAGCTCCGAAATCTTGACCTAGGTCTTGCGCCGTTTTTGCATCACCCAAAACAAGGAACGCATCCGTCCCATAGGCCTTGACCAGTCGGTCCACCCACCGCGCGGTCAGAAAAGGATACTGCTCACTCAACTTTGCCTTCAGGGCGGGAACTCCGTCAACGGGAAAGTCACCGCCAGACAAAGGCACGCCAGCTGTCCACGGCTTATCAGCCCCTTCAAAGAACGGGGCGATTTTTTCGAGCGCTGTTTCGGCAAGGCGACGGTACGTTGTGATCTTGCCGCCAAAGACATTCAAGATGGGCGCACCGCTGGATTGATCCACTTTTAGAACATAGTCGCGTGTCGCGGCCGTCGCGGAGCTTGCCCCATCATTATAAAGCGGACGCACGCCAGAATAGGCCCAGACGACGTCGTCATCCGAAACGTCCTGCTTCAGATAATCTGATGCGAATTTGAGCAGGTAGGTCTGTTCTGCGGGCGTGCAAACCGGCGTTTCGGTTGGGTTCGGGTGGTCTGCGTCGGTGGTGCCAATCAGGGTAAAGTCGGTCTCGTAGGGGATTGTAAAAATGATCCGCCCGTCCGAGCCTTGGAAAAAATAGCATTTGTCATGGTCATACAGTTTGCGGGTCACGATGTGGCTGCCGCGCACAAGACGCACGCCTTCGGTCGTATTGATACGCACTGTGTTGCGGATGATTTCCTCAACCCACGGACCACCGGCGTTGACCAGCATTCGGGCGCGAACCTCACGCTGCTGGCCGTCCTGCGATTGTAGCGTGACGTGCCAGACGCCGTCGATTTGCTGGGCAGAGATGACTTTGGTGCGCACATTGATCCGTGCGCCCCGCGCTTCGGCGTCACGTGCGTTCAGGACGACCAAGCGGCTGTCCTCGATCCAGCAATCAGAATATTCAAAAGCTTTCTGAAAGCGACCCTCAAGCGGCGCGCCCTCGGGCGTGCCAGCCAAATTCAGGGACGTAGTCCCTTTGAGAATTTTGCGCCCGCCCAGATTATCATAAAGGAACAAGCCAAAGCGAATGAGCCACGCAGGGCGGCGACCTTTCATCCAAGGCATAACGACGTTCAGCAGTTTAGAGGTGGGTGTATCACCCTCGAACCGCATGTCCTTGTGGTAGGGGAGGACAAAACGCATCGGCCATGAAATATGCGGCATCGCCCGCAACAGTGTTTCACGCTCGATCAACGCCTCGCGGACAAGACGTATTTCCCAATACTCGAGATAGCGCAGTCCACCATGAAAAAGCTTGGTCGAAGCAGATGAAGTTGCTGAGGCCAGATCGTTCATCTCGGCCAACTCGACGGACAGACCGCGACCAGCTGCATCACGGGCTATGCCGCATCCGTTAATACCGCCGCCGATGACAAACAGATCAACGATGTCGTGATGTTCGACCTGTTTCAAAGTAGCCTCCCAAGCGCTGAATTACGCAATTGCCTCCCAGCAATTACCATGGCGCAACTGAACACCAAGGGACTTCAATAATCAATAACGAATGTTCGCTTCTGTTCGTATTTACGCAGCAATATGAATATGTGCGCTTTTTTACTCCGGTAGGCGTTCGTTTTGTGGGACTATGCAGGTCGCACCCTTGACGCAAGGACATGTCCTCTGATTGTTTACAGCGAATCCGTATCGCGAACGCCTCGTTCTCTTTTTACGGCATCAAAGGAAGAATCATGGTCGCGAACTTCAGGCAACAAGAGATACTCGAAATTGCCCGAAAGGAGGGAAAGGTCACGGTAGATGGTTTGGCCGCGCGATATGACGTGACCGTACAAACCATCCGGCGCGACTTGTCTGATCTGGCCGAGAGCGGGCGACTGGACCGAGTTCATGGCGGTGCAGTGGTACCGTCGGGTGTTGTGAATATCGTCTACGAAGAACGCCGCCGCCTGAATGAGGCTGGTAAGAAAGCGATTGCTGTCAAATGCGCACAAGCGATCCCTGACGGGGCGTCTGTGTTTATGAACATCGGGACAACGACCGAAGCCGTCGCCCGCGAGTTGCTTGACCACGATAACCTGCTGGTTGTGACCAATAACCTCAATATCGCAAACATACTGGCCGCCAATCATAGTTGTGAGATCATTTTGGCCGGCGGCGTATTGCGGCGCTCGGACGGGGGCATCGTTGGTGGGCTGACCGTTGAAATGGTCAAGCAATTCAAGTTCGATTATTCAGTGTTGGGTTGTTCCGCGATTGATGCGGATGGCGATTTGCTGGATTTTGATGGCCAAGAAGTCATGGTTAGCCACACGGCGATCAGCCGGTCGCGAAAAGTAATGGTTGTCGCTGACCAGCTAAAGTTTACCCGTAAGGCACCCCTGACGATTTGTTCTCTGGCCGAGGTCAAAGTGTTGTTTACGGATTGCAAACTGTCCGAACAACTCTTGGAGAATTGCGCCGCTTGGGGAACAGATATCGTAACTGTCTGAGCGTCGGGCAAGGTGTATTCGGGAACGGTGACATGAAATATCGCGACAACACCGGCTGGCTCTTTGCGCTCCCCGCAACGCTGGTTCTTGGACTGGTCGGACTGATCCCGTTGATCACAGTCGTTAACTATTCATTCTTTGAAATCTTCATTCTGGATACACGGTTCTGGATTGGAACCGAATGGTATGCCGAGATCATAGGTTTCGACCGTTTCTGGGCCAGTTTAGGACGCAGCACATCGTTTTCCGTGCTGATCTTGTCCATCCAGATCCCGCTTGGCATTGCAATTTCTCTCTGCATTCCAAGGGGTAGAGTTTGGGTCGGTCTGACGCTTGCCGTTATTGCGCTTCCGTTGTTGGTGCCGTGGAATATTATTCCGTCACTATGGCTCAGCCTGCTTGACCCGGACACCGGCATTCTAGGGCGGATCATCCCGCATGTTGGTTGGCCCGCAGATTGGAAACTATCGGCGCCCCTGACATGGCTGGTTTTAGTTGCGATGGACACTTGGCACTGGACCAGCCTTGTCGTCATCTTGTGCTATAGCGCGCTGACCACCATTCCGGCGTCCTACTGCCAAGCGGCCGCAATTGACGGGGCAGGGCCGTGGCAGGTGTTTCGCTTTATCCAGCTTCCCAAACTGTACCACGTCTTGCTAATGGCCATCCTGTTGCGCTTCATGGATTCACTGATGATCTACACAGAAGCTTTCCCGATTAATGCAGGGGGCCCGAATGGTGCGTCGATGTTCCTCGCTGTTGATCTGGGTGAGGAAATCAAAGCATTCAAATACGGCCCCTCCGCCGCGCGGTCCGTCCTATATTCCCTGATCATCGTTACCGTGGCGTGGACGTTCAGCAAAGCCCGCAGCAAGCTTGACCCCGAGAGTGCAGCGTGAACCGTATTGCCAGATCCCTTCCGGTGATAAAGAGCGTCTTCTTGTTTGGCTTCATCTGCTTTGCCTGTTTACCACTGGTGCAAATGACGATGATAAGCTTCATTGCAACATTACCCACATCAGATGTGTCGGTTGGCAGCCTGACGTTCAGCAACTACGCGGGCATTTGGCAAGACCCGAACCTGCGTGCAGCATTCGGCAATTCCATTGCCTATGTCGTGATCAACATCCTCATCACCATACCGGTGGCAATTCCGGCTGCCTATGCCTTTTCACGCATGTCCTTCTTGGGCGACAAACATCTGTTTCTTGCCTTCATTGCCTTCCGGATTACACCGCCTGTTGTTCTCACATTGCCAATCTTTCAGTTGTTTTCAAATCTTGGAATCGTGAATTCGGTTTTTGGAATTGCACTGGGCCACTGCCTGTTCAATCTTCCAATCTCGATCTGGATTTTGCAGGGTTTCATTTCAGCAGTTCCAAAAGAGATGGATGAAACCGCATTTCTGGACGGCTATTCACGTCCACAATTCATATGGAAGTTCTTGCTGCCTCAAATTTCTTCTGGTGTCGCCGTTACAGCCTTTTTCTGCTTCATGTTCTCGTGGGTTGAAGTTGTTTTTGCGCGCATTCTGACCACCACTAACGGAAAGCCCATCAGTATGGCGATCAACGCATTGTTTGGTTTCCGGACCGATATTGGACTGGTGATGGCAGTGACGGTCGCATCCATGTTGCCAGGGGCAGTGTTGCTGTTTGCGATGCGCAATCATCTTTCGCGAGGCTTCAAGATAGGCCGTATCTAGGGCCGAAGACACAACGAATGCCCCATCTGTGGAAGTTGGTCCGCAGCTTCGCCACCTCATGTCTAGTTCCGCAATAGAGCTGTTCTCGTCAGAAGACTGTGCGCGTGGGTCTGTGTGTTGCCAACCCGTTTACGATCTTTCGTTGGCCCGCTCCGGGGGAGTAAGCTCTTTGCGAACGCTATTGCCCAGACCAACGTGAATGTGGACGTTGGTTCCTTGTGCGTACGTTCAGGCCTCGCAATCAGTTTTAGGCAGCAGCCGCACTATTCTTGCGCCGCAAAGGTTGGTGGCTTCATTGTTTGCCATACGCCGTCTCCTGCCAGCCCTGTAAGGGCGCGGTCATGCAATATGATGCGACCACGAGAGAGAACGCTGACAGGCATACCGCGCACAGTGGTTCCCTCAAACGGGTTGTAGCCGACGTTATCGTGCAGATCGTTCGCGCCATAGGTATACGAGAGATCAGGATTCCAGAGGGTGATGTCCGCGTCATAGCCTTCGGCAATGCGTCCTTTGCGCACCAGCCCGAAGGCTTCGGCAGGAGCATTGGCTGTGAGATGGGCGAAGGCGTCCAGACCCATGCGCCCTTCACTTACCATCGCGTTGAACATCAGCGGCAGGCGCGTCTCCAGCCCCGGCATGCCGTTGGCGATCTTGTTGAAAGGCGCATCTGTTCCGTTGGCAAACTTGCCTGTTTCATCCATGCGGTAGGGCGCGTGATCGGATGTTACCAGACCAATGGTGCCGTCAGAAATAGCGTCCCATAGGGCGTCTTGGTCATCACGTGTGCGTTGCGGTGGGGAGCACATGAAACGGGCAGGGTTGTCCTGCTCCAGAATATCCTCTGTCATGAACAGGTAATGCGGACACGTTTCGGCCTCCACCTGCACGCCGCGCTTCTTGGCGGCGCGGACAATTTCGGCGCCTTCGCGGGTCGAGACGTGGAAGATCATGATGCGCGCATCGGTGAATTCGGCAAAGCGGCACATTCGGTCGATGGCCTCAATCTCGGCCATGCGTGGATGGGACACGGCGTGATATTTTGGCGCGGTCTTGCCTTCGGCCAGCAGCCTCTCGGTCATGTGACGGATCAACCCGTCGTTTTCGGCGTGAAAACAAACCAGCGCGCCGTCACGTTTCGCCACCGTGAGTATATCGAGGATCGACTTGTCGTCTTGCCGCACTTTGTCATAG
The DNA here is from genome assembly GCF_036961165.1 of Sulfitobacter sp. GTDB lineage: Bacteria > Pseudomonadota > Alphaproteobacteria > Rhodobacterales > Rhodobacteraceae > Sulfitobacter. The sequence goes on along the minus strand of NZ_JBALVJ010000009.1, from coordinate 76,241 downwards.
GTCGTGAAGATTTTGATCGATCGATGGCCCTCAGCGATCATGGCAGGAATATCATCGTCAAGATTACCATGCGCGGTTTCTGCGACAATCATGTGAAACGCATAGTCGATCAGTGATCCCTTACGGGCCAGCGCGGCATAATCTTCGACAACGCGGGCGATCCTGTTGCCGGGATGCTGCGCGGCAAATGATACAACTGTGGTGGTGCCGCCCATCACAGCGGAGCGTGTGGCGGTTTCAAATGTATCGGCATTCAGCAAGCCTGCGCCAGAAACCTGTTCGATATGGCAGTGCGTATCAACGCCGCCAGGCAGGGCAATCAAACCGCTTGCATCAATCTGCACGGGGGCGCTGCCGGGCAGGTCGGTTCCGATGGCCGTAACGACACCAGCGCGGATGCCGATGTCTGTTATGCCTGTGCCGCCCGAATGCACCACAGTTGCGCCGCGAATGAGTGTATCGAAATCTGAGTCTTTCATGTGGTGCCCGCCATTTGAATTTCGTATATTGAAATACCGAGTGTATACCAAAATTTACAGCTTGGAAGATACCGCGTGCACGAGACCTCTGGGTTGAGTGAGATCAGGAGGGATGGCATGGCCGACACTGCACAAACTTTGGGCACTTCAACGTTCGAGCGGATGAAGGCGATGATCCTTGACGGGACGCTAGAGCCTGGCGCGCTGCTGCGGGAAAAAAGCTTTGCGGATCGGTTGGGCGTGTCGCGCACTCCGGTGCGGGAGGCGATCAGCCAATTGATCAGTGGGGGGTTCGCCACGCGGACGCCCTCAGGGACGCCTGTAGTAAACAGTATCTCTCTAACTGATATCATGGAGATCCTGCACGTACGCAGTCTTTTGGAATGTGAGGCGGCGCGTAAAGCCGCGCTGAGTAACAGTGTTTCTGATGATTTACTGGAGTTAAGGGCGCGTATTGTAGCGTTTTTAGATGGGCCGCGCCCTGATTCAGAGGCGCATTATGCACTGGATGCGCAACTGCATCTTGCGATTGCGCGCAGGGCCGGCTCGCGGTTGCTGGCCGAATTGATCGAGGGATTGAAGGTCAAGACACGTATGTATGATCAGGGATCAATCCCCGACCGGTTCGTGCCGGGGTGTCATGAGCACCTTGCGATCATCGACGCAATAACCGGCGGCGAATCCGAGAATGCGGCTGAGGCAATGAGGCTGCATCTCAAAAAAGTTCGTGAATCGATCATATCGCACATAAACCACCCATTCTGATCGAACGGGGAGGCGAGGGCCGCGATTTCTCGTGACAGATGTTGACTCGGTGTTTTTCTTGTATACCGTCGGCATACTAAATCGAGAGAACGGTAAACCCGCATGCCAAAGCAGACACCTCAACGACCCACGGACGGCATCGTCCTGACCATTACATTCCAGTATTATCGCGACCTTCCTACAGCGATGGCGTTCTACGAGGACGTGCTGGGGTTCGAGTTGGCCATCGATCAGGGGTGGTCAAGGATCTACCGGATCGACGGTCAGGCGCATGTGGGTTTGGTAGATGAAACGCGCGGAATGCAAAACTGGGCTGAGGATAAGACGGTGCAGATCTGTCTGCGCGTACCGGATGTGGATGCTTGGTATGCGTGGGCGCAGTCGCAAAATGTCCCCGGCATGACCGAACTGCGCGACAGCGAAGAACTGGGCATTCGCGCCTTCGCCATGAACGATCCCGAAGGATACCAGATCGAGGTGCAGACCGCCAAACCGGGCCACTGATGATCGAAAGATAACCAAGAGGGGCGGCACACCGCCTCCGACGACCTCATGCGAAAGCGACCAACAAAGGAGATACCATGAAATATCTGTCTCAAAATGCGTGGCGCATTAGCGCGCTGGGTGCGGCTTTTGTCGTCGCCGGCGCGAGTGCGACCCTTGCGCAAGAAAAGTCGGTGACGATCGGGCTGACGTCCGACCCGAGCCACCTCTATCCGCTCGCCGGTGAGGAGCTTTCTTCGAACATCATGTACTACCATCTGTACGATCCGCTGGTCTCACGCAGTCCGGAGCTGGAATTCGGCCCGGGACTGGCCGAAAGCTGGGAAAACGTTGATGAAATGACATGGCGCTTCAAGCTGCGCGAAGGTGTCACCTTCCATAACGGTAACGCGTTCACGGCCGCAGATGTTGTGTATACAGTAGAAAAGGCGCGCGCCTCGATCCGTCCTGATCTGGTTGCGAACATCGCTTCGGTGACGGTTGTTGACGACCTGACGGTCGAGATCACAACGCCAAAGCCCTATGCCGTGCTGCCCAACGATCTGGCAGAGTTGCTGATCCTCGATGAGGAATACACGACGCAGACAGGCGATGAGCAGATGGACCTCAAGCCGATGGGCACGGGCCCCTACATGCTTGAAGAATGGATCAAGGAAGAGAAATTGGTTCTGACTGCCTTCGGCGACTACTGGGGCGGCAAACCTGCGATCCAGACTGTCACGTTCCGGCCAATTACCAATCCCGCAACGCGTACAGCGGCGCTTTTGACGGGCGAAGTGGATGTCATTCAGGATCTCGCGGTGCGCGATGTGGACCGTGTGAAATCCGAAGACGGGTTTCAGGTCATTACGCGACCCAGCCTGCTGAACGTGGTTCTGGCGATGGACACGCGCGAGCAATCGCCAACCATCGAAGGCAAGAACCCGATGACGGACCAGCGGGTACGCGAAGCAATCGCCCGTGCCATCGATATGGACGCGATCAACAAGATCGTCATGAACGGGCTTGCCTCCCCATCGGCGCAGTTTGTGCCTGCAGCACATTTGGGTTTCGTCGATGGTATGGATTTCCGCAAGATGTATCCGGTGGATGCCGAGAAGTCGAAGGCGCTGCTGGCGGAAGCGGGTTACCCCGACGGGTTCACGATGACACTGGACGCGACCAACAACCGTTATGTCAACGATGCGCAGATTGCGCAGGCGCTGGCATCAATGCTGGCCAAGATAAACGTCAACCTTAAGCTCAACATCATGCCCAAGTCGAACTTCTGGGGCTACATCCGTGTACCCACTGAAAATTCCAGCTTCATCATGAGCGGTTGGGACGTGCCGTCGGGCGATGCCGGTTCAATGTACGGCGCGCTATTCTATACCCGTGACAAGAAAGAAGGGTACGGTCAGGTCAATCGTGGTTCTTATTCCAACGCGGAGCTGGACGCGTGGATCGATAAGGCAGATTCGACGCCCGATATCAAAAAGCGCGACGAATACCTTCAGGAAGCTACCAAGATCCTGATGGCGGATATCCCGATGATCCCGATGCATTATGAGCAGGACGTCTATGCTGCGCGTAAAGGCATTTCGCTGACACCGCGCGTCGATAAATTCATCTCTGCTTTTGAGATGGACGTCGACTAACCACGCGCTCTTTCGGCCCCGACGGTGCAATCTGCCGCCGGGGCCGTTTTGATTTTTCTCTAGCGAAAGACGGCCCCGTTCCGATGTTTGGATACCTTCTCAAACGCCTGATACAGATGCTGCTCGTCCTGTGGGTCGTCTCTATTGTGGTTTTCATGATGATGAGCTTCACCGGCGACCCGGTGTTCATGATCGTGCCGATTGATGCGACGGATTCCGAAATTGTGCAGGCGCGTCGTATCCTCGGGCTCGACCAGTCATTAATCGTGCAATACTGGAAATTCCTCACGAGCCTGCTGCAGGGTGATTTCGGGCGCTCATATGTGTTCCGCCAGCCTGCGATGACGCTGATCCTTGAGCGGTTGCCCGCAACTGTTGAAATGGTTCTGGTGGCGATGGTTCTTGCAATTGTTGTTGCGATCCCGCTGGGCGTCTATGCGGGGGCGAACCCGAACGGTCGGCTAAGCCGGACGATCATGGCTGGATCGTTACTTGGCATTTCATTGCCCGGTTTCTGGGTGGGCATGGTTCTGATCTATCTGTTCGCAGTAAACTGGGGGATTTTCCCGTCCTCAGGGCGCGGGGATACGGCCGAAGTGTTCGGCCTGCGGCTTAGCCTTGTGACGTGGGATGGCTGGCATCACATCATTTTACCTGCGGTGACCTTGTCGCTTGGAACGATGGCGATCCTGCTGCGTATGACGCGCGCTGGCATGATGGAGGTCAGCCGTCAGGATTACATGAAATTTGCCCGCGCCAAGGGTGCCACACGGCGCGACGTACTTTACAAACACGGTCTGAAAAATGCGCTGATCCCGGTGGTCACGATATTCGGCCTGCAACTGGGCGACCTGATCGCTTTTGCCACCATCACCGAAACGATCTTTTCCTGGCCCGGCATGGGCAAGCTGCTGATCGATTCAATTTACCGTGCCGACCGGCCCGTGATCGTCGTCTATCTGATGTTGGTCGCGGTGATCTTTGTTGTCATCAATTTTCTGGTCGATCTCGTCTATACGCTGATCGATCCGCGCATCACGCTGAAATGAGGGGCACATGACTTCTTTCCTCCGTTCGGAGTTCTTCCACAACTACACGCGCAGCACATCGGCCATCATTGGCAGTGCGCTGATGGCGGTGTTTGCTTTTGCCGTCATCGCGGGGCCGTTTATGGTGTCGCAAAACCCCTATGACATTGCGTCGCTCAATCTGATGGATAGCTACAAGCCGCCTGTCTGGCTTAAGGGAGGCGATGCGCAATTTGTGCTGGGCACGGACGGGCAGGGCCGCGATGTATGGGCGTCAATCCTGTATGGCGCGCGGATTTCGGTGTTCATCGGGCTGGTGGCGATGATTGCATCTTGTACCATTGGTACGGCGTTGGGGCTGATCGCAGGATTCTATGGCGGCATAGCTGATGCGGTGATTATGCGGATCGCTGATATTCAACTCTCATTCCCGTCCATCCTGATCGCGCTATTTTTGATGTCGGCTGTGGGGACCGGCGTGGACAAGGTTCTGATTGCTTTAACTGCCGTGGGCTGGGTCGTTTACGCCCGTACTGTGCGGGGATCGACCCTGTCAGAGATCGAAAAGGAATACGTGCAGGCCGCGCGTGTCGCGGGCCTGTCCAACTCCAAAATAATTCGCAAACATGTGTTGCCCAATGTGCTGACTCCGCTGATCGTTATCGCGACAATACAGGTCGGTACCTTCGTGTTGATCGAAGCATCGCTAAGCTTTTTGGGCGTAGGCGTGCCGATCACCCAGCCATCGCTGGGGCTGCTGATCAAGAACGGGTTTGATGTCCTCTTCTCCGGCCTGTGGTGGACATCCGTTTTTCCGGGCGTGGCAATCATGATGCTGGTGTTCGGTATCAACCTGTTTGGTGATTTCCTCCGCGACGAACTGAATCCGAGGTTGAAATGACGGTGTCCGAAGCTTTGCTAGAGGTGCGCGATCTGCGCACGTATTTCCACACCTTCTCTGGCACTGTGAAGGCCGTGAACGGGGTCAGCTTTTCCGTCGGCAAAGGCGAGGTGATGGGCCTTGTCGGTGAGAGCGGCGGCGGCAAATCGGTTGTCGGGTTCTCGATCCTAGGTTTGATTGACAGTCCCGGAAAGATCGAAGGCGGGGAGATACTGCTAGATGGCGAGGATCTGGTTCAGGCCAGTGAGGCGCGGTTGCGCGCGGTACGCGGGCGCGACATTTCCATGGTCTTTCAGGACCCGATGACCTCTCTAAATCCGCTTCATACTGTTGGCCAGCAGATGGACGAAATGCTGTGCCTGCATACCGATCTGGATGCGCCGACACGCAAGCAGGCTTGTATTGATATGTTAGAGAGCGTCGGCATCAGCCGTGCGGCAGAGCGGTTAGGCGCCTATCCCCACCAGTTCTCCGGCGGGATGCGTCAGCGCGTCGTGATCGCCATTGCGATGCTCGCACGGCCACGTTTGATCATCGCGGACGAGCCCACGACAGCGCTGGATGTGACGATCCAGAGCCAGATATTGAAGCTGATGCGCGTCCAGATCGCTGAAAAGGGTGCGTCGATGATCTTGATTACCCATGATCTGGCCGTTGTGTCGGAAATGGCAGATCACATCACTGTGCTCTACTGTGGCAATGTGGTTGAGCGTGGACGCACGCGCGATCTCATCTCTGCCCCTGCGCACCCATACACACGTGGGTTGATAGACAGCATCCCCGATCCGCAGAACCGCCACGCACGGCTCAAGCAGATCCCGGGATCAGTTCCGGATATCCGCAATCTGCCTAAAGGATGCAATTTTCGTGACCGTTGCCCGCGCGCTCAAGCGCGCTGCGCAGAAGAAGAACCGGTTTTGCGTCCGCAACATGCATCGCTGTCGGCGGCGTGCCACTATCCACTTGCTCCGGGAGAAAGTGCATGACCGACGATACGCCGATGCTCGAAGTTCGCGATCTTGAAATGCACTTTGCCATCGGGGGTGGGGTGCTGGACCGCCTCAGGCTGAGCACGAAGGGAATCAAGATCGACCGGCCCGTTGTACACGCGGTCAACGGGGTTAGCTTCAAGATTGCGCGGGGCGAAATCATGGCTCTCGTTGGTGAGAGTGGCTGTGGCAAGTCTACCGTGGCTAAGACGATTGCGCGGATTTACCAGCCGACGCGCGGTGCGGTGTTGGTGGAGGGCGAAGACATAGCCAACCACGGCTTTGCCCAGATGCTGCCAGTGCGGGCGAAGATGCAGATGATTTTTCAGGATCCCTATGCCTCGCTCAACCCACGGCAGCGAGTGCGTGACATCGTGGCCGAGCCGCTGTTGGAACAGACCAAGAATGCGACTGACCGCAAAGGCGTGGCAGCAAAGACCGAAGCGCTTTTGGCGAAGGTCGGGCTGAACGCAGAGCACGCCGGCCGCTATCCGCACCAGTTCTCTGGTGGGCAAAGGCAGCGCATTGGCATTGCGCGCGCGCTTTCAGTAACGCCGGGATTGATCATCGCGGATGAGCCGGTATCGGCGCTAGATGTGTCAATTCAGGCGCAAATTCTTAATCTGATGATGGATTTGCGGGACGAATTCGGCCTGTCGTATCTGTTTATCAGTCACGATTTGTCTGTGGTGCATCATATCGCGGATAGGGTGGGGGTTATGTACCTTGGCTTTATGGTTGAAAATGCGCCGCGTGATGTCTTGTTCGCCAAGCCACGCCACCCTTACACTCGGGCGTTGCTTTCCGCTGCTCCCAGCATCAAGGAGAAGCGCGACGTTCAGGAAATTGCACTAAGCGGTGAAGTCCCGTCAGCATTGGAACTGCCTTCCGGATGTTGTTTCCGAACCCGTTGCCCCTTTGCATGGGAACGATGCGCGCGGGAACGTCCCGTGTTGAAAGACGTGGGCGACGACCAGACTGTGGCCTGCCATCTGGTCGATGAGCCGGAAAGGGACAAGATATGACGGTAATAGCACAGCCAAGGCTTGGCCTGCACGATCCACATGATTGCACGGATGCCACGGACGAACTGACGATCCTGCACGCGATCTACGACACGCTTGTGCGCCGCGTCGGACAAGATTTTGTGCCTCATTTGGCACAGCGCTGGGATGTGTCGCCTGACGCGCGCCGATGGACATTTCATTTGCAGCCTGATGTGAAGTTTCATGACGGAACACCATGCGATGCAAAGGCGGTTGCCGATTGTCTTGCGCGTATGGCGCGTGAGGATAAGGGATATACCCTTGGGGCGCCGGCAGTCTGGCGGCAGTTTCTGGGCGGTGCCCGGTTGGATGTGTTTGATGAACTGACATTGGAGCTTACACTGGTAACACCTATGGCAGATCTGCTCGACGTGTTGGAGCAGGGGTTCATCGCGGCGCCTTCGGCTTTTGCCGCGCTGGATGCAAAGGATTACACCGCGCAGGTTGGATCGGGTCCATACCGTTTGACGGGCATCACCCAAATACTGATCACAGCGGAACGGATTTCCGGCCACTTTGCCGGAACGCCTGCAAACGCTTATGTGACGTGGCAGCTGGAAACAGACGCACAAAAGCGTCTGGAGCTTCTGGAGCAGGGCAAAGTGCAGGCGGCAATGGGTCTTGATTTCGAGGCGTCAAAACGACTGGATGAGATGCGGCACGAATTTCTGTCCCCCGTTGCCATCATCTATCTGCTGAACGCTGCGCGTGGCCCCTTGGCTGACGCGCGGGTGCGCCTTGCGCTGAGCCTTGCAGTGGATCGCGAAGCGCTCATCCAGACGGTCATGCACGGTGCCGCACGGCCACTGCGCGGGTTTGTCAGCCCGAACCATTTCGGTGCGGGACAAGGGGGCGGTGCGGTGACGGACCGTGACCGTGCGGGGGCACTATTGGCAGAAGCCGGATATGCGGACGGTCTCTCGTTAAACGTTGACTGCCCGACGCGCCTGCCGGACGAGGCGGAGCGCTTGACGGCAGCCCTTGGTGACCAGTTGGCAGATGTTGGCATAACGCTGGAGGTTTTCGTTCACCCAGAGCGCGAAGAATATGCGCATATGGTCCGTCGCAAGGAAATCCGCGATCTTTGCGTGTTCGATTCCAGTCCGATGAGCACCTACCGTGTGCTGTTTGAGAAGATCGACTCCCGCGTGGCAGGCTCGTGGTGGCAGGGCTATGCCAACCCCAAGATTGAGGCGCTGATCGACGAGGGGCGTAGCACGACCAACCGCGCAGTACGGGCCGAGGTTTGGCGCACGGCATATGCACTGCTGCAAGATGATCCGGCATGGCTGACGCTGTATAATCCTTTGCGTGTGATCGGTCTGGCGGGCAATCACCCCGATTTCGAGATGCCCGCAGACGGGGTGATCGACGTGGCGCGGCTTCCTGAATTAGGCGGAGCATAAGATGCAGGCTGATACTCTTTTAACCGGCGGTACAGTCGTCACAATGGACGCACAGCGGCGTGTGATTGACGCAGGCGCAGTCGCCGTGGCGGACGGCAGAATCGTCGCCGTTGGAACGGCCCATGACCTTGAGACGCAGGTCCAAGCCGATGAAGTAACCGATTGCAGCGGACAAGTCATCATACCGGGTTTGATCGACGTCCATGCGCACGCAGGGCACGGGCTAATCAAGTCTATTGGCATGCATGGGGGCGACCGATGGGAAGACATTTGCGGCGAGGTTTATACCCAAGTTTCTCCGCCCGAGTTCTGGTACGCTGAGGCGCGTTTGGCCGCGCTGGAACGGCTGCGTTTTGGTGTGACGACGGGTGTGTCCCTGCTTGGTGGTGGCGATACGATAATGCGGACGGACGATCCCGCCTACGCAGCCGCGCATTGTCGCGGCGTTGCCGAGGTGGGGACGCGCAGCATGGTGGCTGTAGGACCCACACGCGCACCGCATCCGCGCATTTACGCCAACTGGGAAACCGGAGAGCAGCGGCAATACGACGTCGATTTCTCTCAACAAATGCAGACCTGCCGCGAGGTTGCGACGAGTTGGCACAATACGAATGCGGGCCGCATTCAGATCGCAATGCTCTATCCGGTTTTACGCGACGAGCATGAACGCGACATGACGCCTGAGGACTATGCCACGGCATGTGAGCAAGCGCGCGAAGTGCGCGCTTTTGCGCGTGATAGTGGCATGGTCTTTACTCAAGACGGACACTGGCGCGGTTCAATCCGCCGGGCAGACAAGCTTGGCCTGCTCGGGCCGGAAACGCTGTTATCTCATTGTATCGATCTTCACGAAGATGAAATCGCACTGGTTGCTGCCAGCCATACGAAGATTGCGCACAATCCATCGGCCAATGCGTCGATCATGGGGCGCTGTCCTGCGATTGAACTCATGGCGGCGGGGGCGGTTGTTGCTTTGGGGTCGGACGCCACGGCGCCGGACCGGTCAGGCGATATGTTCCGGCACATGCAACACGCGATGCATTATCACCGCACCCATTTTCGCGACGCGTCAGTGCTGCCTATCGGTCAGGCGTTGGAGATGTGTACCATCGGAGGCGCGCGTGCGCTTGGAATGGCCGATCGCATCGGTTCGGTCGAGACGGGCAAGGTGGCTGACCTGACGGTCGTCGATCTGCGCCGCGCGCATCTCTATCCGCCCAACATGCCACTGCACAGGCTGGTGTGTTTTGCCAACGGCAATGACGTCGATACAGTCATGGTCGGAGGAGAGATCGTCTTGCGCGCAGGCCGTGCGACACGAGTTAGCGAGTCTGAAATTCTCGACGACGCGAGCGCTCAGGCCGCGCAGATGATTGCGCGGATTGGCGGGCAGGATGATCTGGCATTGCCGCCGGATTTCTGGGGTATGGAAGGACAAACAACATGACAATCTACGTGGTGAATCCCAATAGCAGCCAGCACGTCACCGATGGCATCGACCGTGCCGTTGATCCGATGCGCGCGGCAAGTCTGGTGGATATTGCGGCCCGCACTTTGGCCGAAGGACCGCCCGGTATCGAAAGCCAAGCGCATTTGGATGGGGTGGTCGGACCGTTGCTGTCGCATTGTGCAGCGCTTGAGGATAGCGCCAGTGCATTCGTCATTGCCTGTTATTCTGATCCGGGGCTTGCCGCTTTGCGAGAACAGTCAGCTCGCCCCGTTATCGGCATCGCTGAGGCGTCAATTCTAACGGCGATGACGATGGGGCAACGGTTCGGCATCATTTCAATTCTGTCCAAAAGCATCCCGCGCCATATGCGCTATGTCGGCGCAATGGGCGTGATGGATAGGCTCGCGGCAGATATGCCTCTTGAGATGGGTGTGTTGGAGTTGGCGGACGAAACGCGCACCTTTGAGCGGCTTAAGGAGGTCGGCACCCATCTGCGTGATACCGCGATGGCGGATGTGCTGATCTTGGGCTGCGCTGGCATGACCGCGTTTCGCACGGATCTTGAAACCTACCTTGGTGTACCTGTGGTCGAACCCTGTCAGGCGGCTGTCGCCATGGCAATCGGCCGCGTTGCACTGCAAAAGACACGATAGGATAGAATGTGACACAACTGACAACTGGCGCGCAGGGCGTTTTCGTGATCGCGGTGACACCGTTTCACCCCGATGGCAGGATCGACATGGAAAGCTGTGACCGGATGGTTGATTTCTATCTTGAGGCAGGTGCGACCGGATTGACAGTTCTGGGTATGATGGGCGAGGCGCCCAAGCTAACGGTTGAGGAATCGCGCGACGTTGTGGCGCGCATCCTGAACCGGGTAGCGGGGCGGGTGCCAGTGGTCGTTGGCGTATCTGCGCCGGGGTTTGCGCAGATTGATGCACTTACGCGGATGGTGATGGATCTGGGTGCTGCGGGCGTGATGGTCGCCCCTCCGGGCAGCTTGCGCACCGATGACCAGATCGTGACCTACTACACACAGGTGGCCGAGCTGATCGGAGATGTGTCGTTTGTCTTGCAGGACTTCCCGCTGGCGACTGGCGTGCAGATGTCATCGGGGGTAATCGCGCGCATCGTCAACGATCTACCGACCTGTGTGTGTCTCAAACACGAAGATTGGCCCGGGCTGGAAAAGATCAGCTATCTGCGCCGCGAAGGCGTGCTGAACAAGCGCATCTCGATCCTGTGCGGCAACGGTGGCCTGTTCTTGCCAGAGGAAATGACGCGCGGAGCGGACGGCGCGATGACCGGTTTTGCCTACCCTGAAATGATGGTGACAGTGGTGGACCACCATACCCGCGGTGAGACCGAACGCGCGCGCGATCTCTTCGACGCCTATCTGCCCTTGGCGCGGTTCGAGCAACAGCCCGGCATGGGTCTTGCGATCCGCAAATACACGTTCGCCAAACGTGGGATCATTGCACATGACGCGCTGCGCAAGCCGGGGGCGGCGCTGTCAGAGGCGAGCCGCCGCGAAGTTGATCATCTGATCGCGCGACAAGAACAACGACTAAAGGAATTGAACTGATGGATCTGGAACTGAACGGAAAACGCGCTCTTGTGCTGGGTGCCAGCCGTGGCATCGGCATGGCTATTGCGAAATCACTGGCGGCCGAAGGCGCAGTTGTCTTCGCGGCTGCGCGCAGCGTCGATAAGATCGAAAGCTGGGCTGCGGGAATGGAAAATGTCCACCCCGTCAAGCTCGACCTGTCCGATATCGAAGCTGTGGATGCGGTGATCGACGGGCTGCTCGCAGAGGGCGGTGTGGACATCGTGGTTAACAACGGCGGCGGACCGCCCCCCAGTGCAGCACAAGCAACTGAACGCGCGGCATGGATTACCAACTTCGAGGCGATGGCTGCGAACCTGTTCCATCTGACAACACGCCTGTTGCCATCGATGAAGGAAAGGGGCTGGGGGCGGGTGATCACGGTCACATCCTCGGGTGTCGAACAGCCGATCCCGAACCTTGCATTGTCGAACGGTATCCGCTCGGCTGTGGTGGGGTGGTCTAAAACCCTCGCGGGGGAGGTCGCTTCAGACGGGATTACCGTGAACGTCGTGATGCCGGGACGAATTCACACGCAACGGGTAGATGAATTGGACGCAGCGGCGGCCAAGCGGACACAAAAGGACGTAACAGAATTGGCCTCACAATCGCGCGCGGCCATTCCCGTCGGCCGCTACGGCAAGCCGGAAGAGTTCGCTGACGTGGTGACGTTCCTTGCATCTGCTCGGGCAGGCTACGTCACGGGTTCACGCATCCGCATCGACGGCGGCGCGATCAAGTCAATCTGATCGTAGATGTTTGAGCTGGCGCAGCAAACACCCATGCTGCGCCAGCCGACCCTATTTCCTTCTAAAAACTAGTTCAGCAAGGTCAGCGGCCCATATTCCTCATATGCATCACGGGGGGATGGGTTGTCTGGGTGGGACGCGCCGCCGAAATGGTTGATGATGCCAGACACCGCGTTCAACGAAGTCTGAACAGCCCCTTCGACCCAAGCTGGGGTCCAGCTCACTCCATCTCCGGCGACGAAAATGCCCTGCTGCTATGGAGGCATGTTTTGCTGCATGAAATGGCCAAACATCCGGTGATTATAGCGGTAATGTCCGGGCAGCGCCCCTTTGAAGGCGCCAAGGAAGTTCTCATCGGCTTCCCAACTCACGGTGATTGGGTCCCCTAAAATGTGGCTTCTGATGTCCAATGTCGGGTAGATTTTGTTCAATGCCGATAGCGCCAGTTCCACGCGCTTGCCAGTCGGCAGCGGAAGAACCTTGAGCGCATCCGTCATCCACGAATAGCTGAGGCAAATCACCGAAGGTTTGTCTGGCCCGTTGTCGAACAAATAGGTGCCGCGCGTCATGCGGTCGGTCAATGTCATCGACATGATATCCCGTCCGGTATCAGGGTCTTTGTCCTTCCAGAACGGGCGATCGACCATCACGAATGTTTTGGCCGATTGCATATAGCGCGTGCGGTCCAGTGCCATCCACAGATCTTGCGAAAACAGCGACTCTTCGGTGTCTATTTGAGTGGACAAAAGGTGGCTTTGACAGGTGACAAGAACGGCTTCGAAATCTTCTGCGCGGCCCCATTTGTCTGTGACTTCGATTGTTGTCTCCGACTGACGACGAATGCGCGCAGCACCACTGCGTGTAGCACCGCCATTGAGACTTGCCAGACAGGTGCCGGCGGGCCAATGGGCCAACTTGTCAGGGCGATGGGTCCAAAGACTGCGGGGCACCTGTTCAACGCCTCCCACGATGTAGCGCTGGTGATCGTCGCACTCTGTGACATTGACCCGGAGAATTTCCAGCATTGAATTGGGGAAATCTGAATCCCATCCGCCAGTCCCAAACCCGACCTGTCCAAAAACCTCGCGGTGATGGAACGAGAGTTTTTGAAAGGCATCCGACGAGGCAACAAAATCATAAAAAGTCCGTTCGTCCCATGCCTCAACCAGCGGATCCCAAATTTCCTTGATGCGGGGAATGTCTCGGTCACGAATGGCTTGTTTGAGTGCGGTAAAATTAGCACCCTCTTCCAAGGCCGCGTCATAGGCTTGTGCCACTTCGGCAAAAAGCGGCGGCAGGTCCGCTAGGGTTTTCGCGTAATGCGTCTCACCTAACAGATCGATCACGGTAGAGCCCGCAGCAGGAGTGAGCGGATTGGGGAAGGGTGCGCTTTCCAGCCCCAGCAAGTTAACATAGTGATAGAAACCCGTCGAAGAGACCGGAAAGCGCATGCCGCCCAGCTCCGCGATGACACCGTCTACACCCTCAAACGGTTGCGAACGGAGCCTGCCGCCAAACTGACTGGATTCAAACAAGATGGGGCGCAGGCCCAGCTTCATCAATTCATATCCGGCAATCACACCTGCCGCGCCCGAACCAATGATAGCTACTTTTGCGCCCAAGGCGCTCTCTGGCAAAGACCCAAGCCCTGAGGGGTGGCTGATCCAGTCGTCATAGGCAAAGGGGAAATCTGGGCCAAAAACAGTTACAGGGTTACAGTTACAGGGTTCATGTCGGCTTTCCGTATAGGCTGGGTCTGCGGTCACGCAGGTGGGATTGTTGTCGTCGGGAGGCCTGCAAAGTGTCGCGGGTTAAAGTCGCGTAGAACAGGCCGGTACTGTTTTTGTCTGCGCGGACTAGATCATCCCCATCAGGGCCGCAAATGCAGGATAAGCCGTTGTAATCGAAAGCGCCTTCCGTCCCCAGATAGTTGCAATAGGCAACATAAACGGCGTTTTCTTCAGCGCGTGCAGGGACGATGCGTGTTGCAACGCTGTCGAAAGGTTCCATGTTCGCGGTGGGCGTGACGATAAGGTCAGCTCCTCGCAAGGCGAGGTCGCGCGCAACTTCTGGAAATTCAATATCGTAGCAAATCGCAAGGCCGATCCGCCAACCACCCAGATCAAACACAGGCGATAAGGTCTCGCCTGCAGAGAATTGCGCGTGGTCCACATCGCCGAACAGATGGGTTTTGTGATAGAGCGCGCGCTCAACGCCTGTTTTATCTATGGTGATGCAGGTGTTGAAGGGCAGGCCGGTGTTGGGTGTGGGCAATCCGACAACCAAGGCGATTTGATGCGTTGTGGCAAGATCGCAAAGTTCTTTATGCACAGCGTCATAGATATCGGCGTTTTTAGAAACAGTTGCAGCCCCGATGTTATATCCACCGATGAACATTTCAGGGGAGACAAACAGGTCAGCAGAAGCGGCAGCCGCCTCGGCAACAACCGCAGCAAGACGCGTTAGACAGGCTTCTACATCGCTATCGGGAGCCGTTTGCCAGAGGGCAGTTTTCATGTTTGTTCAGACCTCTCAGCAATCAACATATGCGGCACATTATAGATTGATGTCTGTGCCTTAAGTAGGGGCAATTCCGATGTTTTTCTGGATGTTTAAATAGCCGGTCAACCTTCAGGATACCAGCCTTTGAGCGACAGTGCTTGGGCCGTTTGCTAATGCCGTCGGTATCCTTGTCCTCAAGTCGTGCTTTCTGCCACCCCTTTGGCGCCACTCTAACATTTTTTAGCAACAAATGAGTTTGGTAGCGATGGCGTTGAATGTACTGCGTAGAATTGACGGCAATCCGCGTCTTGCTTAGGTGCACTTCGAAGGCCGCACATCTTTGGTTGAAAATTGCTACACAGCAGTCTTATTGCTACATCGTGCAGTAATTGTTTGGAAACACTGTCTGAAAAGACCAAAATGGCGCAAATGAAAAACGGAGCTCACATGAAAACTTCAAAAAAATCAAATGTTTCTGAGGTTCGCCGGTCTGCCCGTCTAAGCGTTGCGCCGATGATGGATTGGACGGACAGACATTGCCGATACATGCACCGTTTGATGAGCTCTCATGCGCTGCTTTATACCGAGATGGTGACTTCGCCTGCTTTGGTGCGGGGACATGCTCTGCATTTATTGGACCATCACCCTTCCGAACATCCTGTGGCGCTGCAATTAGGCGGCTCTGATCCTGATGAACTGGCCGAGGCAACGCGGTTGGGTGCTCAGGCGGGCTATGACGAGATTAATCTAAATGTCGGGTGTCCGTCTGACAGGGTGCAGTCGGGGGCTTTCGGCGCTGTGTTGATGAAAGACGCAGCCTTGGTCGCGCGCTGTGTTACGGCTATGCGGCGGGCCGTGGATGTGGAGGTGACAGTGAAATGCCGCCTTGGTGTGGACGATCAGGACCCAGAAGAAGTCCTGCCAGAGTTCCTCAGCCGGATGGTCGGCGCGGGAATAGAGCGGCTGACCGTGCATGCGCGCAAGGCTTGGTTGGACGGGTTGAGCCCGAAGGAGAACCGCGACATCCCGCCGCTGGACTACCCGTTGGTTCACCGGATGAAAGAGCTGTTCCCGAACTTGCATATCTCGCTCAATGGCGGGGTCACATCGTTGGACGCGGCCGAGGCGGCTTTGGACGGTGGGATGGACGGTGTGATGATAGGCCGCGCGGCCTATCATCAGCCCAGTGACATCCTGTGTCAGGCTGACCGACGGATCTTTGGCAAGGGTGAGGACACGACCCCCGAAGCAATCGTCGAGGCGATGCTCCCTTATATTGAGGCGCATCTGGACGCCGGCGGCAAGCTGTCGCAGGTCACGCGGCATATGTTGGGGCTGTTTGCGGGCAGGCCGGGTGCGCGCATTTGGCGGCGCGTGCTGTCAGAGGGCGCGCACCGCTCAGGTGCTGGCACCGCTCTGGTATCCGAGGCGCTGGCACAAACAATGGATCAAAGTGTTCTGGCAAGCCAGTCGCGTGCGGTGTAGCAACGAGACAAACCACTAGACCGCGCAGGAGACCAAAATGCCCGATACGATGTTGTTAATCCAGATGGCTGTGTTGCTGCTGGTAATTGGGGCCTTTGCCGGCGTGCTGGCAGGATTGCTGGGCGTGGGCGGTGGCATTGTTCTGGTACCGGCGTTTTTCTATGCTTTCCAAACCCTTGGATATGGCGGCGATCAGCTGATGCAGCTGTGTCTGGCGACCTCCCTGGCGACGATCATCGTCACCTCTGTGCGCTCTGTCTTGTCGCACAACAAAAAGGGGGCGGTCGATTGGGATATCCTGCGCAGTTGGGCCCCGGGCATTGTGATTGGTGCTGTGATTGGCATGTTCGCGGTCGCGGGGCTGCGCTCTTCCACGTTGCAGGCAATCTTTGGCGTGCTGGCGTTGATCGTCGGGCTCTACATGGGCTTTGGTCGGGCCGAATGGCGACTAGGGCAAGCGATGCCTCGCGGGATCGCCCGTGCAACATTGTCACCAAGCGTCGGGTTCCTGTCAGTACTCATGGGCATTGGCGGCGGTAGCTTTGGTGTGCCGTTGATGAGCCTTTATAACACGCCCATCCACCGCGCTGTAGCAACTGCGGCAGGCTTTGGCGTGCTGATAGCGGTGCCTTCCGTGATCGGTTTTCTGTTTGTAGAAATTGATCCGGCAACGCGTCCGCCCTTCACGATTGGCGCGGTTAATCTGGTGGCGTTTGTGCTGGTTATCGCAATGACGCTGATCACTGCCCCGATGGGCGCGCGGTTGGCCCACGCGATGGACCCCAAACCGCTAAAGCGGGTATTTGCAATATTTCTGGTGCTGGTTGCGCTTAACATGCTGCGCAAGGCCATGATGGGGTGAGTGGGATGCGCGAGATCGGGCCGGACGGATTTCGCGTCTTCGAGCACGATGCGCGCACGGCGCGTTGGGCACAGGCCGCACTTGAAAGCGCACGCGAAACTGTTGCGCAAGAGGCGCTGCACGGCCCCGAAAACTTGCGGCATGGCAAGACGTGGTTTGTCGGTGTGGATGCATTGCCAAACGATGCTGATGGTTGCATCAAGGGCGTTCCCCTAGAAGGGCCATGGCAAGACTACGTGCCGCAACTGCCCCTGAATCCAGCACAGCTTTCCGTTATTTATCAGGGCTATCCGCAACAAGACCCGCAGGAAAGCGATGCAAGCCACCGCTTTCGCCGCGACCGTTCGGCGGCTCATGTGGACGGTCTGCTGCCCATCGGCCCGGAACGGCGCCGCTTTGCCCGCGAATTTCACGCTTACATTCTGTCTCTGCCGCTCAATGATGTGGCGGCCTCACCCACGGTGGTCTGGCCCCAAAGTCAGCAGATCATGCAACACGCCCTACGCGTGGCTTTTGGGGGGCGGGCGCCTTCAGACGTGGACATCACCCAAGCTTACACCGCAGCGCGCAAGCGGGTATTTGAAGAATGTAGTCCCGTCCCGCTGACCCTGCACCCGGGTCAAAGCGCGTTGCTGCATCCCTTTATACTTCACGGTACGCAGGCTTGGGGACCTGAAACCGATACTACGGGCGAAGGGCGCATGATTGCCTTCTTCCGCCCCGAATGTGCGGGCGGTGCGCCTGAGTGGTTGGCGACGCCGTGATGGATATCTAGGCGTAACTTAGTGCTGCGGCGCAGATGTCACTGTTTCACATCAGCAAATAATTAACTCTTAATTGCCATATTGTAGCCAAACGTGAATGGGATGTATGTTTTCATCAAGTGCCCCCATTCAAGAGGGGCCTAACAGAGCAAGGGGCAGGGAATGAAACAGATCATCACAGGACCATTAGGGCTTGTCGCGTACCACGACGCGTCGAAAAACGGCGCGGGCCAGTATCCGGCGCTGAATTTGCCCAATCGTGACTTTGCCCGCGGCGATCTGTTGATTGCTGCAAATGAACCCCATGCGCCCAATGTAGTTAGCCTACCGCGCCAGACACGTAGCAGAGCGGCTCTTGCTATGTTCGGCAAACCGGAAAAACGCGAAAACTGATCTTAGCAGTCGCGCGCAAGCCGCGCGGCCCTGCCGCCACGCCGTTTGGTGAATGCACTGGCACGCGATGGAAGTTCTGCCATCACGGCGCGCCGCGCCTCCGCTGTCATCCGTGACCATGCCCCGATTTCGTCGATCGACCGTAGACAGCCGGTACACAGACGGCTTTCCGGATGCACCACACATATCTTGATGCAGGGGCTTTCGACCTCGGCGCGTTTCCAGATTTTATCACTCATGGCTCACGTCTCCGATTTGGCACGCAACACGCGCAGCCGGTCCAGCACTCCTTGCAGGATATAGCTTGCTGCCACGTGATCGATCACCTCTGCGCGACGCTTGCGTGACGTATCCGCCTCTAGCAGCGCGCGTTCGGCCGCGACGGTGGACAAACGTTCGTCCCAATAGCCGATGGGCAAGGCAGGATGCAGCCGGTCAAAGTTACGCGCAAAGGCGCGGGTAGACTGGCAGCGTGGCCCTTCAGAGCCGTCCATGTTAAAAGGCAACCCAAGGATTAGCCCGCCAATACCGCGCCCTTCAATGATCTCACCCAGTCGTGCGGCATCCATTCCGAATTTCTTGCGCTTGACGGTCTCAAGGGGGGTGGCTACAGACAGAAAGCTGTCAGTAACCGCAACGCCGACGGTTTTTTCGCCCAGATCCAACCCAATGAGGGCGCGCATCGCAGGCACAGCGGCGGCGAAATCTTCAATATTCTCGTAAATCAATCGATCACTCCCGCCCTGCGGCCAGCAGCGTTGATCAGCTCCAGTGCGTCCTTGTCATCGGCAAAGACGTCAACGGCGTTGGCGTGGATTGCCGCCGCGCGCTGGCTTTCGCCCAACACGCCGAGCGAAGAAATCAGACGCGCCCAATCTGTGGCCGGGCCACCATCAGTCGCAAGCCGCTCTGACAGGCCTTCGACCATGCTGCCGATCATTTCCATCCGCTCTGCGGGTGTCATGTCTTGCGCATTGGCAACATCTGCTGCTGTTGGGCCGCGTTCCGTGCTGCCTCCGATGGCGGGAATAGAGTAGCTCACGCCAGCCAGCCGCGCCAATTCTTCAATTTGCCCCAGAATGGGCGGGATCCATGCCGCGTCTTCTGGGCCCGCACGCAACAGGCTATCCCATATGCGAAAGGCCTGATCAGGCCTGCCTGTCTGCGCCAGCATCAAACCAAGGTAATACCGCGCAGCGCCATTCTGCGAATCTTTGTTCAAGGCAGCACGCAAACTCATTTCGGCCTCGGGAGAGACATAGCCACCGGCGGCGACCACCTGCATTTCACCCAAATCAGCCAAGTCCTGCGCTGTCACATCGCCTCCCTTGAGGGTCAGCGCTCGCTGCTGCGCCTCTTTGGCAGCGATGTAGTTACCGATGCGGCGCTCTTGTTGGGCCAACAGGACATGGCCCTGAACATCGTCTTTGCGCTGGGCCACGGTGTTGCGCAATTGGGTCAGCAACTCCTGATAGCGCGGGTCGATATCGATCGGCTCCACAAATGGCGGCAGCGACGCCTCAGCCACTTCTTGTTTGGGACGGTTCAAGCGGACCTCTTCAGCGAAAGCGATCCGGTCCTTTAACGCCATATCGCCGTAACCGGGCGCGCCGAGCCACAAATAGCTCAAGACGCTGCCCAAGACCGCCACACCAATAACGGCAAGCGCGACAAACGCCGGCGCGCGCGCTGATGTTGCCTGCTCGGCGCTTTGGGCTTTGTCGGCAGCGATCAGGCGGCGGGCGATTTCAGCATGCACACGTTCTGCATCAGCCTTTGCAACGACGCCACGCGCGACATCGCGATCAACCTCGTCCAGTTGCGCACGGTAGACGGCAACGTCCGAGGCCGCGCGCGATTCAACTTCTCGCTTTGTGCCTTTTAACACCGCGCGGATCAAAATGGCGGCCACCATCAAAGTGATTGCAGTGGCGACGACCCAGAAACTAAGCATTGATATAGAAACTCCCGTGACTACCTTCACATAGTACGCGCAGCCTTAACACAAAAGAGGTCAATTCCCCCCGCGACGAATAGACCGCCCCCTGCACAGCACTCCTTGCGGCCTATGTCGCAAAATTGATAAAGAGTGCCGCGCGGAGTATCCTCTTTTCTGACCACTCCCCCATGAAGAACCTAGCAGGGCGCGTCAGGCCCGAATCCACACTTTTCTGCCTCAGGGACACCAGCGATGAAAAAATACTCCGTATTTGCCGTGGCGCGCGAAGCGATGCGCCATCACACCGGTTGGACCCGTGCGTGGCGCGATGCCGCTCCGAAAAAGCATTATGATGCCATCATCATCGGGGCAGGGGGCCACGGCCTTGCGACGGCGTATTATCTGGGCAAGAACTTCGGCATCACCAATGTAGCGATCCTTGAAAAGGGCTGGTTGGGCGGCGGCAACACGGGCCGGAACACAACCATCATCCGATCCAACTATTTGCAGGATCCATCGGCTGCGATCTACGAAAAATCCCGCAGCCTCTATGAGACCATGTCGCAAGATCTCAACTATAATGTGATGTTTTCCCCGCGCGGGGTGATCATGCTTGCACAAACCGAACATGAGGTGCGTGGTTACCAACGCACGGCGCATGCCAACATGCTGCAAGGAGTTAAGACCGAATTCATTAGCCCCGAGAAGGTCAAAAAGTTGGTGCCTATCATCAACCTTGATGGTCCGCGCTATCCTGTGTTGGGTGGTCTTTGGCAAGCTCGTGGCGGCACCGCGCGCCATGACGCTGTTGCGTGGGGTTATGCACGCGCATGCTCTGATATGGGCATGGACGTGATCCAACGATGCGAAGTGACGGGCATCCGCTCTGAGGGCGGCAAGGTTGTGGGCGTCAGAACCAATCGTGGCGATATCGGCTGTAACAAGCTGGGCATGGTAGTAGCCGGCCACTCGGGTCATTTGGCCGAAATGGCGGGCTTCCGTCTGCCCATCGAATCTGTTGCGCTTCAGGCGCTGGTGTCCGAACCGATCAAGCCCTGCATGGATGTGGTCGTCATGGCGAACACCGTGCACGGCTACATGAGCCAGTCTGACAAGGGCGAGATGGTCATTGGCGGCGGCACGGACGGCTACAACAACTACACCCAGCGCGGGTCCTTCCACCACATCGAAGAAACCGTGCGCGCACTGATCGAGACGTTCCCGATGGTATCGCGTCTCAAAATGCTGCGTCAGTGGGGCGGTATCGTGGATGTGACCGGCGACCGCTCGCCGATCCTGTCAAAAACACCTGTGGATGGCATCTTTATCAACTGCGGCTGGGGAACGGGTGGCTTCAAAGCTATCCCCGGATCAGGCTGGGCCATGGCCGAGCTGATGGCCAAAGGCCGCTCATCACTTACCGATGCATTCGGAATGGAGCGTTTCAGCGAAGGGCGTTTCATCGACGAAAGTGTCGCAGCAGGGGTGGCACACTGATGATATCAGCGATCAAATCCACTGCGGCGGTGAAACGTCACATCCTCAGCATGCACGCGCGCGGCAAGGATATGCCCGTCTTCGTGCGGCTGCAATTTCAGGTCATGCTCCAGCAAAGTGCGCTTCTTACGCCACTCGTAAATTGCAACAGCCAGACCCGCGACAAATACGGCAAGGATCAGAACAAAAAATATTTCCATGTCGGTAACTTCGCATCAAATGCTACAATTTTCAAGTTTGGAGCCCGTCCATGCTGATCGTATCCTGCCCCTGCTGCGGTGTGACCGCCGAGGAAACCGAATTTCACGCCCATGGCGAGGCGCATATCACCCGCCACAGCATCGGTGCCTCTGATGATCAGGTTGAGACCTATCTGTTCATGCGCAAAAACCCCAAGGGTGTGCATTTTGAACGCTGGCGTCACCAAAACGGCTGTGGCAAGTGGTTCCATATGGCCCGAGATACCATGACGCTTGAGGTCTTCGGCACCTATAGCGCCCAGACCTATGCGCCGCCCGAAGAGCTGCTGGCGAAAATTGACGCGAAACGCCCCGGCTGGCGGGCTGCGTCGTGATGCACCGCCCAGTTTTCTCTACTCATCCGCACTTCCAACCCGCGATGGAGCCTACAACATGAGCACCCGTCTCGCCACAGGCGGCCGCCTGTTGAACAAGTCAAAAGCCGTCAGTTTCCGGTTTAACGGCAAACATATGACCGGTTTCGAAGGCGATACACTTGCCTCCGCCCTGCTGGCCAATGACCAGATGCTAGTGGGTCGTTCGTTCAAATATCACCGCCCGCGCGGGATCGTGGCCGCTGGCCCGGAAGAGCCTAACGGCCTTGTGAACCTTGGCGAAGGCAGCTCTTTCGAGCCCAACGCCCGCGTCACCACAACCGAGCTGTTCGACGGTCTGCGCGCCGAAAGCCAAAACCACTGGCCCAGCCTTGAGTTCGACGTAGGCGGGATCAACAAACACCTTGGACGCTTTTTGCCGGCGGGCTTTTATTACAAGATGTTCATCCACCCGCGTCCCCTGTGGAAGCACGTGTATGAGCCAATCATCCGCCATTCGGCAGGTCTGGGCCGTGCGCCCAAAGAGCGCGATCAGGACACCTACGAGCATTTCTATGCATTCTGCGATGTGCTGGTTGTCGGTGGTGGTGTAGCCGGGCTTGAAGCTGCACGTGTAGCCGCTCTTTCTGGTGCGCGCGTCATCGTGATGGAGCAGAACGCCCATTGGGGTGGCCGCACGCCTATAGACGGCGGAGAGATCAACGATGCCCCCGCACAGGCGTGGATTGACGCCACCGTGGCCGAGCTGGAGGGGATGGCGAACGTCACCCTGCGCACACGGACCATGGGCGCAGGCGTCTATGATCACGGCTATGTGCTGGGCTATGAGCGCCTGACCGATCACGCGCCTGAGGTTTCCGGCCCCCGTCACCGCCTGTGGCGCTTGCGGGCAGGCCATATCATCACCGCAACCGGCGCGATCGAGCGTCCCCTCAGCTTTGCAGGTAACGATATCCCGGGCGTGATGCTGGCGGCTTCGGTGCGTGATTATGTGGTGAACTTCGGTGTTTCGGTTGGTGACCGCACCGTGGTTGTGACCAACAACGATGACGCCTACCTGACCGCTTTCGCGCTGAAACACGCAGGGCTGGACGTGCCTGCCATTCTGGACGCACGGGTGCTGCCGCAAGACAGCGATGTGATGGTGCAGGCCAAGGCCTTGGGCATTCGTGTGCTGATGGGGCAGGGTATCTCTTCGGTCAAAGGCGGCAAACGGGTTACTGGCGTGGCAATTTGCGCACAGGCTGGTGAGGGGGCTGTTCTGGAAGAGATCACCTGTGATGCGGTCGCCATGTCTGGCGGTTGGTCTCCGGTGGTGCACCTGTGGTCCCACTGTGGCGGTAAGCTCAAATGGGACACGGCCAACGCGTGCTTTAGCCCTGATCCAGATAATGCCCCGCAAGGCGCCGACGGGGGGCAGTTCGTCTCTACCGCCGGTGCCGCGTCTGGCCTGTTCCAGATGGACGACATGCTGAATGATGCATTCGCTGCGGCCGATGGCACGCTGCGCTGCCTGGGCAGAAAGCTGCCCCGTGACGCAAAGGCCAGCAAGGGCGCGCCGCGCTCCGAAGCGCCGATGGCGCCGGTCTGGCTGATGCCGCAGGGCGCAAGCGTCAAACTGCGTGAGAAAGCATGGCTGGATTACCAGAACGACGTCAAAGTTTCCGACGTGCGGCTGGCCGCGCAAGAGGGCTTTGTTTCGGTCGAGCATGCCAAGCGGTACACCACTTTGGGCATGGCGACTGATCAAGGTAAGTTGAGCAATATCAATGGCATGGCGACCTTAGCTGGTGCATTGAATGAAGATATCCCGTCGGTTGGGACCACCACATTCCGTCCGCCGTATCACCCTGTCTCGATGGCTGCTTTGGGCGGTGAGGCGCGCGATGCGACCTTCCAACCGATCCGCCGCACACCGATGCATGACTGGCATGAAGCCAACGGCGCGCAGTGGGAACCGGTGGGCCAATGGCGCCGCCCCTACGCGTACCTTCAGGGCAGTGAGAGCACCCATGACGCAGTGATGCGCGAAGTAACCAACACCCGTGAAAAGATGGGCCTATTGGATGCCTCCACGCTCGGCAAGCTGATCGTCAAAGGGCCGGACGCGGGTGAGTTCCTCGACATGCTCTACACCAACATGATGAGCACCCTGAAGCCAGGCAAATGCCGCTATGGTCTGATGTGTAACGACAACGGCTTCTTGATCGACGATGGCGTTGTCGCCCGCATCGACGAAGACACTTGGCTGTGCCACACCACCACCGGCGGTGCAGAACGCATCCATGCCCACATGGAAGAGTGGCTGCAAACCGAATGGTGGGACTGGAAAGTCTTTGTTGCCAACGTGACCGAGCAATATGCCCAGATCGCCGTGGTTGGTCCGAATGCCCGCAAGGCATTGGAAAAACTTGGTGGCATGGATGTCTCGGCAGAGGCTTTGGGCTTTATGGAGTGGGCGGACGGTGTGATCGGTGGCTTCAATGTCCGCGTCTACCGCATCTCATTCTCGGGTGAGCTATCGTATGAGATTGCCGTTGATGCAAGCCACGGACAGGCGTTCTGGGACGCGCTGCTGGCCGTCGGGGCCGAATTGGGCGTGATGCCTTACGGTACTGAATGCCTGCACATCCTGCGTGCCGAAAAGGGCTTTATCATGATCGGGGATGAATCGGATGGCACCGTGATCCCACAGGACCTTAATTTGCATTGGGCACTGTCCAAGAAGAAAGAGGACTATCTGGGCAAGCGTGCGCATCTGCGCTCTCACATGGCTGATCCGAACCGCTGGAAGTTGGTCGGGCTGGAAACCACAGACGGCGCTGTGCTGCCTGATGGGGCCTATGCCGTGGGCGAGGGCGTGAACGAGAACGGCCAGCGCAACATGATCGGTCGCGTGACCTCCAGCTACCACTCGCCCACTTTGGGCAGGGGCATTGCAATGGGGCTGGTCCATCACGGACCCGACCGCATGGGCGAAGTGCTGGAGTTCCCCGGCACTGATGGCAAAACTTACAAAGCGCGGATCGTCGATCCGGTGTTCTATGATAAAGCAGGGGAGAAGCAGAATGTCTGAGCCGGTATCCGCTTTGAAGAACGCCGTATACAGCGATGGAATCGCTCAGATTTCTGAGATGGGGGCGGTCGGCATGATCACCCTGCGCGGGGATCTGGCCGCCAAGCCGTTGCAGAAAGCCGCCATCGCTGCTGCGGGTGTGAACATGCCCGAGCAACGCCAATGCCTGACCGAAGGCACCGGCGGTATGGCGTGGATGTCAACCGACGAGCTGTTGATCATGTGCGCCTATGCAGATGCCACGGCTATGCTGGCCGACCTGCAAGAAAAGCTGGCAGGCAGCCATACGCTTTCGGTCAATGTGTCAGACGCCCGCGCGGTGTTCGAAGTCCGCGGCCCACATGCCCGCGAAGTGATGGCCAA
Organism: Sulfitobacter sp.; assembly: GCF_036961165.1. Taxonomy (GTDB): domain Bacteria; phylum Pseudomonadota; class Alphaproteobacteria; order Rhodobacterales; family Rhodobacteraceae; genus Sulfitobacter. The sequence continues at coordinate 50,226 of NZ_JBALVJ010000009.1, read as the reverse complement.
GCTGGCACCAGTTGATTTGTCGCCCGCCGCCTTCACCCCCGGCATGTTCCGCCGTACGCGTATGGCGCAGGTTCCGGCAGCCTTCTGGATGCCGGAAGAAGACGTGTTCCACGTTGTCTGTTTCCGGTCGGTCGCGCAGTACGTTTTTGACCTGCTCAGCATTGCGGCACAGCCGGGTTCTAAAGTTGATGTGAATTGGAGCCGCGCGGAGTGATTTGCGCGACTTCACCTTTGGATTGCAGTCGGGGAGCGCGCATGCGATAGTTGGACGCCCTAATGTGTGATCGTTATGAAATATCTATTTCTAAGCGCAATATTAACGCTGTCTCCATTTGCCTCCGTGGCAGAGTCCTACGACTGTACAACGACAGATTTCGGTTTTGGCGGTTTCGTTGTGTCCCGCATCATCTTGGCCTTTGATGCCGAGGCCACTGTAGGATTCGCATACGATGCGTTTATCAATGAGGTCCACAAAGCTTCAATACCTGTAAAATTTAAGAAGTGGTCCGATAATCGGTACCAGTTCAATTGGACGCTGAAGGGTGTCAAATCCAGTAACGTTGGAACATCGACTCTTAGCTACAAGGTCACGCTGCGTCCCCAAAGTGGGACTTTCACACTCAGTGGGGTCTATCATGGCTATGACAACCCGATCAGCGGTGCTGGGACCTGCAAGCTTATTAAAAAATGAATTTGGAGAATACTGTTTTGAAACTGAAGCTTCTTGCTGCAACTTTTGCTGCTCTACTTAGCTCACCCGCGATGGCGTGGTTTTTGACGAAATAGTCTCCTAAATTGCTGGGTTCGGGGCTGAGCTCTGCGGAATATGGCCGAGACAGGCAAACTATGCGTCTTTGGAAGTGAGAAACCCAGTTCTTTCACGAGTTGACCTTGACGAAGGTCGGGTGCGCCCTTCATTTAGGGGGCAGAGAATGACCTTAATGGAGGCCCCAATGGCTTTTGAACTTCCCGATCTTCCCTATGCCCACGACGCTCTCGCATCCAAAGGCATGAGCGCCGAGACGCTGGAATTCCACCATGACAAGCACCACAACGCATATGTTGTGAATGGCAACAAAGCGATTGAAGGCACTGAATGGGCTGGCAAATCTCTCGAAGAGATCATCAAAGGCACCTACGATGCCAATGCTGTTGCCCAGAACGGCATCTTCAACAACATCTCCCAACTGTGGAACCACAACCAGTTCTGGGAAATGATGGGGCCTGGCTCCTCCGCGATGCCCGGCGAGCTTGAAAAAGCGCTGGTCGAAAGCTTTGGCTCTGTCGATAAATTCAAAGATGAGTTCAAAGCAGCAGGCGCGGGCCAGTTTGGTTCGGGTTGGGCATGGCTTGTCAAAGAAAGTGATGGTGCCCTGAAGGTCACCAAAACAGAGAACGGCGTGAACCCTGTTTGCTTTGGCCAAACCACCTTGCTGGGCTGCGATGTATGGGAGCACTCATATTACATCGACTTCCGCAATGCGCGTCCTGACTACCTGTCGAACTTCCTCGACAAACTGGTGAACTGGGAAAACGTTTCCTCGCGCATGTAACTCGGTCTTGGCCCATTTTAGATCGGGCTAAGCGCCACCAAAGAATTAAAGTCCCGTATGCCTCGCGCTGCGGGGCTTTTGCTTTGGAACTTCGGACTAGGCGGCTGCGTTCTACTCATGACGCAGCAAAAAAAAGGAGATCCACAATGACAGCCCTGACCAAAGGCACATGGGTGCTGGTGACCGATAGCGAGAAAGCACTATTCTTGCGCAATGGGACGGATCACGAAGATCCCTTTCTTACCGTTGTCAGAAAAGAAACGCAGGACAACCCTCCGGCGAGAGAGCAGGCGGCGAACAGATCGGGACGGTTCAACGACGGCCCTTCGATGAATCGCTCCGCTGTACAGGACACAGACTGGCATGAGCTGGCCAAAGAGCGCTTTGCCGCTGATCTGGCGGACATCCTCTATAAGAAGGCCCACAAGGGCGAATTTGATCGTCTGGTGATTGTAGCCGACCCGGGCACGCTGGGCGGCCTGCGCGATGAGCTGCACATGGAGGTCAGCGATAAGGTGGTGGCAGAGATTCCCAAGACGCTGACCAACCATCCGCTCGTCGAGATCGAGAAAATCGTTAAATCAGCGCTTGAGGATGCCTGATTGAGCTGATCAAAGGACAGCGCTTTGGTGTTATCGGGCTTCGATATGTTGAGCAAACGCATCAAGGGCCGCTGCGCTGTCCGGCACCCATGTGAGAAAGTCCAACAAGCTTTCATCAGCGAAGCCATTACCAGTGACGTGGTTCATCAGATGCTTTAACGGGTCCCAGTAGCCATTTGTATTCACGATATAAATTGGTTTATCGTGCAGGCCCAATTGCCGCCACGTCAGCACCTCGAACAGCTCGTCAAGTGAACCCGCGCCTCCGGGCAAAACAACCAGAGCGTCCGAGTTCATGAACATGACTTTCTTACGCTCGTGCATCGTCTCGGTGACGATGTAGCGGGTGAGATCGGTCTTGCCCACTTCCCAAGCGACAAGATGCGCGGGGATCACACCAAAGGTATCTGCACCCGCAGCTTGTGCGGCTCGTGCCACAGTTCCCATCAACCCGACATCACCTGCGCCGTACACCAAACGCCAGCCTTTGGCGGCGATGCCTTTGCCCATGGCTTCGGCGTCTGCAGTGTAGGCGGGGTCGGCTCCGGGGCGCGACCCACAGAAGACACAAATTGATTTTACGGGCATTAGGTGCTCCTGCATCACGTTTTCGGGAATAATAAGCCTAGCGGTACTGTGCTTTTGACCCGTGATAGCGCGTTCGTTACAAAGGCTCAACGCGTGGATGACGCGATACGGACAGGGATGCTTTTGAATGAGCAAAATTTGGGCAAGCCTCGGCGGCAATACAGGTGCGGTGATCGCGGGTGGCGGCATGGCAGTGGCGCTTGCTGTTGGAGCCTACATCGGGTTTGGCTTTGATAGCGATGCACCAGTTGTGCAAGTCCCGTCAGCGCCGCAACCGGCAGCAACCACAGATGAAGTCGCTCCAACGCAGGATGCGGCCAGCACCCAAGCCCCAAGCTTCGACGAAGTTCGCAGAGAACCTGACGGCACAACCGTCATCGCCGGCCGGGCAGAACCGATGAGCGATGTGAAGATCCTGTTAGACGGGGCCGAAGTTGCGACAGCGCAGGCCGACAGCACCGGTGGATTTGCCGCAATTGCCGTTCTCCCGCCGAAGCAATCGGCACAGGTAGTCAGCCTTTCTGCGCAGAATGATGATGCGGTTACGGCGTCAGTTGAGGAAATCATTCTGGCACCATCAGTTGCGGTGACTGTTAATGAAGTCGCGCCCGAAGGCGAACCCGTCGAACAGTTTGCGGCTGCGGACGAACCTACCGAGGCTGAAGCGGTGACTATGGCGCCGGAACAAACTGACCCTGCTGCTGTGACCGTGCTGAAATCCGATGCAGAAGGGGTTAGCCTTCTGTCTTCGGATACACCGCAGGCAATGACTTCTATTGCCCTTGATACCATCGGGTATTCCGAAGCAGGTGATGTGCAGCTAACGGGGCGCGCGCAGCCGAACACTGCAAAGGTGCGCGTTTATCTCGATAATCGTTCGGTGATCAGTCTTCCGGTGGATGCGCAGGGCCGCTGGCGCGGGGATTTGCCGGATGTGGATGAAGGCGTCTACACGCTGCGGGTAGACGAAGTGAGCACACAGGGCGCGGTCAGTAGCCGTGTGGAGACACCGTTCAAACGTGAGTCTGCCGAAACACTGGCGCAAGCGGCAGCAACCGCTGATGGCCCGGTCAAATCGGTCACCGTGCAGGCCGGTGCCACCCTTTGGGCAATTGCGCGTGACCGCTACGGCGACGGCACGCTGTATGTACGGGTGTTTGAGGCCAACGCTGGTAGCATCCGCAACCCTGATCTAATTTATCCCGGACAGATCTTTGATCTACCAAACTGAGGTGGTCCTTGCCTGTGAACAGTCCTATGTAGTGGGGCGACTGCATAGGAATACCCATGACCGCTGACAGAACCGACCCCGCCCAGAAAACATCTGAACAGACAGCTTCGCGCAAGCCTGCCATGACCGAAGAAGAGATCGCGGCCGAGCAGGAGCGGCAATCCTCCATGCGCGTGCTACGGAATGTGGCACCCTATCTGTGGCCCAAGGACATGGCATGGGTACGCAAGCGCGTGGTTTGGGCGATGATTGCGCTTGTGGTATCCAAAATAATCACGGTTGCCACGCCGTTCTTCTACCGCGATGCGGTGGACGCAATGGCAGGAGAGGGCGCGCCGATGTTTGCGCTGGGGGCGATCAGCCTGACCGTCGCTTACGGCATGGCACGACTGATGGGCGTAGGCTTCCAACAGCTGCGCGATGCGATTTTCGCGCCTGTGGCGCAGCGCGCGCTGCGCATGCTGGCGCTTGAGACGTTCAACCACATTCACCGCTTGTCCATGCGCTATCACATCACCCGCAAGACGGGCGGTCTGAGCCGGATCATCGAACGTGGTGTGAAGGGCGTGGAGTTCCTTTTGCGGTTCTTGTTGTTCAGTATCGGGCCGCTGATCCTTGAACTGATGATGGTCGGGATCATTCTGATGATCCTGTTTGACATCACCTATCTGCTGGTCGTTGCCGTGACGATTGCGCTGTATGTCTGGTTCACTTTTGCTGTGACCGAATGGCGGGTGAAGCTGCGTCGCCAGATGAACGATCAGGATACTGACGCCAACCAAAAGGCCATCGACAGTCTGCTCAACTATGAAACTGTAAAATACTTCGGCGCGGAAGCCCGCGAAGCTGGTCGCTATGATGTGGCCATGGCGGGCTACGAGCAGGCCGCGATCAAGACCAACTATTCGCTGGCCTTCCTGAACTTCGGCCAGTCGCTGATTATCACCGTGGGACTGGTGGCCGTGATGGTGATGGCGGCTGTGGGCGTCCAGAATGGGTCGCTGACGGTCGGTGATTTCGTGATGGTGAACGCCTACATGATCCAGATCACGGTGCCGCTGAACTTCCTTGGTACGGTCTACCGCGAAATCCGTCAGGCCCTGGTAGACATGGGGCAAATGTTTGACCTGCTGGAGCAGCCTTCCGAAATCAACGACAAGCCCGACGCGTCCGATCTGGTAGTTACAGGCGGCGAAGTGCGGCTGGAGAATGTCCACTTTGGCTATGGCCCCGACCGCAAGATCCTCAAGGGGGTCAGCATCGTGGCCAAGCCGGGCGAGATGGTGGCGATTGTCGGGTCAACCGGATCGGGCAAGTCGACCATCGGACGTTTGCTGTTCCGCTTTTATGATGTGCAAGAGGGCAGCCTGATGATTGACGGGCAGGATGTGCGCGATGTGACGCAAAACTCACTGCACCGACAGATTGGCGTGGTGCCGCAAGACACGGTGCTGTTCAACGACACGATCGGGTATAACATCGCTTACGGCCGTGACGGGGCCACACAGGCGGAAGTCGAAGCCGCAGCCAAAGCGGCCCAAATCCATGATTTCATTGCGGCACTGCCAGAGGGCTATGAGACGTCGGTGGGTGAGCGCGGCCTGAAGCTATCTGGTGGAGAGAAGCAACGCGTGGGTATTGCACGTACATTGCTCAAAAACCCGCCGATCCTGCTGTTGGATGAAGCGACCAGCGCGCTGGACAGCGAGACAGAGCATGAAATTCAGGACGCTCTACGGCAGGCGGGCAAGGGGCGGACGGTTTTGACCATTGCGCATCGGCTCAGCACCATCGCCGAAGCTGACAGCATCATTGTGCTTGAGAAGGGCGAAGTGGTCGAGCGTGGCACCCATGAGGCGCTGCTGGCGCAGAACGGGCGCTATGCCCAGCTGTGGCATCGCCAGCAATCCGAAGAATAGTCGCCCAGCCGTGATCTCATTGGCACCCCCTGCGGGGGTGGCAACATGTTTTCCCGCGCTCCCGTTAGAAATGAGAGTGCGCAGGATGTCGACTTGGCGCTCGTTGCAGCGTTACTCTGTCGCGACTGCTTTGGCTGTCAGCTTGTCCAGCGCACCTGTCATTGTCGCGATATAGGGCGCATCTACGGGCAGGCCGTGGTCCGACGCAAGGCTGGCGGGGTCATGGTAGCTTACTTGCACCACACCTTCGGCGTCTGCATAGGCAAGAACCCGAAGGGGCAGGTCAAGCCCGGCGGTTTGCGCATCAATCATCGCAGGTGTGCCCAATTTGGGATTCCCAAAAATCAACAGCTCGGTGGGCCGCAGATCCATGTCGACTTTGGCGGCTCCGGATGCATGATTAATGCGGGCAAATACGGTGGCACCGGCACCAGTCACTGCCGCTTCCAAGCGGTCCATGGTGACCGCAACAGTATGCGGGCTGGTCTTGGATATCATCTCGGCCGATGCGGGCAGGGCGGCAGCGCCCAGAAGTGTCGCAGCGATGAGGGGTTTGATGTGGCGCAGCATAGGAGACATCCTTTGTGACAGTGGGCAGATGCCTCAAACCATAAGGCCCCCCGCGAAGATCGCGAGGGGCCTTATGGTCACTTAACAGTGAACAGGCGTTACTCTGCCGGTTTGATGCCGTGCACCTGCGGCATCTGGTCAAGTTCATCACCGCTCCAGATAAGCTCTTGCGGGCTTTGGCGGCGGGCGTTGCGCTGCAAGGCCCAGTCGCGTGCGGCGCGGCTTGCGCGGCCCATGGACATCCGCGCGAGTAGGCGTGCCACCCACATCGCATAGGTCGAGGCCCAGACGCGGATCGCCAGCAGCGATGGCGTGACCACAAGCGTCAGCACAGTCGCGACCCCAAGGCCAAACACCACAGCCGTCGCCAACTGCTTCCACCACAGGGCAGTGGGGCTGTCGATCGTATAGCCGCCGTTGGCGAAATCGAGGCTGAGACCAAACATCATCGGCGCAAGGCCTGCCATCGTCGTGATGGTGGTCAGTAGCACAGGGCGGATACGCGCTTGCGCCGTACGAATGATCGCTTCGATCCGCGGCATGTACTGGCTGAACTCCTGATAGGTGTCGATCAGGATAATGTTGTTGTTCACCACAATCCCCGCCAAGGCGACAATCCCAGTGCCCGTCATGATGATCGAGAAGGTCTGATCCATCACCAGCATCCCGATCAGGACACCCGTGGTGGACAGGATCACCGCCACCAACACCAGAACAGAGTTGTAGAAGGAATTGAATTGCGCCAGCAGGATGATGAACATCAGCCCCAATGCCGCCGTGAAGGCCGAGCTTAGAAAGGCCTGACTTTCGGCCTGATCTTCCTGATCACCGGTCCATTCATAGGTGATGCCGTCGGGCAGATCCGCGGTTTCAACCCATTTGGAAATCTCGGCAATACGCTCGTTCGCGTTGACGGGCACAAGCCGCAATTTGAGCGCTTGGTAGTCCTCTTTTAGGTCAATGCCATCGGCGGCAGCGGTGAGATCGGTAATCTTGAACCGCGTACCGGCGATGTCGGTAAAGTCGGCATCCCGTCCTGCAGGGCGCAGAGTGGCGAGCGTTGGCATTGCGGTGGCATCCTGACCTGCTTGTGCCACTTTAACGATCTTCATAAGCCCCGGTGTCACGTCCGCTTTGACTTCCATATAGCGTTTTTGGTCAATCCGGCTGATCTCGGCCAATTTGGGCACCGCTGTTCGGGTGACAAAGTTTGACAGTGGCACAAGACCGTCCTTTGTGCGTACTTTAAGCGTATCAAGGGTAGAGAGCAGGCGGTCCTCCTCGGGTAAGCGCACGCGGATCTCAATCTCTTCATCCGAAGTGTCCACCCGCATGGTGTCCAATAACAACCCGCGCGTGACAAGCTGCACCATCGCCCCCACGCTAAGAACATCCGCGCCGTATTGCCCCGCTTTTTCCACATCCACATCGATCTGCCAGTCGATGCCTGGCAGGGGGCGCGTATCTTCGATCAGGATCAGGCCGGGGACAGTGTTGAAGTGGTCGCGCGCCATCGTGGTGGCCGCGACCAGATCGTTGAACCGGTCACCCTGAAATCGCAGATGCACAGGCTTGCCGGAGGCGGGCCCTCGGTCCAGCGAAAGGACCTCGATCTGGATGCCGGGGATGTTCGATAGCTGTTCGGTCAGTTCTGCGATGACAATGTCACCGTCAAGCTCGGGGCGAAGGGCGCGTTCTTCCCACGGGATCGTCTCAAATTGCACCTGACCAATCAAATCCTTGGGTGCCTGCGAACCGCCAGTGTTGCTGTCCAGACCACCCTCACCAGCGAAAGAGAAGGCGGTGGCGATGCCGGGGTGATTGATCACGACCTGCTCTGCCTGGCGCAGAAGATCGTCCTTTTCGTTCAGCGACAGGTTGCCGCGTGCCAGCACATAGACAATGGCCTGCTCCGGCTCTGATTCCACAAAGAACTCAACGCCTTTGGAGTTGTTGGAGAAGAAGATCAGCGTTGTGCCAACGAACACAAAGACCACGCCGCACATCACCAGTGGCATCACGGGGTTGCCGGTGATCAGCTCAATCGCGCGCCCGAATGGGGAGCGTTTGTAGCCGGCGAAGATGCGGTCAGGCTCTTTACGAAACAATTTCGAGGTAAGCCAGCGTCCCCATTTGCCAAGCCGCGTCAGTACTGCAAACAGCGTCAGCAGGAACAACATGAACCCACCCAGCGCCACGAGCAGCACCAGAGCGGCAAGTAGCACAAGGCCAAAGACTGTTACGAACGTCGGGATCACAGAGGTGAGCAGGTCCAGCCCGTCCATCGCACCAAACTGGCCACCCATCCAGCCGAACAGCAGCCCCGGAGCGCCAGCCTTACCGGGTGCCAGCAATGAAAGCGCGGGAAAGATCATCACGAAGGCGGCGGGAAACAGAAGAATGTGCAGATACCATGGCAGGGCGGCGATGCGCTCCATGTTGGTGGCCATCCAGCGTTCCAGCCTGCCAGTAACGCCGCCCAGAACAGGCAGATAAACGAGCGCCACGACCAATGACGCAGAGAGCACGAAAATGAGTGTGACAGGCAGCATGCCCATAAACTCACCCGGCACACCGGGCCAGAACAGCATCGGCAGGAAGGCGCAGAGCGTGGTCGCAGTAGAAGAGATCACTGGCCAGAACATGCGCTTGGCTGATTCTACGTAAGCTTCCATCGGGCCTTTACCCTGTTGCTGGCTCTGGTCGGCGTATTCCACCACCACAATGGCGCTATCCACCAGCATGCCCACGGCCAAAATCAGACCGAACATCACGATGTTGGAAACTGAAATGCCCATAAGCGCCAGAAAGGCAAAGCACAGCAAAAACGAGGTCGGGATTGCGAAACCGACCAGCAAGGCGGCACGGATACCAAGCGCTGCAAGCACAACGATCATCACCAGCGCAATTGCAGTGAAAACCGATCCAAGCAGCTGGTTCACCATGCTGTTGACCACACGGCTCTGGTCGTTTGAGGTGCCAACCTGAACCGCTGCCTTGAGCTCATCCGGCCATTGCGCGCGGCTTTCTGCGACCAGTTCTTTGACCGCGTTGGCGGTGTCGATAAGGTTGTAGCCTTTGCGCTTTACCACTTGCAGGGCCATTGACGGCTCTCCGTTAAAGCGGGCGGTGCCTAGGCGGTCCTCAAACGTCAGATGGATTTGTGCCAGATCACCCAGTGTTACAACGCGGTCGCCATTTGTTTTGACCGGCAAATTGTAGACATCGCGCGGCTCGTCAAAGCTGGACGGGATCTTGACCGAGAACGTGCCGTTCTGGCTTTCGATCTCGCCCGCGGCGATCAGCTGGTTGTTGTTTTGCACCGTCTGGATCAGCTCGGCAGCAGTCACGTCATAGGATTCAAGCTTGAGCGGGTCGATCAGCACTTCGAGCATCTCGTCGCGGTTGCCCGCAATGCCCGCTTCCAGCACGGCCTCAAGCCCCTCTAGATCATCCTGAAGCAGCTTGGCATAACGTGCCATCGTGCGCTCCGGCACGGGGCCGGTCATGTTGACGATGATGATCGGGAATTCGGAAAAGTTGATCTCATTGATGGAATAGGTTTCGGCCCCTTCGGGAAACTGCGCCTCGGCAGTGCCCATCGCATCGCGCACATCCGCAATGATCGAGGTTTTGTCCCAACCGAATTCGAATTCCAGCGCAAGACCCGCATAGTTTTCGGAGGCAGTACCGGTCATCTTCTTGAGCCCGTCAAGATCGCTCAGCTCGGTCTCCATAGGTTTCAGCAGCAGTGTTTCTGAATCCGCTGCCGATATGCCGGGGAAGGGGACAGACACAAAAAGAGCCGGAATTTCGATATCCGGCTCACCTTCTTTGGGCAAGGTGGTGTAGGCGTAAGCGCCGACCACAAGGCTCAGCAGAATGAAGGCAAGGACCATGCGGGCACGCGAGGCAGCCCAATCGACGATTCGGGTCATTGCGTGACCTCCCGGAATGTCGGAACAACTTCGACACCTTCGACCACGTATTCCTGTCCGACCACGATCACATTTGCCTGTGCAGGCAGGCCCGTGACCCAGATACCTTTGGTGGTGTCGCGGATGATCTGTACTTCACGGAAATCCACGATGTTATTGTCATCCACCAACCGCATGCCAAGCGTGCCTTCGTCATTCAGCGTCAGTGCGCTTTGTGGCACCAGATGCGCATTGGCGCCTTGGGACGCGATCAGGATTTCTGCGGTCTGCCCGTCGCGAATTTTCAGCGCGGGGTTCGGCACCTCGATTTCAGTGAGGAAGGTGCGGGTCTGCGGGTCAGCCGAGCGCGAGATGAACGTGACCTTGCCGCGCACTTCGCCGCCGCCCGCTGCCAGACGCGCGCCGGCCATGGCGCCTACTTCCACAAGGTTAACTTGGGTTTCGGGCACAAATCCGACCAGCTTGATCGGATCAAGCTGGATGATTGTGCCGCACAGCGCACCCGGCTGCAAAAGCGATCCAAGCTCGGCTGTGTCGCTTTCCAGCATGCCGTTGAACGGGGCCTTGATCACAAGGCGGTCAAGCTCGGTCTGGGCGCCGGCTACAGCGGCTTGCGCAGCTTCGATCCCTGATTGCGCAGCGCTTAGACCGGATTGGGCCGAACTAACGCCCGCCTGTGCTGTGGCAGCTGCAGCGTCTGAGCTCGCCAGCCGAGTGGTTGAGGCAAAGCCACCTTCATTGAGGCGGGATGATGCGTTTTGATTGATTTGCGCTTCTTCCAGACGGGCTTTCGCTTCTTGCACCCGAGCTTCGGATTCGGGAACGCGCGATTGGGCTTCAGCGAGCTGAGCGCGTGCTTGGTCAAGGTCTGCGCGACGTGTGCCTTCGTCCAAGCGGCACATGATTTGGCCTGTCTCGATCTGCGCGCCCTTGCGCAATGGTTCTGAAATCACGATGGCTGATGTTTGTGCGCGGACATCTACCTGCCGCGCTGCTGCTGTCTGGCCACGCAACACAACAGCACTATCGATGTTTTGCGCGTTCAACCGTTCCACCACAACCTTGACCCGCTTTTCCGCCACTGTTGGCGCTACAACCGGTTCTTCGGTGTCGGTCTGGGCGGTTTCTTCTGTCCCGACCCCGAAAAGGGCCAGCAGCGTAGGCCGTTCAAGAATCGCCATATACAGTAACGCTGCCAACGCGATGGCAGCCAGGATGGGAAAGATACGCATGTGAAGCCTCTTTAGATGTCTGCGCAAAGGGGCCTGATTGCCGGATGCAAAAAACCAAAACGCCGCATTTTGCCCGTATGTAATGCATCAGAAGTGAACAGCATAGTTCAGAATATAAGATTCGACACGATTTCTGCCGTTATCCGCACTGCACGGGCCATTGCGCTGATTAGCTGTGCAACAGGCTTGGGACTTGGCTTGCACTTGCGCGTTCGTTAAGAGAGGCAAAACAGGATAGGCAGGGGCCATAGCCGGATGAGTAATAGCGACGGATTTATCGAAGAAGTAACCGAAGAGCTGCGCCGCGACCAGATGATGGCCAAGCTTAAGCGCTATGGCTGGATCGGCGTGCTGGCCGTGCTGCTGATTGTGGGCGGTGCCGCGTATTCAGAATACCGTGCGGCTCAGGCGCGCGCGCAGGCAGAAAGCCTTGGCGATGCGGTGCTGGACGCGCTGGAAAGCAATGACGCCGCACAGCGTGTCGCCGCGTTGGGGCAGGTAGAGACACCCGGCCCTAAGGCCGACGCCGTGCTGGCCTTGCTTACCGCGTCCGAACAGGTCGCAGCTGGTGATACCGCTGGCGCTGTCTCAAGCCTTGAGACTGTTTCCCTTAACAGTGAAATCCCACAGGTTTATCGCCAGATTGCACAGTTCAAGGCGTTGACTCTTCAAGCCGAGACGCTGGACGCCGCCACACGCAAGCAGGGCTTTGAAGCGCTGGGAAGTGCTGGTGGCACGTTGCGCTTGTTGGCGCAGGAGCAGCTGGCGCTGATCGCCATTCAGGAAGGCGACACTGCAACCGCGATTACCACCTATCAGGGTATTCTGAGCGATGCAGGGGTTACACCGGACTTGCAACAACGTGCATTGCAGGTGATTGTAGCCTTGGGTGGGGAGCCTGATCTGATTGGTGCCCCGACGGACGACAATAACGGATAAGGATGCCGCCGACTGGTCCCGTGTCATCGGAACCGGAAACGCGCCGCAGACCAGAGTGAGCAGGCAATGACAAACACAGACTTTTCCTTGCAGCGCAGCCGCCGGATGCCGCAACGCGCAGCACTTCTGGCTTTTCTGGGTGCGGCGACATTCCTGACCGCCTGTACCGAGCCGGATGTGATCCTGCCTGGTGAACGCGAAGACATCCGCTCGGTCTTGCAGGATCAAAGCGCATCTCTGGACAGTGCTCCGGCATTCGAGGGGAACCAAACCCGTGCAATCGGTCTACCTGCTGCGCGTGTGAACGCGGAATGGAGCCAGACCGCAGGCAGCCCCGCCGCGCGTGTCACCCATCCTGCACTTGGTAGCTCTTTGACGCTGGCGTGGTCGGCAAATATCGGAACTGGTGACAGCCGCAAATACCGCATCACAGCTGATCCGGTGGTCGCTGGCGGTCGAGTCTTCACGCTGGATGCACATTCTGTCGTTACGGCCATATCGACTTTGGGTGCCACCCTGTGGCAGGCCGATCTGCGGCCCTCCCGCGATCAGGAGGGCGATGCCACAGGCGGCGGTCTCGTCGTGTCTGGTGATACAGTTTACGTGTCCGTCGGCGTTGGCGTTCTGGCCGCGCTGGATGTCAGCAACGGTGCCGTGCGCTGGACCCAACAGCTTGATGCCAGCGGTTCTGGCACGCCATCAGTTGCCGGTGATCTGGTTTATGTGACAGCGGGTGACAATGCCGGCTGGGCGGTCAACCGCAGCGACGGTACCGTCGCGTGGCAGATCGGCGCATCCGAGGACACAAACAACATTCTTGGCGCACCTGCGCCAGCGATTACCGAAGATTTGGCGATTTTTGCCTTTGGCTCAGGCGAAGTGCAGGCGGTCTTCCGCCGTGGTGGCCTGAACCGCTGGGATGCGTCAGTGCTGGGCAAACGTCCGGGCAGGGCGTTGAGCAATATTTCAGACGTAACGGCTGGGCCAGTCATCTCGGGTGACCGTGTGTATCTGGGCAACCAGTCGGGCCGCATTGTCGCCCTTGATACGGCCTCTGGCGCGCGCATCTGGTCTGCTGCCGAAGGCGCCACCGGCCCTGTCTGGCCGATCGCAGGCAGCATTTTTGCCGTGAGCGACCTGAACGAATTGCTGCGTCTAGATGCATCTGACGGTTCACGGATTTGGGGCACGCCGCTGCCGAATTTTACCAAGACCAAACCAAAGCGGCAGGGCACCATCTTTACCCATCACGGTCCCATCGTGGCCGGCGGGCGTGTGATCGTTGCCTCTGGCGACGGCATTCTGCGTAGTTTCGACCCGGTGAATGGCGCTCTTGTCGCCAGCGCAGAGATCCCTGGCGGGGCCACAACTGCCCCCGTTGTGGCTAGTCGTACGTTGTATGTTGTGTCTGCCAATGGCCAATTGCTCGCCTACCGTTAGGGCGCGTTGCCAGAGGGGGCTTTCTTAAGGTGGCGCTTTGCGCTATTGCGCGGGTCTAACGCCGTTTCGGAGCCTCCTAATGTCCTTCACCCTCGCTATCGTGGGCCGTCCCAATGTGGGCAAGTCTACGCTGTTCAACCGTCTAGTCGGCAAACGCCTTGCATTGGTGGATGACCAACCCGGCGTCACGCGCGATTTGCGCGAGGGAGCCGCACGGCTGGCCGATCTGCGCTTTACTGTCATTGATACTGCTGGTCTGGAAGACGTCACTGACGATAGTCTTCAGGGCCGGATGCGTCGCCTGACAGAGCGCGCCGTGGATATGGCTGATGTGTGCCTGTTCATGATTGATGCGCGCACAGGGATCACGCCCACCGATCTGGTGTTCGCCGACATCCTGCGCAAACGCTCGGCCAACGTGATCCTTGCCGCCAACAAAGCCGAGGGTGCCGCCGCTGATGCTGGCGTGATCGAAGCCTACTCGCTGGGGTTGGGTGAGCCGATCCGCCTGTCTGCCGAACACGGCGAAGGCCTGAATGATCTCTACACCCACCTGATGCCGCTTGCGGATGCTTTTGCCGAAAAGGCAAAGGATGACGCGCCCGAAGTTGACGTGGATGTCAGCGACGATGATGAAGACGAGGACGCCGTGCGCGTTCCGACCCGTTCCAAGCCGCTTCAGGTGGCTGTGGTGGGCCGTCCCAACGCCGGTAAGTCCACGCTGATCAACCAGATCGTGAAAGAAGATCGCCTGCTGACCGGACCAGAGGCGGGGATCACCCGCGATGCCATTTCGCTTATGACCGTGTGGGACGATGTGCCAATGCGCATCTTTGACACTGCGGGCATGCGTAAGAAGGCCAAGATTCAGGAAAAGCTGGAGAAACTCAGCGTTAGCGATGGCCTGCGTGCGGTAAAGTTTGCCGAGGTGGTCGTCGTCTTGCTGGACGCGGAAATTCCGTTCGAACAACAGGACTTGCGGATCGCCGATTTAGCCGAACGTGAAGGCCGCGCTGTCGTGATTGCGGTGAATAAGTGGGATGTCGAGGAAGACCGGCAGAACAAACTTAAAGAGCTCAAAGAGAGTTTTGAGCGTCTGCTGCCGCAGTTGCGTGGCGCGCCGCTGATCACAGTTTCAGCCAAGACAGGGCGGGGTATTGACCGCCTGCATCAGGCCATCATGCGCGCCTATGAGATGTGGAACCGCCGTGTGACCACCGCCCAGCTGAACCGCTGGCTTTCGGGCATGATGGAGGCGCACCCGCCCCCCGCACCGCAGGGCAAGCGAATCAAGATGCGCTATATGACACAGGCCAAAACACGTCCGCCGGGTTTTGTGGTCATGTGTAGCCACCCGGACAAAGTGCCGGACAGTTATAGCCGCTATCTGGTTAATGGTTTGCGTATTGATTTTGACATGCCCGGCACGCCAATCCGTTTGTGGATGCGCGGACAGTCTGATGCCAACCCCTACAAAGGGCGCAAAAAAGCAGCACCGTCAAAGCTGCGCAAGCACACTGCCGGCAAGCGGCGGGAATAATTGAACGCCGGAATTTTCGCGAATTCCGGCGTTTTTCATTATCCGTTGCGCCATGCTTTGATTGTGGGCCAGACAAGCGCGGTGGCTCCACCAGCCGCCAATGCTGCGACGGTCGCGTTGCTGCTAAAATTTTGCACCACCACAGCTATCAGAGCCCAGATCACAGCGATACCGTAGCTTGGCGCGCGGCCAAGCTGGCTTTGCACAGCTGAGGCAAGTACCAGTGCCAGAATGATCGCAGCCACCGCGGCTGTCGTGCCGTCCAGATAGCCATAGCCCGCTGCCAGCAGCCCCAGCGACACGCAAGACGCCGCACTTAGCCAGCCAGCGTACAGCCCTAAGGGCAGGGCAGCATACCATCTATCATCAACGGGGCTGCGGAACAGCGCGACCAGCGCCGTGATCAGCATCACCCAGATCAGCACGGATGCCCAGACAGGGCTTGCAACCGCGACGGCCAGCCACACACTGCCCACTGCGAGCGAGGGGATCAGGGCCAGCCGCATCGGATGCCACTGCGCATCCTCCCGACGCTTCCATAGGCCAAACCCCATGCCCACGATCAGCCACAGGTAAATTACACCCCAAATGGCAAAGGCATAGCCTTCGGGCTGAACCGGCGGCTCATCTTGCGGGACAGGGAACTGATCAGGGGAAAAACCGCCGAAATCCTGAACAAATGCGGGGGAGATTGCAAAGAAAACTGCAAAAAGAAACGCTACGATCGCTGCTGCATTACGTGACATGGGGACCTTTCTGGTCAAAGCTACGCTTTGCTAATCGATATATAGCACAAAGGAATTTTGCCAATGGCACCCGTAGCAATTTTTTGCGACGGCACATGGAACGACCCAACGATGCAGCAGCCGACCCATGTGGTCCGCCTGTTTCAGAAAACACGCACCAGCAACGCACAACACACCCGTTATTTCGAAGGTGTCGGGACCGGTGGCGCTGAGGTAGGTTTCCTCAGCAAAAGCTTGATGAAGTTGGGCGGCGGCGCGTTCGGCTGGGGCCTGAACGACAACATTAAGCACGCCTATGCCGCGCTGAGTGAACAGTATAAGGTGGGGGGCGATATCTTTATCTTGGGGTTCTCGCGGGGCGCTTATACGGCACGTTCGCTGGCCGGCATCATCCGTAAATGCGGGATTATGCCTGATCCCACAACGGATAAGTTGGACGAAGCATTCAGGCTTTACCGAAAACCCGGTCCCGAGAACCACCCAGATGCGCTGCATGTGCTTCAGGCGCGCTGCAAACTTTCGCCGCGTTTTGCGACCTCGCAAGCCGATATGGATTGGCGCACGGTCACCCCGTGGCGCGATGACCCTGACCGCATGCATAAGGTTGATATCGCCTATCTGGGCATCTGGGATACGGTCGGATCGCTTGGCGTTCCTGCGCCTTTGTTGGGGCCCGTGGCCAATCTGTGGAACAGTAAATACCGCTTTCACGACACCATGCTTAGCTCAATGGTGAGGGCTGCGCGCCATGCGGTTGCTTTGGATGAACGCCGCGTGTTTTACCGTCCCGCCCTGTGGGACAATCTGGAAGCGTCGCGCGATGATCCGGGCTTGAACAAGGGCGACCGCAGCCCGAAGCGGCCCTACCAGCAGGTTTGGTTCACCGGCAACCACGCGATTGTTGGCGGCTCGGCGCCCAAGGCGCGCGCGCTGACTGGACAATCGCTGTTGTGGATTGCCGAAGGCGCGAAAGAGGCGGGGTTGGACATTGATATGCAGGACCTTCTGGACCGTGTCCCTGATCCGATGGCTGATAGTCACACGCTGAACCAGCCGCCGTGGCTGTATACCGTGGCGGGTAATCCTGAAATTGCGTCGGGGGCCGGGGCATCCTGTTGATCTGCACCCCAGCGCGGACGCCCGGGTCAAGGGGCGACGCGACTACAGGCCGCGCTCGCTCAAGAGTTTGATGCCTGATCTGTTTGGCGCGGCGCCGGTCGCTAAACCGGCGCCGCCGCGTAACGAGCCGGGGCGTTAAGCCAGCGTTCCGTCCGTGTTCAGCGTTGTCTTGCCGCCCAGATAGGGCGCAAGCACGGCGGGCAGCACCACGGTGCCGTCCTCTTGCTGGCCATTCTCCAGCACCGCAATCAGGCAGCGTCCAACCGCAAGGCCGGACCCGTTGAGCGTATGCACGAACTGCGGCTTGCCGCCCTCGGCAGGCTTGAACCGTGCATTCATCCGGCGGGCTTGGAAATCACCGGTGGTCGAGACCGAGCTGATCTCGCGATAGGCGTTCTGACCGGGCAACCACGCCTCGATGTCATAGGTGCGGCGCGCGCCGAATCCCATGTCACCGGTACACAGGATCACTGTGCGATAGGGCACGCCCAGCTTCTCAAGAAGCCCCTCTGCACAGCTCAGCATGCGTTGCTGCTCTGCGTCTGATTCCTCGGGCAGAGTGATCGAGACCATCTCCACCTTCTCGAACTGGTGCTGGCGCAGCATGCCAGAAGTGTCACGCCCGGCACTCCCAGCCTCTGACCGGAAGCACAGCGTGTGCGCGGTCATGCGACGCGGCAGATCGGTAGCTTCAAGCGTATCACCAGCCACGGTATAGGTCAGCGGTACCTCGGAGGTAGGAACGAGCCACATACCTTCTTTGGTTCGATAGCTGTCTTCGCCGAATTTCGGCAGTTTATCAGTGCCATACATCGCCTCATCACGCACCAGTACAGGGGTGTTCACCTCTGTCAGGTCGTTTTCATCGACGTGAGTATCAAGCATAAATTGCGCCAATGCGCGGTGGATGCGTGCCACGCCGCGTTTGAGCATGACGAACCGCGCGCCGGATGTTTTGGCAGCGGTTTCGAAATCCATAGACGCGGCGACCGCTTCGATGTCGTAATGTTCACGTGCAGCAAAAGCGAAAGTAGGCACATCGCCCCAACGCTTTACCTCGACATTGTCGTTCTCGTCCGCGCCTTCAGGCACGTCATCAGCAGGAGCGTTCGGGATGCGCGCCAGCATATCGGTCAGCTTTGCATCCAGCTCTTTCGCTTCGGCCTGCATGGCGGCGACTTCGGCCTTTTTTTCAAAGACAAGGGCGCGCAGGCGCTCGAACTCGGCCTCGTCGCCTTTGGCCTTTGCGGCACCTACCTCTTTCGAAGCAGCGTTCTGCTCGGCCTGAGCGGCCTCTGCGGCCTGAATTTTAGCGCGCCGCGCAGAATCAAGTGCGAGGATATCCGACGACAGCGGAGCATCTCCGCGCCGCGCCAAAGCGGCGTCAAAAGCGTCGGGATTTGTCCGAATGGCACGAATGTCATGCATCTGTCTGTCCTTCATAGATTGAATCGTGTCGCCCGCGTTATGGCCGATTATTTGATGGCAGGGTAGAGGGACTGTGAAATCTGCTGTCAGCGCCTGCTTTTCGGGCTTACCGCGCCTTGCAAAGCGGCGCACCCGCGCATAGGTTCTGCCGAACTTGAGACACTGGGGAAACGTCCCCGCAAGCCGAACACAAAAGGACCTATCCATGCAAGGCATCCAGCAATTCATCCCGTTGATCCTCATCTTCGGGATCATGTACTTCCTGCTGATCCGTCCGCAGCAGAAAAAGCTGAAGGACCATCAGGCGATGGTTGCAGCCCTGCGCCGCGGCGATCAGGTCGTCACCCAAGGCGGGATGATCGGCAAAGTGGTTAAGGTCAAAGAAGACGGCGAGCTGGAGCTTGAGATTGCTGACGGCATCAAGGTTCGTGTGATCCAGAGCACCATTGCGACGGTAGTCAGCAAGACCGAACCGGCCAAGTAATCCCCTAAGCTATAAGTCAAAGGCGGGCGACATGCTCCAGATATCCGTATGGAAACGCATCGCCATCTGGCTGACCTGTGCGGTCGGGCTTTTGCTGGCGATGCCCAATGCGTTCTATGGCCCCGTCGAGAGCCATAATGACGCGGTCAAGGCGATCGAGCTTTCGGGCAACACGCCAGAGCTGGACGCGCAGCGCGCGCTTTGGCCGGATTTCCTGCCCAACGGGCTGGTCAATCTGGGTCTTGATCTGCGCGGCGGTGCGCATTTGCTGGCTGAGGTGCGTGTCACGGACGTTTACGATGCCCGCCTTGAAGCGATGTGGCCCGAAGTGCGCGATGCGCTGCGCGGCCTGACAGCGGTCCGCCGTCAGGAGGCCGCGACAGGTGAATTGAAGGTGCGCCTAAGCGACGCCGACAAGATGACCGAGGCTTTGGTAATTGTTCGTGGTCTCGCGCAGCCTGTGCAGACACTTACCGGGGTAGGGGCCAATGACATCGAGGTCTCTGGTGACACCAGCGTAATTACTGTTGTTCTGTCCGATGCGGAAAAAAGCGCGACGGACGAGCGGACCATGCAGCAGTCCCTTGAGATTATCCGCCGCCGTATCGACGAAGTCGGTACCCGTGAGCCGACGATCCAGCGGCAAGGTGTGGACCGCATTCTTATTCAGGTGCCCGGCATCGGCTCTGCCGCGGAGCTGAAAGAGATCATCGGCACCACGGCGCAGCTGACATTCAATCCGGTTGTGCGCCGCACGACAAACGGCTCCGAGAACTCGGGTATCGGCAACAAGACTGTGCCGTCGCTTGATGAAGAGGGGCTGTTTTACGTGATCGAAAGCGCGCCTGTTGTGACCGGCGAAGAGCTGGTCGACGCACAGCCCAGCTTTGACCAGAACGGCGCGCCTGCAGTAAGCTTCCGTTTTAACACAAGCGGTGCGCGTAAGTTCGGAAACTACACGGCCGAAAACATCGGTTCTCCTTTTGCGATTGTGCTGGATGATGAAGTCGTCAGCGCGCCGACCATCCAAAGCCATATTCCGGGCGGCTCAGGCATCATCACCGGTAACTTCAACGTCGAGGATTCGACCCGTCTGGCGGTTTTGCTGCGTGCAGGTGCCCTGCCTGCCAAGCTCGAATTTCTTGAGGAACGCACGATTGGGCCGGAATTGGGTCAGGACAGTATTGATGCGGGCAAGATCGCGACGGTCGTTGCTTTTGCCGCTGTGCTGTTTTTCATGTGGGCGGCCTACGGGTTGTTCGGCATTTTTGCCAACATCGCGCTTATCATCAACGTCGGGCTGTTGTTCGGCCTACTAAGCCTGATCGGTGCGACACTTACCTTGCCGGGTATCGCAGGGATCGTGCTGACAGTTGGTATGGCGGTCGACGCCAACGTGCTGATTTTTGAGCGAATCCGCGAAGAGGTTTTGACGGCCAAAGGCCCAGCACGAGCCATCGCGTTGGGCTATGAAAAGGCGCTCAGCGCCATTCTGGATGCCAACATCACGACCTTCATCACCGCCGTGATCCTCTTTGCCATAGGCTCGGGTCCGGTACGCGGTTTTGCGATCACGCTGGGCCTTGGCATTCTCACGTCGGTCTTTACGGCGATTTACGTAACACGTTTGATGGTGGTCATCTGGTATGAGCGCCGCCGTCCCAAAACGATTGAGCTTTGATATGCGCCTCAGACTTGCAAAACAGAACACGAACTTTGACTTCTTCAGCCGCTGGAAACTATGGCTGGGTATCTCGGGCCTGATGATGGTGGTGGCGCTTGTGTCCTTCCTGCTTCAGGGCCTGAACTTTGGCATTGATTTTCGGGGCGGCACGAGCATCCGCACCGAAAGCCCGCGCCCCGTTGTGGTTGCCGAATACCGTGATGCCATCGCGACGCTGGGCATAGGTGACGTCACCATCACAGAAGTTTTCGACCCCCAGTTCCGTGACGACCAGAATGTCGCCATGATCCGTATCCAGGCACAGGATGATCAGGAAGCTGTGACAACCGAGCTTATTCAGTCGGTTGAGGATGTGCTGTCTGCGGTTCGTCCGGATATCAAGTTCATCTCGGTGGAATCCGTCGGCCCGAAAGTGTCGGGTGAACTAATCAATACGGCGATTATGGCAGTGGCTCTCGCGATTGGGGCGGTACTGATTTATATCTGGCTGCGGTTCGAATGGCAGTTCGCTGCCGGTGCCGTGCTGGCGTTGATCCATGACGTGGTGCTGACCATCGGTGTCTTCTCGGAGCTGCAGATCCGGTTCGATCTGGCGATTATTGCGGCCTTGCTGACCATTGTGGGCTACTCGCTCAACGA
Organism: Sulfitobacter sp.; assembly: GCF_036961165.1. Classification (GTDB taxonomy): domain Bacteria; phylum Pseudomonadota; class Alphaproteobacteria; order Rhodobacterales; family Rhodobacteraceae; genus Sulfitobacter. Next base: position 28,574 of record NZ_JBALVJ010000009.1, on the reverse strand, counting down.
TACGGTGGTGGTGTTCGACCGCGTTCGCGAGAACCTGCGTAAATACAAGAACCGTCCGTTGAAGGAAGTGCTCAACAAGTCCATCAACGAGACATTGAGCCGGACCTTCATGACCTCCATGACCACCCTGCTGGCGCTGATCGCGCTGTTTGTATTAGGCGGAGACGTGATCCGTGGCTTCGTTTTTGCCATGATCTGGGGCGTTATTGTCGGGACTTATTCCTCCGTCTTCGTCGCCTCGGCAGTGTTGCTGTACTTCGGCGTAAAACGCGACTGGTCCAAACCTGACGCGAATTCCGGCAACCAATTCGCCAACATTGATGCCTGACATACTGGCAGCAGCCCTTGCTACGCAGGGGCTGCTCTGGTTGGTGCTGGCAGTCTGTATTGCTGGACTGGTACGCGGATTTGCAGGTTTCGGCTCGGCCATGATCATCATGCCAGCGGCAAGCATGGTCCTGCCACCGGTTGAGGCGATTATCTTCATGATCTCGACAGAGCTGGTTGGCCCGCTGCCTAACGTGCGTGCCGCATGGCGGACTTGCACACGATTGGACCTCGGACGGCTGTTGGTTGGCGCGGTGCTTGCTTTGCCGCTGGGCATCTGGGCGCTGAGCCTGACGGACCCGACCCTATTCGGCTGGATCGTATCGGCCAGCGTATTTGTTTTACTGGGATTGATGGTCTCAGGCCGGCGTCTGCACCGCGCGCTCACGCCACGACTGACGTTGGGTGCAGGGGCACTGGGCGGGTTCATGGTCAGTTTTGCAGGGCTGCCCGGACCTCCGGTGATCATGCTTTACATGGCCAGCAAACTGCCCATATCGGTGATCCGCGCCAACTTTCAGCTCTATCTGCTGGCGATTGATCTGATGCTGTTCGGGGTTTTCTGGCTGCTGGGGATGATGAACTGGTCAATTGTTGTTCTGGGTCTGCTGGTCGGTATCCCGAACGTGATCGCCAACATGGTGGGTGCGCGGCTTTTTGACCCATCATCCGAGCGGATTTTTCGCACCGTGGCCTATCTCGTCATCGCGGTATCGGCTACGGTTGGTCTTCCCCTATGGAAAGGATGAACCATGCGTTTGAATGAGATCGTCTTTAACGATGCCAAGCCTGTCGAAGGCTATGGCCCCGGTTTTTTCCGAATTGGTGGTCAGGTGATTCATGGGCCGGTGATCGCTGCGCCTTCTGGCACGCAGACTTGGGGCGGCTTGGATGACATCGAAGCGTTGGAAGCGCTGGTGACGCAAAGCGATGTGATCTTTATCGGCACAGGGGCCGAGATCGCCCATCTACCCGCTGGCCTACGCGCGCGGTTGGAAGAAGCAGGCGTTGGGGTCGAAGCCATGTCCTCTCCAGCGGCGGCACGCACTTATAACGTCTTGCTGAGCGAGGGGCGGCGCGTCTCTCTCGCCATGCTGCCGGTCTGAGGCGGCATGGGTCTGCGTTTGTCCGATGTGGCTGTCGCGCGCGGTGGCGTGCCTGTTCTGAGCGGTGTTTCTTTCACGCTGGAACCGGGTAAGGCACTGATCCTGCGCGGCCCAAACGGGTCGGGTAAGACAACGTTGCTGCGCACAATCGCCGGACTGCAACCCGCGCTGTCAGGTCACATCGAGGGCGCAGCTGACGCGGTGGCCTACGCGGGCCATGCAGACGGGCTCAAAGCCATGCTGAGCGTTGCAGAGAACCTGACATTCTGGGCTTCAGTCTATGGTAGCCATGACATTACTCCGGCGCTGGAGGCATATTCCCTGCGCCCCTTGGCGGACCGTCTGACCGGCACGCTTTCGGCTGGGCAGAAACGGCGCGCGGGGCTGGCGCGGCTGATGGTCACCGGACGGCCCATCTGGGTGTTGGACGAGCCGACGGTTTCGCTGGATGCCGATGCGGTCGGGATGTTTGCTGACGCGGTGCGCGGGCATCTGCGGGCAGGGGGGATGGCGCTGCTCGCGACCCACATCGATCTGGGGCTGGATGATGCACAGGTACTCGATGTGACGCCGCTGCGCGCGGTGGTAGGCGAGATGCACGGCGCCAGCGATGAGGCATTCCTGTGATCGCGCTGCTGATCCGCGACTTGCGGCTAGCCTTTCGTGCCGGTGGTGGCTTTGGCCTTGGCCTTGCGTTTTTCCTGATCCTTGTCGTGTTAGTGCCGTTCAGCGTGGGACCACAAAGTGCGCTGCTCGCATCTATCGCGCCGGGTATCCTCTGGCTGGGCGCGCTCTTGGCGTGCCTGCTGTCGCTTGACCGGCTGTTGGCGCTGGATTTCGAGGATGGCACGTTGGACGTTTTGGCAACGGCGCCACTGCCGCTGGAAGCGGCGCTGGCGGTCAAGGGGCTGGCCCACTGGATCACCACAGGACTGCCGCTGGTTCTGGCGGCCCCTTTTCTGGGTGTATTATTGAACCTGCCACCGCAGGGCTTTGTCTGGCTGGTTGTGTCCTTGTTGCTCGGTACGCCGGCGCTGTCGATGATTGGCACTTTTGGCGCTGCTTTGACCGTCGGGATCAAGCGTGGTGGCTTGCTGATGTCGCTGCTGGTGCTGCCTCTTTATGTGCCAACGCTCATTTTCGGGGCTGAGGCAGCGCGGCGCGGCGCGGTTGGTATGGCGGTTGATACACCACTGTTGCTGCTGGTCGGGATCAGCCTCGGGTCGATCGCGCTGTTGCCCTTCGCGGCGGCTGCTGCCCTGCGGATGACAATCAGGTGAGCGCGCCGTTCCCCATTGAGCCTTCTTTCACGGAGTAATAGATACCTCTCATGTCACTTTGGAAATACGCAAATCCGGTCAAGTTTCTGGCGCTTAGTGCGCGTGTGCAGCCATTTGCCTGGGCTGCTGCGGCGCTGGGTATCCTTATCGGGCTTGGCTGGGGCTTTTTCGCCACGCCGGACGACTTCCGTCAAGGCTCGACCATCAAGATTATATACATCCACGTGCCTGCTGCCTGGATCGCCATAAACGCATGGATCATGATGCTGATCACCTCGTTGATCTGGCTGGTCCGACGCCACCACGTGAGCGCGCTTGCCGCTAAGGCAGCGGCTCCTGTGGGATTGGTGATGACCGTGATCGGGCTGGTGACAGGGGCTGTCTGGGGCCAGCCGATGTGGGGTACATGGTGGGCATGGGATCCGCGCCTGACCTCGTTTCTGATCCTGTTTCTCTTCTATCTGGGCTATATCGCGCTTTGGGAAGCCGTTGAGGATCCTGACACAGCCGCTGATCTGACCTCAGTGCTGTGTCTTGTCGGATCTGTTTTTGCGCTGATGTCGCGCTATGCTGTGCTGTTCTGGAGTCAGGGCTTGCATCAGGGCGCGACGCTGAGTCTTGATAAGGAAGAGAACATCTCGGACGTGTTCTGGCAGCCGCTGGTGCTGTCGATTGCAGGGTTCACCCTGCTGTTTCTTGCGCTTGTGCTATACCGCACGGGTACTGAAATTGCGCTGCGCCGCACGCGCGCGCTTAACGTAAGACTGGATAAAGCCGTATGATGCCCGAGCTTGGAAAATACGCCACCGAAGTCCTCAGTGCTTACGGTATCACGCTGGTGCTGATGTTGGGTCTGCTGGTGCAAACGCTGCGCCGCGGGGCCAAAGCAAGGGCCGCATTGCGACAGGCAGAACAGGAGACCGCACGCAATGCCAAGGTTTAGCCCTTTGATGATCGCCCCGCCGCTGATTTTTGCGGCCTTTGTCGGGTTTGCCTTTGTTGGCATGTACCGCGAGAACCCTGAAGGGCTACCCTCAACGCTGGTAGGTCAATTGGCCCCCGGTGTGCCCGAGCGCGCGCTGAAGAATTTCCCGCAAGCGACTGAAGCCATGCTGGCAGGCGGCGAAGTGACATTGGTGAACTTCTGGGCCAGCTGGTGCCCCCCGTGCCGTGCAGAGCACCCCAAGTTGCTAGAGATGGAAGCAAACGGCATTGATATTGTTGGCATCAACTTCAAGGATACCGAGGCTGCTGCCACGAAATACCTCCGAGACGACGACAATCCGTTCATCGGTGTGGGCTTTGATCCGCAGGGTCGTACGGCGATTGACTGGGGCGTGACCGCGCCGCCCGAGACTTTTATTCTGGACGCAGAGGGCAAGGTGCTTTTCCGCTTCGCCGGTCCGCTGGTTGGCGCCGACTACGAGCAACGCTTTTTACCCGCGCTCAACAAGGCGTTGGGGCGATAGGAGCAAAAACCAAGGCCACGGCTAAGGGGTTTACCGCATTACGTCCCCTTCACCATGAGTGGCTGAGCTGTCTGTTCACTACGGAATAATTTGGCATAGAGAGAAGAAACAGGAGGTTTGCCGTTGGCGTGAGAAACGGCGTTGCATGCACGCCAACAGGGGCCACCCATGCACCAAATACGGCTCTCCGTTCTTTTAAACACCGTCACGCTCCGAACAAAGTGCAGGACAATAGGGGCCTAGCGCCGCAATTGTTTCCAAGTAGCATCCAATTTATGTCACATTTTGGTGCCAGACAGCTATATAGGTGATTGAAAACGCTAGGTGGCAATTATGGATTGGCTGACTTTATTTCTTTTGAAATCTTGGAATGCGGTTTTGACCGCCGGCATGGGAATACTGACTCCTGCGCTATTTTTCCTGTGCTTGGGCTATTTGGTTAAGCGCAAAGCGTTGTTTAGTGACATCCGCCGCGCCCTGCCAGAGACCGGACTGAACATACAGATCATGCTGTTCAATCTTGTCTTTACCGTGCCTGTTATCGTGTTCGCAGCAACATTTCTGTCCAGCTTTTGGCATTCTACCGGCTTTGTGATGTATTCTCCGGAGGATTGGAGCGGCTGGCGGGTCGTTGCGGTGGTCATCGTCGCTATCGTGGTTGGAGATTTTGTTGGCTACTGGCGTCATCGGTTCGAACACAATTCATTCTTATGGCCATCCCACGCGGTGCACCATTCCGATACCGAGATGACATGGCTGTCGTTAGAACGTTTCCATCCAATCAACCGTTTGATCACGTTCGCCATCGATTCAAGCGCACTTCTGATCCTCGGATTTCCGCCTTATGCCGTCGTCGCCAACTCACTGATCCGGCACTACTACGGCTTCTTCATCCACGCTGATCTGCCTTGGACCTACGGCAAATGGAACATCCTTTTCGTGTCGCCCGCGATGCACCGCTGGCACCATTCTGCAGACGAGGTGGCCTACGGTCGCAACTTTGCTACCATCTTTGGCCTGTGGGATTGGGCGTTCGGCACACATTATGTCCCAGGTCCATGTGATGGCCCCCTTGGCGTGGTCACGGATGAGATGGAGCCCACCCTCTGGTCACAATTGAGCTACACATTCCGACCCAAGGCTTATGCGAAATTGTTCCGCCGCAAACTCACCAGCGATGCGACACCGGGTGAATAGCAACGCATAGCATGGCTCAAAACTCGATGAGCGCCAAACGGTAGATTTGGGAGGCGCGTATACCTCCGCGGTATTGCCTGCGGCCCAGTTGCGCAAAGTGTGATCAGCGCCTTCGAGGTCAAACTAAGTGATGCCCCTTGCGCGGGCGCGCGGAATCCGGCCGCTAATTTGGGGCGGAAGCTGACTTGCAAAATAAAAGCCCCCGCTGCTTGAAGCAGCGGGGGCTTTTCATTTTCGGAGCGCTTGCGAGAAGTTACTCGGCTGCGACACTCCTGTTGGCCAGATCGCGCAGCACGTAGTGCAGAACGCCACCGTGTTCGATGTACTCGATCTCGATTGCCGTATCGATGCGGCACTTGATCATGATGTTCTTCACATCGCCGTTTGCCATGGTGATGACGCAAGGGACTTCTTGCAGTGGCTTGATCGTGTCGAGGCCGGAGATGCTTACCGTTTCCTCACCCGTCAGGCTAAGCGATTTGCGCGTGTCGCCATTGGTGAATTCTAATGGGATGACACCCATACCAACGAGGTTGGAGCGGTGGATACGCTCGAAGTTCTCCGCGATGACAGCTTTCACCCCCAGCAACGCCGTCCCTTTGGCCGCCCAGTCGCGCGAGGACCCCGCACCATACTGCTCGCCGCCGAAGATGACCAGCGGTGTGCCCGCTGCCTGATACGCCATCGCCGCGTCGTAGATCGAGGTCTGTGCGCCATCGGGGCCCTTTGTATAGCCGCCTTCAACGCCGTCCAGCATCTCGTTCTTGATGCGGATGTTGGCGAAGGTGCCGCGCATCATCACTTCGTGGTTACCACGGCGCGATCCGTAGGAGTTGAACTCGCGCACAGGCACCTGATGTTCAAGCAGGTACTGACCCGCTGGCGTGTCTTCTTTGAACGAGCCGGCAGGGCTGATGTGGTCGGTGGTGATCATATCGCCCAAAACCGCCAGCACTTTCGCGCCGTTGATGTTGGTGATGACACCCGGTTCCTTGCTCATCCCCTGAAAATAGGGCGGGTTCTGGACGTAAGTAGATGCGGGTGGCCAGTCATAGGTTTTGGCGTCTGTAATTTCCACCTCCTGCCACTTTTCGTCGCCCTTGAACACATCGGCGTATTTCGACTGGAAGGCTTCGCGCGTGACGGTCTGCTCGACCAGCTCCGCGATTTCCTGTGTCGTGGGCCAGATGTCTTTCAGATAGACATCGTTGCCGTTCTGGTCCTGACCCAGCGGGCTGCCGGCCAGATCGTGGTTCATATCACCGACCAGCGCATAGGCCACCACGAGCGGCGGAGAGGCCAGATAGTTGGCGCGCACATCGGGGGAGATACGCCCCTCGAAGTTGCGGTTACCCGACAGAACGGACGTGCCGATCAGGTCGTAATCGTTGATCGCCTTGCTGATCGCAGGTTCCAGCGGGCCAGAGTTACCGATGCAGGTGGTACAGCCATAGCCGACGAGGTTGAACCCGATGGCGTCCAGATCTTCTTGCAAATTGGCAGCCTCGAGATAGGCGGACACAACCTGGGAGCCAGGGGCGAGCGATGTTTTCACCCAAGGCTTGCGGGTCAGACCCAATGCGCGCGCTTTACGTGCCACAAGGCCCGCGCCGATCATCACATAGGGGTTGGAGGTGTTGGTGCACGATGTGATCGATGCAATCACGATAGAGCCGTCATGCAGCTGGTAGTTGCCATCGTCGGTTTGCACGTAGCCACGGTTGTGGTGGCCGGTATCACCCGGGATGTCCTTAGACTCTGGTTGGCCGCCTTCACCTTCCCAGCGTACTTCGGAAGCTTTGCTTGTGTCCTTGCCGTCCCGCTCGCCTTTGATGTAGTCGGCAAAGGCTGTGTGCGCAGAAGTCAGCGCGATGTGATCCTGCGGACGCTTGGGGCCGGAGATGGCAGGTACGACGGTGCCCATATTAAGGCTCATCGTGTCGGTATAGATCGGCGCATAGTCATCACCGCGCCACATGCCGTTCTCTTTTGCATAGGCCTCGACCAGCGCAATGCGGTCCTCGTCGCGGCCCGTGGTGCGCATATAGCGCAGGGTTTCACCGTCAATCGGGAAGAAACCACAGGTCGCACCATATTCTGGCGCCATGTTTGCTATTGTCGCACGGTCTGCCAGTGGCAGGTGATCCAGGCCTTCGCCGTAGAATTCGACGAATTTGCTGACCACGCCTTTTGCGCGCAGCAGCTCGACCACTTTCAGAACCAGATCGGTACCGGTGGTGCCTTCCATCATGCGGCCTGTCAGCTCAAAGCCCACAACTTCCGGGATCAGCATCGAAATTGGCTGACCCAGCATCGCGGCCTCTGCTTCAATACCGCCAACACCCCAGCCCAGAACGGCCATGCCGTTGACCATTGTGGTGTGGCTGTCTGTCCCAACGAGCGTATCAGGGTAAGCGACTTCAACGCCGTCTTGGTCTTTGTCTGTCCAGACCGTCTGCGCCAGATACTCAAGGTTCACCTGGTGGCAAATGCCGGTGCCGGGGGGCACAACGCGGAAGTTGTTAAACGCCTTCTGGCCCCACTTCAGGAATGTATAGCGCTCCATGTTGCGCTCATATTCGCGGTCTACGTTCATCTGGAACGCACGCGGATTGCCGAATTCGTCGATCATGACGGAGTGGTCGATGACAAGATCAACAGGGTTCAGCGGATTGATCTGATCGGCATCGCCGCCAAGCGCCACAAGACCGTCGCGCATCGCTGCAAGGTCCACAACCGCCGGAACGCCGGTGAAATCCTGCATCAGAACGCGGGCAGGGCGGTACGCAATCTCGCGCGGGTTCTTGCCGCCTTTGGCACCCCATTCGGCGAACGCTTTGATGTCGTCCACGGTAACGGTTTTGCCATCTTCAAAGCGCAGCATGTTCTCAAGCACAACCTTGAGCGCGGCTGGAAGATTGGAAAAGTCACCCAGACCAGCAGCCTGAGCGGCAGGAATCGAGTAATAGGCGAAGGATTGATCACCTGATTTGAGTGTTTTACGGGTTTTGGCAGTATCCTGACCGACGATGATAGTCATATGTGGCTCCAAATATGGGGTTGTCTACAAGTAGAACTTGGGGCCTGAATGGCCTATATTCACGCGGTTTTCAACCGAAATCACGGCAATTGTATACCGTTGTACACCAAAATTTCCACAATTCCGCCACAGCCGCTGGTTACACGGGCCTCTCTCGAAACCTTGATTGGTTATTTCAGTGAGCGGCCGCTACCAAATACGAGACACCTTAACGACGATTGGAATCACATGTCCCGAGTTGTGAACATATTGACCGCAGGTATTTTGGCCGTTGGATCAAGCCTTGCGACAGCAGCATTTGCCGAACAGCGCCCTGTCGTTGTGGAACTTTTTACATCGCAGGGGTGTTCCAGTTGCCCGCCGGCCGACGAGATTCTAAGTGAACTGCGTGAACGCGATGACGTTATCGCGATTGCCCTGCATGTGGATTACTGGGATTACATCGGCTGGAAGGATGAGTTCGGCAATCCGGACCACGCCGTACGGCAACGCGCCTATGCGGCTAGAGCGGGGCGGCGTTCAATCTATACGCCGCAGATGATTGTAAACGGCCAAACCGATATTGTCGGGGCCAAGCCGATGGTGCTGTCCAAAGCGATTGCCAAGCATAAGGAAGCTGGTGTCCGCATGGAGCTTGATGTGCAGCGCACTGAGGATGGGGTGAAAATTAGCGGAACAGTCCCAACAGGCAATGTCACTGCAATGGAAGTGACTTTGCTGCATGTTATTCCGTCCCGGGTCAGCACGATTACCCGTGGTGAAAACCGCTCTAAAACGATCGAGTACACCAATATTGCGGAGAGCCTGACGACTGCGGCTGAATGGGACGGGCAAAGCCCACTCAGCCTTTCGCTGGATGTGAGCAGAGATGATCCGCTTGTGGTTCTTGTGCAAGAAGCAGGCGCAGGGCCGATCGTGGCAGCAGCCCGCGTTGATTAAGCTTGCGGTCGCCAGCGGCGGTGGACCCAGAACCACTGGCCCGGATCGGCTTTGACCTTTTCGGCCAAACTGTCATTCAGCGCTTGGGTCATTGTTATCGGGTCAGAGGCAGGAATGGGCGCCTCTAGCACAGTTTTAAATGTCAGCCCGTCCGGCTGGCGGATGCCGTAAAACGGGATCAACAGTGCATCATAACGCAGTGCCAACTCGGCGGCTGAAACTGCAGTGTTTGCCGGTTGGCCAAGGAAATCGAACAAGGGCGCGTTGAACACATGCTGGTCGAACAATAGCACCAACTGTCCACCTTCCTTAAGGTGACGGACAAAACCTGCAGTACCGCGTCGACCCTGCGGAAAAACGGGGCCGCCAAATGCCTCCATCGTCTTAACGTAATGCGCGTTAAAATAGGGGTTCTTCATGTCGCGGTAGAGCCCGCCGATGTTTAGACCTCGCGCCACCAGTGCCGCGCGCGCCGCTTCATAGTTGCCGTAATGGCCACTCACCAGAATGACGGGCTTGCCTTGCGCCACAGCTTCCTCAATCGGGGCAACACCCGCGCCGGTCAGCTGGTTGTTCGACATCCGCTTTGGAAAATCCTTGGCAGAGTAGTTTTCAATGAATGTACGGCCCACGTTGTTGAGACATTGCGACGCGATCTGTTGCCGCTTTGGGGCCGACATGTCGGGCCAAATCAGCGCCAGATTATCAAGCGCGCGACGTCGGTAACCGGCAAGCGGCCCGATCACGTGCTGCACCACCGTTCCCATCATCCGCACCCGCGTCGCGTAAGGCAGCATCAGCATCAGCCGGATCAATCCTACGATGACCAGATTGCTCAGGTAGTGGCCCACCTTACGTACAAGGCCTGATTGTTGTGATGGAGTTGATGCGGACATGAAAGCCTGTTCTGTAACAAGTGACCCTCACATATAGTCCCAAGGCGGCGATGCAACAAGAGGCGGCGTCAGCCCTCTTCCTCCTCATCTTCGGGCTGGACGAAAACCAGATCGCCGCGGTTTTCCATATCGCGGATCACTGCCACGATGGCAGACATCGCCTCGTCCGCGTCAGATGGCTTGATTTTGCCAGCCTCGGCTTCGTCTTCGCGCAGCTGATCGGCCATGCGACCTGACATGTTTTCAAGGATAAAGTCACGCGACGCTGCAAAACCGGCAGCTTCAGCACCGGCCATCGCAGTAATTAGCGCAGCACCATCCATTTCGCGCAGAACGCGGGGAATATCGCGTGGCACGATTCGCGCTGCGATGTTGCCGAAGGTAAAGATCGTTTTGCGCACCGCATGTGCAAGCGCCTGATCGGTTTCTTCCAATCCTGTCATCACATCGTCCCGCGTGGGCGTTGATGAGGAATTTAGGATCGCGCCCAGCCGCTCTGCTGCGCCAGTGTCAAAGGCAGGCACCTTTTGCTGGTCAAGTTGTGCCGCCAGTGACAGGCCAATGCGGTCAACGGCATCGGGCGTGACATCACTGGTCAGAGAGACCGCATAGGTGATGCGCCGCGCTTCTGGTCCGGACAGACGCCCCAGAAGCCCAGCGGCCACCGGCACATCCAATTTTGACAACAGCACAGCTGCGACTTCGGTACTTTCGCACGCAATGATGTTCTGCAACTCCTGCTCTGATGACGCACGCAGGCGTTTCCATGGATCGCCCGCCGCGCGCACCCCTGCTTCCTTACGCAAGCGTGCTGCTGTTTCTCGACTGATCCGCCCCTCCAGCGCGTCCAACGCCCCTGCGATACCGCCCGGAAAAGAAAGGCCGATGGATTCAAGCGCTTCGGTAAACTCCGCAACAACAGAGGCGAGGGTGACACGGTCCACCACACGCATCGAGCCCATCTGCTGCGTCAGAAGCGCCTGCAGTTCGGCAGGAAGTTCTTCCAGCGGGATATCCGCCCCTTCGTTGATCAATAGGCGCACGACAATAGCAGCTTTGGCACGCTTGCTCAGCATGGGCTGCGGGATGATCCGCGACAGCGTCTGTGCGTTGGACGGGGCGGGAAGGGAGGTCGTTTCATTCATCGGCGCCAATCTTTGTGAAAGGGGATGAACTATGTATCGCGGCTAAAGGTAAAAAATGACTGAAACTGGCGCGTCTTCAAACAACTAACGGCGCAGCCTTTGGTATGGGTTAAAAAGCGTGTTTTACCAGTCAATCGGGCGGCCGGTTGCGATGGCGGTGCGCAGAGATGCTTCGGCCCAAGAACCAGTGCCACCGTGCACGCGGATCTCGCGCAGTTGCTCAAGCGCGGCGGAGATATTTCCATCGGCTACAAATCCTTGGCCCATATAGGCGCGGGCCAAAACGTTGCCGGGGTTTTTATCCAAAGCGCGGACATAATATTCCATCGCGGCCTCTGCTTGGCCCATCTTGCGGTTGGTGAACCCCATATAGGTCAGCGTGCGATCATCATCTGCGGGCAACTGTGCCAGCAAAACCTGCGCATCGGCATAGCGGCCATCGTAGGAAAGCGCGCGTACTTCTTGGTAAAGCGCATCGGTGTCCAGCGTATGACCATTGGTGCTGACGCAGGTTTTGGTCTTCTTGTCGTAAATAAATCCGCTTTCGCATTGCGGCTTTTTCGGAGGAGCCTGTTCCTCACTATTGGCGAAGACTGCGACAGGCAGTGAAATGGCAAGGACGGTAGCCAAGAGAAAGCGCATAAGAGGATACTCCGGAAAACTCTGATAACGAATATTTAGAACGAAGTCGTGCGCGGGAAAGAAAATACTGTGCCACGCACGACCGCTTGGGAGGGAAGGGACATCAAGTGCTCTGATGTCAGGTTGTGGTTTCCACGCAGCTGTTGCTTTCGGCATCATAAACGGGGCCTGCAGCGCAAGACATGGCCTGCTTGTCATAGTTGCAGCCAGAGGCAAAACTCAACGTGGGTAGCAGGATCAGGACGACGGTAGAAAGTGCAATCTTCATTTTCATGTTCATTACTCTTTTTTGACAATGAAAAAAAGTAACGCGAAACGGCGCAATTTCAAAAGAAATCGCGCCGCTTGTCAATTTGCCGCATCACAATCTTGCGATACTAGGCTGTGTTTGCGCAATTATCAGGCGCCGAAAACACGTTTGAAAATTGTATCAACATGTTTGGTGTGATAGCCCATGTCGAATTTTTCTTCGATCTCTTTAACACTTAGGGCTGCAACAACCTCTTCGTCGGCCAGCAGCTCGGTTTTGAAGTCCTTGCCGTCATCCCAGACCTTCATCGCATTGCGCTGTACCAGCTTATAGCTGTCTTCACGGCTCACGCCTGCTTGGGTCAGCGCCAAAAGTACGCGTTGGGACATCACAAGACCGCTGAATTTGTTCATGTTGGCCAGCATGTTATCGGGATAGATCAGCATTTTTTCGATCACGCTGGTCAGGCGGTGCAGGGCGAAATCCAATGTGATTGTCGTGTCGGGGCCAATCGCGCGCTCCACTGAGGAGTGCGAGATATCGCGCTCGTGCCAAAGGGTAACGTTTTCCATCGCTGGGATCACGGCCATGCGGATCGTGCGCGCCAGACCTGTCAGGTTCTCGGTCAGCACAGGGTTCTTCTTGTGCGGCATCGCGGAGGAACCTTTTTGGCCGGCAGAGAAAAACTCTGCCCCTTCTAGCACTTCGGTGCGCTGCATATGGCGCACTTCGGTCGCTACGTTCTCGATCGAGCTGGCGATAACACCGAGGCAGGCAAAGAAGGCGGCGTGGCGGTCGCGCGGGATAACCTGCGTGCTGATCGGTTCTGGAGTGAGGCCCAGCTTCTCGCAGACGTGCTCTTCTATGGCGGGGTCGATGTTGGCGAAAGTACCGACCGCGCCGGAAATGGCACCGGTGGCGATTTCTTCACGCGCAGTTTTCAGGCGGCGCAGATTGCGGTCCATCTCGGCGTAGAAGCGCGCAAAGGTCAGGCCCATTGTAGTAGGCTCGGCGTGGATGCCGTGGCTGCGGCCCACGCGCACGGTGTCTTTATGTTCAAACGCGCGGCGCTTGAGCGCGGCCAGAAGCAGATCCATATCCGCGATCAAAATGTCGGCTGCGCGGGTCAACTGGACGTTAAAGCAGGTGTCGAGAACGTCAGAAGACGTCATGCCCTGATGCACAAAGCGCGCTTCGTCGCTGCCGACATGCTCTGCCAGATGCGTAAGGAATGCGATGACGTCATGCTTGGTGACGGCTTCGATCTCATCGATGCGGGCTACGTCGAATTCAACGTCTTTTGCTTTCCATACGGCTTCGGCGTTGGCGCGGGGGATCACTCCGATATCGGCCATGGCATCACAGGCGTGCGCCTCAATCTCGAACCAGATGCGGAACTTGGTCTCGGGAGACCAGATTGAAACCATTTCAGGGCGGGAATAACGGGGGATCATTGGCACACCTTTTTGTGACACTACAAGGGACACAGGCGCAATAGACCGATGTCGCGCCGAGAACAAGGTGCCCGCGGCGCGCAAAGGCCGAAGGGGGTGTCGATTGGTGACTATTACACAAGAGCTGTGTGTATTTCCGACGTCCGCTCCAGCGTGCGGTGGACCGGGCAACGGTCTGAGATTTCCAACAGCCTTGCGCGCTCCTCAGCGCTGAGCTTGCTGCCGATCAGGGTGATTAGCCGGTTGAACCGGTCGATTTTCTCTCCCGAACCGGTTGCCGCGTCCTGCGCGTGGACCTTGTCGTGGCTCACATCCACGCTCACATGCTCCAGCGGCCAACCTTTGCGCCGCGCATACATGCGGATCGTCATAGAGGTGCAGGCGCCAAGACTGGCGGCGAGAAAGCCGTAAGGCGACATGCCCATATTGGTTCCGCCATAGGCGCGCGGCTCATCAGCCAGCAGATGCACATGGGTGCCAGAGGAGATATCTTGCAAGAACCCGTCCGGGTCCGCCTCTGAAACGCGCACGATGCCTTCGGGCGTGCCGACGGGCGGTGCGGGCATTGGCAGGTTGATATAGCGCGCGGCCCATGAGGCGATCACATTGGCTGCATATTCTGCATCCTCGGGGTGCGAGATCAGATGGTCGGCACTATCGAGGGACACAAAGCTTTTGGGGTGTTTGGCGGCCATGAAAATCTGTGCGGCACTGTCGACACTGACAACCTTATCCAACGGCCCATGCATCACCAATAGAGCCGTTTTGAGGTGGGCCAAGACATCGCCCAGCACACCGTTTCCAGTATCCTCAATGAAGGATTTGCCGATGGTAAATTTGCGCCCGCCCAGATCGACCTCTGCTGCGCCATCCCGTGTGATTTGTGGCAAAGCATCAGCGAAATGCTGGTTCACATGGGCAGGATCGAAAGGTGCACCGATCGTGACCACGGCCTTGATGCCGTCCAGCTTGCTTGCCGCTTTGATCACCGCAGCGCCACCCAGTGAATGACCGATTAGCAGGCTTGGTGGCATACCTTTCTGCGTCGCCCAATTGGCGGCGCAGACCAGATCATCCACATTGCTGGTAAAGGACGTATTGGCGAATTCTCCCTCGGAGTGGCCCAAGCCAGTGAAATCAAACCGCAGAACGGCGATTCCCATCGCTGAAAGGCGTGCTGCAATCCGCCGTGCGGCTGCGATATCCTTGCCGCAGGTAAAGCAATGCGCAAAGAGCGCAGTGGCCAGATGCGGCCCCGCCGGTAGATCCAACCGTGCAGCGAGCTGTGATCCATCGTGGCCGGGAAATGAAATTTGATTTACGGGCATGCAACAGCCTCCTTCTTTCGCTACTTAAAGTGGCGCTATGCGACGGCAGGCGCAATAGGCTGACACAGGCTTCACGGCCAAGTGACAGAACGTTTGCACAGGCTGCGCGCAAGGCATACACCTTTGATAAGCAAAGACACTCCCGCAATGAAAGCCCGCGCCATGTCCTCCAAACCTATCAATTCTCTTCGCCCCGCAACGATTGCCGCCCAAGCAGGTGGGCTTCTGGATGATGCAACTGGTGGTGTCGTGCCGCCGATTCATCCCGCGACGACGTTTGTGCGCGATGAAACCTATACACCAGCGGTCGATGGCAACGTCTATTCTCGCTCACACGCGCCAAACGGCCGGATGGTCGAAGGTGTGCTGGCCACCCTTGAAGGCGCGCAGGAGGCATTGGTGTTTCCCTCAGGCATGGCGGCGGTTGCAGCTGTCTTCCGCACCCTGCCAGCCGGAGCCTGCGTGCTGGTGCAAAGCCAGATCTATTGGGGCACCACGGCGTGGATCCGCGCCTTTTGTGAGCGTCGCGAGATTACGTTGATCGAGGTTGAGGCCGCAGACACACAGGCGTTCGCCACCGCCTGCGCAGCGCATAAGCCCGCATTGGCTTGGGTCGAAACTCCGTCCAACCCGTGGCTGCGGATTGTGGACATTGCTGCCTGCGCGCAAGCGGTGCAAGGGGCTGGTGGTCTGCTGGTTGCTGACATGACGACTTCTACGCCAGTGCTGACCCGTGCGCTTTCTTTCGGTGCCGATATCGTCATGCATTCCGCGACCAAGGGGCTGAACGGCCATTCGGATGTGTTGGCCGGTGCGTTGGCCTGCGCGGATGCAAGCAGCCCGATCTGGCACGCCATCCGAGCAGATCGCGACATGGCGGGTGCTGTGTTGGGACCGTTCGAGGCATGGCTGCTGCTGCGCGGCATGCGGACGTTGTCCCTGCGGGTTGAGCGGATGTCCTCCAACGCGCAAAAACTGGCTGAATATCTGTCGGACCATCCTGCGGTCGAGGCCGTTCTTTACCCCGGCCTGCCGTCCCACACCGGCCATGATCTGGCCTGTACCCAGATGAAAGGCGGCTTTGGTCCGCTGCTGTCATTTGTGGTTAAAGGCGGCGCCGAGGCAGCGCTGGCGGCGACTGCACGCTTGCAGCTATTCCACCGCGCGACATCTCTTGGTGGGGTCGAGAGCCTTGTCGAGCATCGCCACACCATCGAACCGCATACAGGTATCCCCGAAGGCCTGTTGCGTCTGTCGGTAGGGATCGAAGATGCGGGTGATCTGGCAGACGATCTGGGTCAGGCACTGGGCCAGTAACATACCACAGTAACGCAAAAATGCGGGAGCATGCTCCCGCATTTCAACGCTGACAAGTTATAGCTGTCAGGCCTTGGGAATACGCAGACGCTGGCCCACACGGATTTTGTCGGGCTGGCTGATCTGTGTTCTGTTTGCCTTATAAATCCGCTCGAAATCGTTGGTGTTGCCGTAAAATTGCAGCGCAGTATAGGCAAGGCTGTCGCCGGGCTCTACCACATAGAACTTTTCGCCCTGTGCATTGGTAAGTCCGCCCGCTGCTCCGGCCTTGGCAAGCATCTGCTGCGCTTCACGGCGGATTTTGGTGCCTGCGCGCTGCTCTTCCGGTGTGCCGTTTTCCAGGGCACGTTCCACCAGATCAAACAGCAGAATGTGGCCGTTAACACTGCCATCGCTGCTGACCACGGAGTTGGAGTGCTTCACGATCCCGTTTTCAGCAGCAGCGGCAAGGAAACGCTCCAGCTCGGTTTGGTCTTCCTCATGGCCCACAAAAGCAAAGTGGATACGGCCCGAGAAATCTGCGTCTTTATAATTGGTATGGGATTCGTAATTACCCTTCACCACTGCTGTTACCAGTTCTTGCATCCCGGCATGAATGATCGCGAGGGTTTCAAGGCGACGGGCATTGCTCAGTGTGTTTTTGTCCAGCTCAGGCTGGGTTGAAGGCGTGAGCGCCGCGTTGACGAGCGAGCGGATTTTGTTCGCTGTGGTGTCCGGAGCCGTCAGGGCGACGGCCGCAGGCTCTGGTGCTTTCGGAGCAACCGAAGACTCGCCCGCAGCCAGTGCTTGCATGACCTGTGTCGCCGGATTTGGGGTGGCAGCCGCCGCCATGACAGCAGGCGCAGGTGCCGTAACCGTCAGCAAATCGGGAGCGACCGTGCGCGTCACATCTTGCGGCTCCTGAGCGAACTGCTGCGCTTGGGACAATTGTGCGACCATGTCGCTCATTTGTGCGATTTGTTGTTGCTGAGATCGCATCTGGACAACAACCAGCGTGATCACGATCCCTAGAATGAAGGCCCCGCCGCCCTGAGCCGCATAAAGCGCGATCCGTGACGCTTCGGAGCGTCGGGTGGATCCGTTAAGCATGGTCGGCTTCCTTCTTTCGACGAGAATTTACACAAAGCTACTCTGGCGAAGCGCACGCAAACCACGACCACCAATATCGGTGATGTGGATCAGAGCGCGGTGCCAGACGTTTTTGAAATCGAATAGGAAAGCGTGCAGGCTTGGTACAAATACGTGTCCCGTCGAGCGTGAAACCGGCTGCGGTGCAGCTGTGCTGCTCGCACAGACATACACGCGTTGCCGCGTATCATGCCGATTCATGCCCATATGACCCCCCAGATCAATCAACTATATGTCGCGTTTGCGGCTGGCAGGCCCGCAACCTATAACTGGCGTACATGTTGCAGTCGAAATTCGACAGGTCAATTTTAAATGACCTATATGGCTGGGACTGTTGGGAAATTTCTCCCGCCAAAGCTCATTGCGAGCGCGGCAGGCCATTTGCGCCGTATCAATCCATGCGGTGACCCATCAAGGCAGGATCGAACGGATAAGTGGTCAAATTTTCGAACCCGCTCTCGGTGATCAGGACCTGATCTTCGAGCTTGATCGAGAATTTGCCCCCCTCGGGGCTGACCAGCGCCTCCACACACAGGACCATTCCGACCTCAAGGGGGTGGTCATAGGCACCCTCAACGGCATGATCCTGATACGCGACCAAGGGCCATTCATCGCACAGCCCAACGCCATGCATCAGGCATCCGTATTTCTGTTTTTGGAACTGCGCATCAAGGACGTGGGTATTCGCTGACAGCTCGGGAATCATCACGCCGGGTTTGAGCATTTGCATATTCTGCATGATGTGTTCGACGCCGTGTTGCATGGCATAGACCATTTCGGGCGGTGGCGCCTGATGGCCAATCCACCAGCTGCGCGAGATGTCTACACAGATGCCGTAACTGCCGACCAGATCGGTATCAAAACTGATGATCTCGTTGGGTTGCGTTATACGGGGGCCGCATTCCTGAAACCACGGATTTGTGCGCGGACCAGAGGACAGCAGCCGCGTCTCGATCCATTCGCCGCCGCGGCGGATATTTTCGGCGTGCATGACAGCCCAGATGTCATCCTCTGACGTGGTGCCAAGGGGCACATTCGCCCGCGCAAAATCCTCCATCGCACGCACCGAGGTCTCGCAGGCGTGGTTGGCGCAGCGCATGGCAAGGATTTCATCAGGCCCCTTGATGCTGCGCGACTTCTCGGTGACTTCCTCACCATCCATGACTTCGAAGCCCAATCGCTCTAGCGACCGCAAGCCGTGCAGCATGATCTTGTCTACAGCAAGCCGCATCTCTCCACCGCCATGCGCCATGACCAGATCGAGAATTTCGCCCGCCAGAGCATCGGCGGCCACGCCTACCTTGTCACCGCGATCAAAATAGAACAGGTCCGCGCCTGAGCGCTGTTCGCGCACCAGCGGATTGAATTCGCTCAGGAAAGGGGAGTTCTTATAATCCCACATCACCATATATCCGTCCGCACACAGCAGGACCGCGCGGAAAGGGTTGTGCGTATTCCACAGCTGCATGTTGGTGCTGTCGGTGGCATAGCGGATGTTGAGCGGGTCAAACATCAGCAACCCGCCGTAGCCGCGATCAACGATGTGGCGCGTAAGCCGCTCCCAGCGGTAGCGGCGCATGGCAGCCAGATTGGGCAGCACCAGCCCCGCAGCCTCCCATTCGCGAAAGGCGAGTTGTGTGGGCCCAATCTCGACACGGTCGGCATCATTTGGGGAGCCGTCGGGCAGGGTGGCGCCCTTTGTCGGGTCGATCTTGCGGGTCTCTCTGTAGTGCTGGTTCATGGCTGGCCTCCCTGTGGGTCAGCGTGACGCAAAAATGCACCCGTGCTTGAATGTTTGCGACAAGGTTTCATGTCGCTTTTGCTAGAGATCCGGCTGTGCAATAGATTTTATCTATGACTGTGATTGTACAAAATACCCTGCCGCTGGAGATGCTGGAAGAGGCCGGATTGCTGGGCATGGCACCGGTCGACCCGCATGACTGGCTGCGCGTGGATGAGGCGTATGGCACGCAGATGCAGCGGCGACTGACGCTGTTGGCAGGGTCGCGGGAGGCTGTGCTGTGGATGGACCCGACGGCGCTGGACGTCGCGTGTGAGGTGCTGGCGGAGGCTTTGACTGTTCTGCCTGAGCTTGGATTTACCGTGAAGATGCAGGAGGTGATCTGCCACGACGGGCGTGTTGTCGCCATCGATAACGAAGAGCCGCTTTTAACGCTGGGCAGGTTGGTCCGAGAAGATATCTGTCTCTTGCGTAAACACGGATCAGAGCAAGTGCTGGTTGGCGCTGTGCTTTGCTTTCCGGCCAGTTGGCGGCTGGCCGAAAAGGCGGGCAGGCCGTTGGTCGGCATCCACGAACCCTTGGAAGAGTACGATGACGAACTGGCGCGACGGGTGCAGCGTCTGTTTGACGGGGTGCGGGCAGGGCGGCCGCTTTGGCGCTTTAACCGGCTTTGGTATGACGATCCAGAGCTGCACCAGCCACGATCTGCACAGCGCCGCGGCGGATCGAACCTAACCGGCTGGCCGCCCCCTATATCCGTTCGGAGCGGCAATGCATCGTGCGTATGCCAGTCAGTGAGGTCGTCGTCTTCTCGATCCACACGTACGTTGTGGCCAAGTAAAAGCGCCCGACAAAAAGCCGGACGCTCTGGGGATCACTCTGGCCCCACAACCATATGTGGCTGACCGTTCGAGGTCTTCTGCGGCGACTCTCCGGTGGCATTCACCTTGGTGTTCACCTGTTGGCGCAGGGAGGTGAAATACTTGGATTCCACTACATCGACGGGCGCGTCAAAGCGCACCGTCAGGGACCAGTAGCCAGAGGATGACAGGCTCGCCGCCTTGATCATGCCCCGAAACGGGTGGCCAAGATAGCGACCCGACACGCGCTTGCCGGGGTGCCATTGCAGTGCGCTGACATCAGCTTTGGCAGCAAGCGTGTTCCAGTCGCGCATGCCCCATTGATGCGCGACAGTCTCAAGTGCTGCGGCATGGGTCATCTCGGTGCCTTTCGCGCCCAATTCGGCACGCAGGCGTTTTGCTTGTGCCTTAAGCACATCGCGGGAAGGTATTTGTGTCATTGTCCATCACTCCAAAAGCGTGGCGTCTGAGGTGTCCGCGTTGCCTGCATTCCACGGATCGGTGTGGTTGAGGACGAAATTTGCATAGCAGAACTTCACCGGATTGCGGACGGCAGGGGCCTGACCCTAGGACCGCAGATAGGGAGGACGTGCGCGAAACGCAAGACCCCGACCATTTGCATGGCCGGGGTCTGTGACATCTTGGTTATGGCGTGTAAGGGATCAGCCGTCGATCTTGGCGCCCATGATCGCAATTGCCTGCTGATAGACCGTCGCAGCATTCCACTGTTTGATCACGGCATAGTTGGGCTCGCCCTGCTGGTATCCCTGACCGGGCTTCCAGCCTTTTTTGCGCAGGAAGTTCGCGGTTGAGGCCATCGCATCGGTTTGGTTGTAGAGATCCACACGACCGTCGCCGTTGCCGTCAACGCCGTACCGTAGGGCGTTACCGGGCAGGAACTGAGTATGGCCCAGTTCGCCATGCTTTGCGCCTTTGGTGTTGGACGTGATTGAACCACGGTCGACCAGCATAAGCGCGCCAATGGCATGGGGTGTGAAAAAATCCGAACGACGGCAATCATAGGCCAGCGTTGTGATGGCTGAAACAACAGCCGAGCTGCCCATGAAACCGCCAAAACCGGTCTCCATCCCGTGAATGGCCAGCAGCACGCCAGCAGGCACGCCGTACTGTTGCTCCAACGAGGAATAGAAGCCCGCATTCTTGGCCTTACGTTTGCGGCCTTGGCTCACAATCGTGTCCGCCCCGCGCACCTGAAGGAATTTGTCCAACGTGTATTTGAAGGATTTTTGGTTGCGGTCGGCCTGAATTGTCGCCGTGGCGTATTGGGCGCTAGCCAAGGCTTCAAGGCCGCGCTGCTTTACGCCGGCCTTTTTTGCCTCAGCGGCAAATGCAAATTTCCAAGCATCGAAACCGCCCGCGTTGTTGCCGCATTGGGCCGCTATCGCAGGTGCGGCGAGTGTGGCCGTAAGCGCCAGCGAAATGGCGACAGTTTTGATGGAACGCATGTTATTCTACCTCTGGTGTTGGGTTCGCGGCAGATTAACTAACCTAAAGGCCGTTGCAAAGACCTTGTTTGTTTGGCAATTGCGCTGTTACAGGGGTGGACGACAAATCTGTCCAATGCGATAGGCAATAACTGGCGCACCCGCTTGTTTGTGGTCCAACCCTTCGGTTGGCAGATCATCCGGGTTGCCGTACCGGGCTATTTGCTCTGCGTGTATCTTTCCAAACGCGGCCATAAGAGCGGTCGGCGGATTGGTCGCGACATGCAATGCGGTAACCGTTTTTGATGGATCAACTTCGGCTGAATCGCTGTCGGCTTTATGCATGGCACGCGCGCTTCTCAGTGAGGCTGCGGCTAGCTTTGTTTGTGTTATCTGATCAGCAATACGGTCTGCGAAGGGACATAATGTGATGCTGAGTGTGAGGCAAATGCCGCCAACAGTCATCACCGGTTTGGCGAACCCTCCTGATTTACGCGGCACGGACCGTGAGGTAGTGGCTAATAGTTCAGCTTTGCTGGAAGAGGTGGTTTGCTGACCCTCAGCGGCCAAAGAGGCAAGGCGATCTTCGAAACTTTTTTGCGTTTTTATCTGGTGGCTCATGGTGCTCATTGCATTCTGCCGCCGGTTGTTGCCCGAAGCCTGGCCTGAATTGGACGAAAAAAGGGGCGCCCCGAGAGGCGCCCCTTAATTCAGTCTGCTGATTGGTTTAGCAGCTGTAGTACATGCCGAACTCGACAGGGTGAGGCGTGTGCTCGTACTTGTGCACTTCTTCCATCTTGAGGCCGATGTAGCCTTCAATCTGGTCTTTGGTGAACACGTCACCAGCCAGCAGGTAATCCATGTCCTTGTTCAGCTCGTCCATTGCTTCGCGCAGGGAACCGCAAACCGTTGGGATGCCGGCCAGCTCTTCTGCAGGCAGGTCATACAGGTTCTTGTCCATGGCTTCGCCGGGATCGATCTTGTTCTTGATGCCGTCGAGGCCGGCCATCAGCAGGGCTGCAAAGCACAGGTAGGGGTTCGCCGCCGGATCGGGGAAGCGGGCCTCTACGCGTTTGGCTTTAGGGGATTCTGTCCATGGAATACGAACGCAGCCGGAGCGGTTGCGCGCGGAATAAGCGCGCAGAACGGGCGCTTCAAATCCAGGGATCAAACGCTTGTAGCTGTTTGTGGTCGGGTTGGTGAAAGCGTTAAGCGACTTTGCGTGTGTCAGGATGCCGCCGATGAAATACAGCGCTTCTTGAGACAGATCAGCATATTTGTCGCCGGCAAACAGCGGCTTGCCGTCTTTCCAGATAGACATGTTCACGTGCATGCCTGAGCCGTTATCGCCGTAGATCGGCTTTGGCATGAATGTCGCGGATTTGCCGTAGGCGTGGGCGACGTTGTGCACAACGTATTTGTACTTCTGGATCTCGTCGGCTTGCGTAGTCAGCGTGCCGAACAGCAGGCCCAGCTCGTGCTGGCAAGACGCCACTTCGTGGTGGTGCTTGTCAACCTTCATGCCCAGACGCTTCATCGTCGAGAGCATCTCGGCGCGCAGGTCTTGTGCTTCGTCGACGGGGTTCACAGGGAAGTAACCGCCCTTAAGGCCGGGGCGGTGACCCATGTTGCCCATCTCGTAATCCGTGTCGGAGTTCCACGACCCGTCGGACGCATCAACTTCATAGGATACTTTGTTGATCGTGTTGGAGAATTTCACGTTGTCAAAGAGGAAGAATTCCGCTTCGGGACCAAAATACGCCACATCGCCGATGCCGGAAGACTTCAGGTAAGCCTCGGCTTTCTGGGCTGTGCCGCGTGGGTCACGCTCATAGGATTCGCCTGTGTCAGGCTCAACAATAGAGCAGTGCAGACAGATTGTTTTTTCCGCATAGAAGGGATCGACATAGGCGCTGGCCGCGTCGGGCATCAGCTTCATGTCGGAGGCTTCGATGGATTTCCAGCCCGCGATGGAGGAGCCGTCAAACATGAAGCCTTCTTCAAGAAAATCTTCATCAACTAGATCGCTTACCACGGTGACGTGCTGCAGTGTGCCGCGTGTGTCGGTAAAGCGGATATCGACGTAATCGATGTCCTCATCTTTGATCTGTTTCAACAGGTCTTTGTTGTTCATGGCGATGTCCTTTTACTTTGGTCTGGTCGCGTTAGATTTGTGGATTACAGGGCGTCTGAACCGGTCTCGCCGGTGCGGATGCGGATCGTTTGCTCAACCGGAGAGACAAAGATCTTCCCGTCTCCGATTTTCTCTGTTTTGGCGGCGTTTACAATGGCTTCAATCGCGGCATCGACCTGATCATCATCAAGAACGATTTCGACTTTCACCTTTGGCAGAAAATCCACCACATATTCAGCGCCGCGGTACAGTTCGGTGTGGCCCTTCTGACGGCCAAAACCTTTTACCTCGATCACAGAGAGGCCCTGAACACCGACGTCCTGAAGGGCTTCCTTCACCTCGTCGAGTTTAAAGGGTTTGATGATCGCTTCGATCTTTTTCATGCTGACCTCCCTGAATCTTTCACCGCAGTGATTTCATCGCTGCTGAAGGGAATCCAGACGCGACAGGAACTACACAAAGCGCTAAGCTGGAAATATATGCGGTGCGCTCAAAAACTAGGCGACATGATTAAAAAGTAGACGGAAGTGAATCGGAGTTTGGCGGCAAAATGACAGAGCTTTTGACAGCACAGCAAATGCGCGCGGTTGAGCAGCAAGCTATTGCCGCCGGAGAGGTCACGGGATTGGCTCTGATGGAGCGTGCAGGCCGTGGGGCAGTTGATGCGATATTGGCCCATTGGCCAGCGCTTTGCGAAGGGCGCCAGCACGCGGTGGTTCTTTGTGGCCCGGGTAACAATGGCGGCGATGGTTTTGTTGTCGCGCGGCGTTTGCGTGACAAAGGGTGGGACGTCGAAGTTTTCTTCTGGGGAAACGCGGCACGTCTTTCGGCCGATGCTCGAAAAAACCATGATGTGTGGGCTGCGATGGGGGAGGTTCATCCTCTGACGCCAGAGCGTGCAGGGGAAGGGCCGCGTCCCGTGCTGTTGGTCGATGCAATGTTTGGCACCGGCCTGAACCGCGCCATTCCGCTGGAGTTAGCCAAAGCCTTTCATGCAGTTGAGCAGCGCGAGGCAGGAGGGGCGCACCCTTGGTTCGTGCCGTTCCATAAAGTGGCGCTTGATTGCCCGTCAGGGATGGACAGCGATAGCGGCAAGTTTTTGCTGCCACCACGGCCCGAAGAGGTGGGAGATGAAGATGAGACGTTCCAGAAATTGCACGCGTGGTTGCAGGACGACGCGTCAATGCGTCTTCTGAATGTGGACCTGACGCTTACCTTCCACCGTCGCAAGATTGCTCATGCACTGGGGGAAGGTGTGGGCGACGTGCGTGTGGTCGATATCGGTCTGGGTTTAGAAGATCTGCATCCCGCGCATTTGGCGTTGCCGCGCTCCTCGCAGGCGGTAACTGCGCTCGAATTCGAGGCCCCTCACATCCGGACGCGCAGCATTTGGCCGGGGCGTGAATTGGACAAGGGGCATGGGCTTAGACAACATAAGTTCGATCATGGTCATGCGTTGGTTTTGTCGGGGTCAGCGGGAAAAACCGGTGCCGCACGCATGGCGGCGCGCGGTGCACTGAGGATCGGTGCGGGGTTGGTAACCCTTGGGGTCCCGCGCGGCGCGAAGGCCGAGGTTGCGGCCCAGATCACGGGGCTGATGCAGGCAAAGACGCAAGACGCCGACGAATTGGCGGAAATTTTGCAGGACAAACGCATCAACGCGCTGTGCCTTGGGCCTGGAATGGGGAGGAAACGTGCGCGCAAGCTGGTGCCGGTGGCTCTTGGTGCCGCGCATGAGCCGCGTGTTGTGTTGGACGCGGACGCTCTCAGCGCCTTTTCTGAAGTGCCCGAGGAGTTGTTTGGTCTGCTTCACGCGGGCTGTGTCCTGACCCCTCACGGCGGTGAATTTGCGCGCCTGTTTCCGGATGTTGCTGACAGGCTGCACGCGCCCGCGCTCGAAGGGCCTGCTTATTCGAAGATCGATGCGACACGAGACGCGGCCAAGCGCGCAGGCTGCGTTGTCTTGTTTAAAGGTGCCGAGACCGTGATCGCTGCGGCCGATGGAAGGTGCAGCGTCAATATCGCCCGTGGAGAGCGGGCTGCGCCCTGGCTTGCCACCGCAGGGGCAGGGGATGTGCTGGCGGGCTTTATCACCGGCCTTTTGGCGCGCGGGTACGAGCCTTTCGCGACGGCCGAGGTGGCGGCTTGGCTGCACGTCGAATGTGCGCGCGCCTTTGGGCCTGGTCTGATCGCCGAAGATTTGCCCGAAATTCTTCCCTCGGTCCTGAGAGATCTGCTTTAGGAACGCCAAAAACCCCGAAGAATCGGGGCCTTTTTTTTAGATGCGAGAGCAGGTCTTAGGCGGCGTGAAGAATCTGACCGCGGGCGCGGGCGCCGTCTGCGGTGCTGACTTCAAGGCCGTCAGCATAAAGAATATGCGGACCGTCACAGAAAATCTGGATCAGCGTTTGTTCCTGCATGCCAAGATCGCGAATAAATTCGCCATCTACCAGCGTGCGTGCAGCGACCAAAGCGCGGTCTGCGCTGAACATGGCCTGCGCGCGCCAGTCTCGGATCAAACACATCTGATCGCCAGCGAGAATCGCATCACGCTCCGGTCGGGTGTGACCAAGCGATCCTGCCGCCAAAGCGATGGTATGAACCATGCGTTTTGTCCGCTGAATATGCTCGACGCGGGCAATGCCGCTGTCGCGTGTGATGACTTTGTCGCCGACACTTACAAACTCTACAGGCATTTCGCCCTCAAGTGTCAGTAGCATGGTGCCTCGCAGCAGCCCGGTATCACGGGATGCATAAGGCGCGTATTGGCCCGTTTGTGGATTTGCTCCACCAACGCGCCCGACCGTATTCGGTTTCATGGGCGTCTCTCTTGTTATCTAACCTGCCTCAGGTTCTCCCAACAATATGACAAGATAATGTTTATGTCGCGTGTTTTTTTGTCTCGCCTCTTTGATTGTGGTTTGTTAGTGACTTCTCAGCCGCTTCGGAAATTTCCGAGTCGGCCAGTGCGGGTGTGGCGGAATTGGTAGACGCACCAGATTTAGGTTCTGACGCAGCAATGCGTGGAGGTTCGAGTCCTCTCACCCGCACCAATTTTTTATGTTATTAGTATCTATATCAGTAATTTATTGATGTGTGGATTTCCCTAGCGCCCTCGTTGATCCCCTTTTTGTGCTTTGCTTTAACCAACCTTTATTTGTATCTTCCAGTGATGATAGGTTTGTTCAGTTACGCCGATCTGTCTGATTGCATCAACCCGAAGAATGCCTTGCCCATCAGGTCTTCAACCTGCCGCAACTTCACGACAATCTCTTTCGGCCTGGGGCTCTTAATAGCCATTTTAGGTGCTCCACCTTCCTAGTTATAGGGGCGGACCCCTTCAAAGGGAGAGGATCAGCAAGGTCTAGTTGGAACCGTTTACGTCATCTGCAGAAAAGGGCGGTTTTCGAATTTTTACTGTATTTGTGATGTAGGTATTCAGCTTTGCTGGGAGGGGTGTCCAGCTGTGCCCCTCTTCATGAGTGACTGGCCGACTAGTTTAGTCCAATGCATTCACTTGCTGGTAAGGCACCGGGCAGAAAGGTCCTGAGAAGGTTCATTCACGCGCGTCTCAGCGTTACTATCCTATTCACCGTCAACACAGAAAGCGGACTAGGTTTCGTGGCGCTTAGACTGAAACGTTTCGGATTACGTACTTAGAGCATATTTAATTTGCGAGTTTGGTATTTTTGCGGGTGAGATGATCGAGCTACTCTCCGTAGCCCCGCGTCAACACCGCGTCGACATGGAGCAATGCTGCTTCCAACGAGGTACGCCAGAAATTCCAGTCGTGACCGCCTTCGGTGACCCGGAACCGGTGTTTGATTTCCGCATTTCGAAATGCAAAGTGCAGATCCGTGCTAGCTTCGAAAAAGGGATCATCTGCGCCGATATCAAAGTATAATCTCGGGATGCGCTTGAAGCGCGCCTTGTCGGTTTGATCTGCTAGTGTTTTCGGTAGCAGCGCCGTCCAAGTCTCGTTCAACCGTTCTTCGCCCTTTAAATCGGCACCCAGAACGCCAGCGTAACGGCTGCGGTATCCGTCAGATGAAAGATCCAGCACCTGCTTCGGCGTTCGGAACGCCGCACTGATGGCAGCCACCCCTGCAAATGCATCGGGCGCCTGCATTTGATAGATCGTAGCGGCCACTGCCCCCATTGAAATCCCAAGAACGGCGCGGGCATCCCCACCACCAATCGCACGATGTCGCTTTTCGATGGCGGGCATGAAATCTTCGAAGAACATCGTTTGCCAAAGCACGCGGCCGTCTTGATCGTCCAGAAAATAAGTTGCTATATCGTTGGCTTCGTCCCGACGACCGTCAGGCGCAATGGCAATCAGTGGCCGGATTGTGCCCTCGCTAATCATTCGGTCAAGTGTCTGGCCAAGCCCAGCAATAGTGAACCAATCGCTTGGCTGTCCGTTACCCCCACCGTGCAGCAAGTACAGCACAGGGTAGGACCGGTTATCCTTTTCATATTCAGGCGGCAAGTATAGCGCATAGCGTACGGGACGCCCCAGAATATCGCTCCCCAGAGCGTTATCAAAACGGATCTCGGCCATCGCAGGCGCAACCAGCCACATGCTCGTAAGCCACAAGCGGGCCAGCAAATAAAACAGTCTAAAACCGATCATAGAACCCTCTTGCCCAGCATCAAACCAACACACCCGCTTCAAGCAACCTTGCGATACTTAGGTGCGTATTTGCAAGGAGCACGAATATTCATCTGAGAAAGGCGCGATTTTCGTAGAACTCGTCGACATGGCGGAGAAGGCATTCGGCGAGGATGTTGTAGATGATGTGCTCGACAAGGCCGACCTTGATTGAAGTGGTCCTGCTTTTTAGGACAGTTTTGCGGCTTGGCTAAGATGCAT
>NZ_JBALVJ010000092.1:0-10916 GCF_036961165.1 Sulfitobacter sp. | reverse complement strand
CACGTCATTGTCCTATCCCGCCCACCTGAAAGTTAGAGAAAAGTAGAGCAGCGGACAACAACCCTGACAGAGGGGGGAGGCAGGTCATGGGCGGTCCTTTGGGGCTGACGTGTTTGTCAGCGGATGTACCACCGATCGCTGCGCGCTGCATGTCGTTTGTCAGGCTCGGACCAATCCATTTGTTTCAGGACTTTGTAAGCGATGGGGAAGGAGAGGAGCGCGCCTGCGATCATGGCTCCGATCACGGTGGGCCATGAGAAATAGCCCGCGACGATTACGGCGACGACAAGTATGCCGGAGGTGACGGAGGAGACGATGGAGTAGATGGCGAACGCGAAGTGGAGCATGGGGCGGGTCCTCTGGGGTGTGGTCTAGATAATAGGGCGTTTGGCGGTGCGTTCAATTAAGAGCGCCGCGTCAGAGGCGAGATGCAGACTAAAAGAACAGTCTCCACGCAAGCGGCAAGAGCAAGGCGGTAACAACAGCAATACGAGCATTTCTGTACATGACCTTTAGCTCGTCTCTTTGCCCAAGAGAAAACAATACTCTGGGGAACAAGAGCTTCAAAATTTTCTCAATCAGGATCGCTCCCAAAAAAAGACCCGCAAAAAAAAGAACAGCGTATGTTTCTTTGACTTCATCGTGCTGCGTTCCTGCATCAGAACTCCAGCCATAAAGGTCAACATAAAACGCAAACACAAGGACTGGTCCAAATATGGTTATCCAAGCCAGCAGGGACGTATGTTCAGAGATCCGAGAATACCATGGCGTGACATTCGTACGTAATTCATTGATGACCTGCATAAACCTCAGCACATCATCAATTGACCCGCCTCCAGTGGCAGAAAAGGTGCTGTAAGAGGAGTTTTTGAACTCAACACTAAATCGATTTTGGACGTAATTAGATAAATCTGTCTTTTCCTGTGCCGTAATCGTAATAGATTCTATTCTACTAGTCTTAGTATTCTTAATTTCTGAGCAGTCAGTGACTTTTTATGCGTAACTACAACACTATCGGAATTGCGCACTTTGAGTACTACTTGATCGCCAAAACTCAACATGGCCGTAATGGCATCGTTCAGCGCCTTCTGGTCAAGGACAACTGCTTTCGACCAAATGTTGCTATAGCTAATACTTGTATCAGAAATAACCTGCCCTCACTTTTAAAAACAGACCTAGCTCAAGTTAGACCGCTGATCCATCTTTATCTAACCCAACTCGCTCCATCCGCACCCAGTGGGAACGCGCATTGCTTTGCAATACGCTGCCTCCCACCGTCGCTAAAAATGGTCGGCTTTTAGCCGTCCATTTTTAGCGCTGAAATGAACGCTTCCTGCGGAATGTTCACGCTACCGAACTGACGCATCTTCTTCTTACCCGCTTTCTGCTTATCCAGCAGTTTGCGTTTACGCGATGCGTCGCCGCCGTAGCATTTGGCGGTCACGTCTTTGCGCATGGCAGACAGAGTTTCGCGGGCGATCACTTTGCCGCCAATCGCCGCTTGGATCGGGATTTTGAACATGTGGCGGGGGATCAGGTCTTTTAGCTTTTCGACCATCGCACGGCCGCGCGTCTCGGCCCGGTCACGGTGGACCATGGTAGAGAGGGCGTCGACCGGTTCGTCGTTCACAAGGATGCTCATTTTCACCAATGCGTCCTCGCGGTAGCCGATCATCGAATAGTCGAAGCTGGCGTAGCCTTTGGTCACGGATTTGAGGCGGTCGTAGAAGTCGAACACAACCTCGTTGAGCGGCAGGTCATAGACCACCATCGCGCGGGAGCCTGCATAGGTGAGGTCCATCTGGACGCCGCGGCGGTCCTGACACAGCTTCAGCACGTCACCAAGGTATTCGTCGGGCACAAGGATCGTCGCCTTGATCCGCGGTTCTTCAAGGTGGTCGACAAACGTGAGGTCGGGCATGTCGGCGGGGTTGTGCAGTTCCTGCATCGTGCCGTCGCGCATGTGGATATTGTAGATAACGCTTGGCGCGGTGGTGATCAGGTCGATGTCATACTCACGCTCGATCCGGTCACGGATGACTTCGAGGTGCAGCAGGCCAAGAAAGCCGCAGCGGAAGCCGAAGCCGAGCGCGGCGGAGGTTTCCATCTCGTAGCTGAAGGACGCGTCGTTGAGCGCGAGTTTTTCGATGCTGTCGCGCAGGTCTTCGAAGAGGGCGGCGTCGACGGGGAAGAGGCCACAGAATACGACGGGCTGGGCGGGTTTGAAGCCCGGCAGTGCCTTTTCGCAGGGGCGTTTTTCGTGTGTGATCGTGTCGCCCACGCGCGTGTCGCGGACCTGTTTGATGGACGCCGTGAGGAAGCCGATGTCGCCGGGGCCAAGTTCATCGATTTCGGTCATGGCGGGGCGGAAGACGCCGATGCGGTCGACGTGGTGGACCGAGCCGTTTTGCATCATCATGATGCGGTCGCCCTTTTTCAATTTGCCATCCATGATGCGCACAAGGACGATCACGCCGAGATAGCTGTCGTACCACGAATCCACCAGCATCGCCTTAAGCGGCGCATCGAGTGTGCCTTTGGGGGCGGGCAGATGGTGTACGATGGCTTCCAGAGTCTCAACGATCCCCTGCCCCGTTTTGGCGGAGACACGGATCGCGCCGGACGCGTCGATGCCGATGACATCTTCAATCTGTTCGGCCACGCGGTCACAATCGGTGGCGGGCAGGTCGATCTTGTTGAGGATCGGCACGATCTCGTGATCCGCATCAATGGCGTGATACACGTTGGCGAGTGTCTGCGCTTCAACGCCTTGCGTGCTGTCCACCACCAGCAAAGAGCCTTCGACCGCGCGCATGGAGCGGGAGACTTCATAGGCGAAATCGACGTGACCGGGGGTGTCGATCAGGTTGAGAACGTAATCCTCACCGTTGAGCGCCTTGTAGTTGATCCGCACGGTCTGTGCTTTGATC
The DNA here is from genome assembly GCF_036961165.1 of Sulfitobacter sp. Classification (GTDB taxonomy): domain Bacteria; phylum Pseudomonadota; class Alphaproteobacteria; order Rhodobacterales; family Rhodobacteraceae; genus Sulfitobacter. Next base: position 7,986 of record NZ_JBALVJ010000092.1, on the reverse strand, counting down.
GTGATGCCGCGCTCGCGCTCGATGTCCATACTATCCAGCATCTGCGCTTTCATATCGCGCAAGGCAACTGTCTGCGTCTCTTGGATGAGACGATCAGCGAGGGTGGATTTGCCATGGTCGATGTGCGCGACGATGGAGAAATTGCGGATGTGTGAAAGTGGTGTCATGAATTGGATATGTAGGTGTTTTGAAGGGCGGTCAAGGTGGTTGATGATCCATATGGGACTGCTTTTGCGAGCATTGGTTAAACATGTGCGCCTGATACGGGATATCATTTCCCGAACACAGGCCGGTACCAACCCGCTTGCCAGAAAAGAGCTATAATTTGCGCTTCGTTCACGAATCCGCGATCAAACGTGTGCACGCGTGAATTTTCATCCGGAAAAAGTAGGAGCATAGGGGGACTGTCGGAACATTTTCTGCCGCCTCCCTACACTTTCTAAAAGGAAAAACCATGCGCCCGATTACTCTTTTAGCCGTGCCTGCATTGCTCGCTTTCCCAACATTTGCCGCCGCCCAAGACGCCGCCCCAGAGTGGGACTTCTACGGCCAGCTCAATCTCGGCATTATCAGCGTCGATAACGGGGTCGATACCGAAACGGCCCTTATCGACAACGACAACTCAAACTCCCGTGTCGGTGTGATCTTTCGCCAAGGTCTGGCCAACGGCGGCCAATTCCGGTTTAATTTTGAAACCGCGATCGGCCTGACCGGATCAAGCGCTATCAACGGCGACGACAACGATCTGGATGTCGATTACAACCGCCGCGAGCTGCGCAAGCTGGAAATTGTCTATCAAACAGCCACGATCGGTACATTCTCGTTCGGTCAGGGTAGCATCGCAACAGACGGCTCGGGCGAAGTTGATTTTTCAGGGACAGGCGTTGCAGCCTATGCCGGCACCAGCGACGTTGCAGGCAGCCAATCGCTTGCGCTGAACGACGGCACTATCTCTGGCACCTCCATCGGCAATGCGTTCAAAACCTTTGACGGTGGTCGCCGCCTCCGCATCCGCTACGATACACCAACGTACAACGGTTTCGGATTCGCAGTGTCGGCAGGCCAAGAAGTACTGGCCAGCGGTAACGATGACGAATTCTACGACTTTGGCCTGTCATACGATAAAGACTATGGCGATTATAAAGTCGCAGCACGTCTCGGCCACTCCATCCGAGACAGCGCAGAAGCGTACACGCTAGCATCCGCAGCGATCCTGCACGAACCCACGGGCCTGAGCTTTGCTTTAGCTGCTGGTCAATCTCGTGAAGCGGACACAGATTATGTCTACGCAAAAGCAGGCTTGCAGCGCGATTGGGTGTCCTTTGGCCGCACATATCTGTCTGCCGACTACTATAGCGGCTCGGATTTCGCATTTTCCGGTAGCGATTCGCAATCTGTTGGTCTTGCCGTTGTGCAGAAGGTCGACGCCTATAACGTCGAGCTTTACGCGACATACCGGACCTTCGAACTTGACGGTGACAGCAGCAATTTCGACGACGTTAACGTGACATTCGTCGGCGCGCGCTGGAAGTTCTAAGACCTCCTCCACGGAACGACATGACGCCGCTGCAGAGAAATTCTGCGGCGGCGTTTTCATTTGTGATTTGAAGAAAACCCAAACTTGTGCATACTGGGCGACAGAGCAGATAAAGCCGCACCCAAAGGGGAAAACCCCGTTCGTGGCATGAGACAAAGGCAGAGATGATGAAACCTATGGTTTTGGCGCTTGTTGCGCTATCCACACTTGCCGCCTGCGGTGGCAAAGCGTCCAACTACACCACGCGCGGGGCATTCACCCCCACGCAGCTTTACGCGACGGGCCCACTTCAGCGCGCCTGCATGTCGCAGGGGCGCAGGGCTGCCAATTCGCAGCGATGCGGCTGTGTTCAGGCTGTGGCCGACCAGCAGCTTTCCTCATCCGATCAGCGTCGTGGCGTGAAAGCATTCAAAGATCCGCACAAGGTGCAGGTCTGGCGCCAGTCTGACCGCGCGTCCGACAATGCCTTCTGGGCGACATGGAAAGCATTTGGCCGCACCGCCGAAGCCGTCTGCTCATAAGCTGAGCCGCGCAGTATAGGAAACCCGCCTCATTCCGAGATTTTTCGGCCAAAACGACTCGGCTTGCCTCATGTGCTCCGGCCGAAGCCATCTGCAATGAAACAAGTATTGGACGGCGGCGCTCGCGTGCGCTTCCGTCTTTTTCAGGTCACTAGGCGAGGGATTGCGTGGGCGGACCAAAGCGTTCGCGCAGGCGTGTCACGATCTGGTCACGGGCGGCGCGGAACTGAGCAAGCGTGGCTTCGCGCCCCTCTCCCAGCCCAGTCGGATCAAGGACCGGCCAATACTCAACATCGAGATGGAAGTACCGTGTCAGTTCAAGCGCGCGGCGCTGCGATGCGGGCGACAGGGCAATTACCAGATCAAAAGAACTCAGATCATCGCCCCAGTCCTCCATCTCGTCAAAGCTGCGCGAGCGGTGGCGCGAAAGCTCAACCCCCACCTCCTGACATACCGCGATCGAGAACCCGTTGATTTCAAGGTCATTCTTGACCCCGACCGACTGGACATAGACGTCCATGCCGAAGAATTTCTTCATCAACCCTTCAGCCATCGGGGAGCGGACTGCATTGTGATCGCAACAAAAAAGGACTGATTGCGGCAGCTGCTGCGTCACCTCAGCCCCCGAAGTGTAGAACACAAATGAGAGTGAACAGGCGGCGGGCGGTATCAATGTCGATCTCCGCCTTGCCCTCCAGCCGCTCTTGAAGCACGCGGGAGCCTTCCATGTGGATGCCGCGACGCGCCATATCGATGGTTTCGATCTGGGCAGGCGGCAGCTTTTTCACCGCATCAAAATAGCTTTCGCAGATTTGGAAGTAGTCTTTAACAACCTGACGGAACGGACCAAGCGATAGGTGAAATTCCGCTGCTTTTTCAGCGCCTTCCGTGTTCACATCGAACACTAAACGCTTGTCGCGAATGGATAGGCCCAGATGATAAGGCCCTTGTGGGACAGCCCGCCCATCGCGCTCGGGCAGCACAAACGTGTTGTCCTCCAAAAGGTCAAACATGGCTACACGGCGCTCCTGCTCTATCTCCGCCGTCGGCGGGGGCAGGTTGGCGTCGTCAAGATTGATATGTACGATGCGGGACATCGGCGCATCCTTTTGCGAAAGGGTTAGCAGGTTGAATACGCCAGCAGGCGCGGCGTGGCAATGGAGGCGCATCGTTTCAGGCGATTTGCAGATAGCCACCGATCCATAGGATCACCACGACAGCGGCACGAACCCCTTGAGCAATCCCGCGCCGTGGTGCGGTGTCTACTCAGCGGTTAAGCTTGTCCAGCCGTGCGGTGACCGAAAGGCCATGCGCCTCAAGGCTTTCCGAAGCCGCTAGCCGCTCGGCGGCAGGACCGATCGCGCGCAGCGCTTCGGGTGTCATATGGGCCAATGTCGTCCGCTTCATGAAATCCAGCACTGACAGACCTGAGGAAAAGCGCGCTGAACGGGCCGTGGGCAGCACGTGGTTGGGGCCACCTACATAATCACCAATGGCCTCTGGCGTCCATTGACCCAAAAAGATCGCGCCCGCGTGCGTGATCTGAGCGCTGAGCGCGTGAGGGTCTGCCACGCAAAGCTCAAGGTGCTCCGGTGCGATCCTGTCCGCCAGGCGCGCGGCAGTCGTCAGGTCAGGCACAGTGATGATGGCTCCAAAATCGCGCCATGAAGGGCGTGCAATGTGCGCGCGCTGCAAGGTCTCAAGCCGGTTTTCGACGGCTGCGGCAACAGCTTTGCCAAAGGCCGGATCGGTTGTGATCAGCAAGGACTGCGCGCTTTCGTCATGTTCGGCTTGCGACAGCAGATCAAGCGCGATCCAGTCGGGATCATTGTCGCCGTCGGCAATAACGAGAATTTCCGACGGGCCTGCGATCATATCGATGCCAACCTTGCCGAACACGCGGCGCTTGGCGGCGGCGACGAACGCGTTGCCGGGGCCGGTGATCTTGTCAACGGGCGCGATTGTATCCGTACCGTAAGCCAACGCCGCCACGGCCTGCGCACCGCCGATGCGGTAAATCTCGTCCACACCGGATATCTGCGCCGCCAGCAGCACCAGCGGATTGAGAATACCGTCCGGTGTGGGCACAACCATGGCAAGGCGCCCGACCCCTGCAACTTTGGCGGGGATAGCATTCATCAAAACGGAACTGGGGTAGCTTGCCAACCCGCCGGGTACATACAGCCCCGCAGCAGAGACTGCGGACCAGCGCCAACCCAAAGTTGCGCCTGCCTCGTCCGTCCATTCGGCATCTTCAGGAAGCTGGCGTTCGTGGTAGGCGCGGATACGTGCTGCGGCCAATTCCAGCGCGGCCCTGTCTTCGGTCGAGACCTCTTCGCATGCTTTCGCAACCTCTTCGCTGCTGATGCGCAGGCTGTCAGCGGTAAGGGTGACCCGGTCAAACTTTGCCGTCAGCTCAATCACGGCAGCGTCACCGCGCGCACGCACGTCGGCGATAATGCCTGCCACGGTGGCGTCCACATCGGGGCTGTCCTCACGCTTTGCGTTCAACAGCGTCGTAAAGGCAGTTTCAAAATCGGCAGCTGTGGCATCAAGGAATACGGGCATAGGGCAGGCTCCTGTGTTGGCTCAATCAGGTAGCGGGGTTTGCCGCAGTCCTCAAGAGGGGAGCGGCGGCTGCATTTTGACGCGGGCAAAGGCTTTAGCAGGAATCCTGTTCGAACACCGTACCGGCAAAATACAGCAGCGAGTTCTATGTCAGTCTGGGTGGGTAGGGCGCTTTTTAGACGGTGCCACATAGGGGCGCGTCACGTCTTTTAGCGTCACATCCAGCGCCTCTACAGTCAAACGGATAGCACCGTCTCCGGCAAGCGTGAGGGCAACCTGACCAGACGGGCTTTCGCTTTCGTCGAAGGCGATGTGCAAAAGCGAAAGTACCGTATCGGCATCCCCTTTCGGCACGCCTTGCGAAGCGACCGCTTGCACATTGGAGAACACGAGCACCGATTGCACCCGCTCGGGCACGTGGCGATTGGCCCCCGCATCTTCCCAGCGCATGCGGTTCAGCAGCAGCGCAAAGCGGCCTTCACGCTTGAGCCAGCGCATCTCGGACGCGGGAAAGACCGCGTCCTGTACGAGCGTGGAGATGATCGTCAAATCATCGGCATCCAAAGCGCCAAGGTTCAGCGGTGCTTCGCCGCCATCTTCAAAGCGTGCATCATCGTTCATTCGTCTTTGATCCGTTCAATATTGGCGCCAACTCCCGACAGCTTCGCCACCACATGTTCGTACCCGCGATCAAGGTGATAAACGCGAGACACCTTGGTCTCACCTTCTGCCGCCATGCCAGCAAGGATCAGCGAAACAGACGCCCGCAGATCGGTCGCCATCACCTGCGCACCTTTGAGTTTATCAACACCTGTCACCACGGCCTTACCCCCGTGCACGTCGACCTTGGCCCCCATACGGATCAGCTCGGGTGCGTGCATAAACCGGTTCTCGAAGATTTTTTCTTCAAGGGTCGATGTCCCTTCGGCGGTGCACAACAGCGCCATCATCTGCGCCTGTAGATCGGTGGGAAAACCCGGGAAAGGTTCTGTTGTGACATCGACTGCGTGCACGCGATCACCGCGGCGCTTCACCTTAAGACCTTTGTCCGTTTCCGTAACTTCGATACCTGCAGCGTCCAGCTTTTCACAGAAAGCGCCGATCAAATTGATCCGCCCCCCCAGCAACTCAACCTCGCCGCCACAGATAGCAGGGGCCAGCACGTACGTGCCCAATTCAATCCGGTCCGTGACAACAGGGTGCGTTGCTGCACCCAAACGATCGACACCCTGAATGGTGATACTTGAGGTGCCGTCGCCCTCAATCTGCGCGCCCATGCGGCGCAAGCAGTCGGCAAGATCCACGATCTCAGGCTCGCGTGCGGCGTTGTTGATGACAGTGGTGCCTTTGGCCAACGTGGCTGCCATCATGATGTTCTCGGTCGCGCCGACCGATGCGAAGGGGAAGTCGATGACAGCGCCCTTGAGGCGACCACCAGCGGCTTTCGCATAAAGATAACCATCGCGCAGATCGATTTGCGCGCCCATCTTGGCCAAACCGTCTGTGTGAATATCCATGGGACGCGCGCCAATGGCACAACCGCCGGGCAACGAAACCTCGGCATAGCCTTCACGCGCCAGAAGCGGACCCAGCACCAGATTGGAAGCACGCATTTTGCGCACGATATCATATTCGGCGCGTGTATTGATCTCTCCATGCGAAGACATCGCGATCACGCGACCCTCCTGAAGGGAAGTAACTTCGGCGCCCAAAGACTGCAGCAACTGCGTCATTGTGCGAATGTCCGACAAGCGCGGCGCATTGGTCAGTGTCAGCGGCTCCTCGCTCAGCAAGGTCGCAGGCATTAGTGTCAGGCAGGCATTTTTTGCACCCGCGATCGGAATAGAGCCAGACAGCGGCCCACCGCCCCGTACCAGAATTGCGTCCATGTTTTAGGATTCCTTGTCTTGCGCGGTTTGCGCTGTGCCTGTGGTGCTGCCCTCTGGCGCATCCGTTGCCCGTGCCCGCGCCTGCGTTTTGCGACGCGCCATATTAGCTTTGAGCGCCTGAGAGAGACGCGCCTGCTTGCGCGCAGCTTCTGCCGCTTTGGCTGTTTGTGCTCGTGTATGAGAGGTCTGTTTGTCTGCCATAGCGCCTGTCTAGCGCAGGTACTGCGCGGGGTCTAGATTAGGCGCGAATTTGGCTTGCGCAGACGACCGATAGAAGCTAATCAGCCCGCTATCGGCGCTGCTGTAGCTCAGAGGTAGAGCACTCCCTTGGTAAGGGAGAGGTCGAGAGTTCGATTCTCTCCAGCAGCACCATGTTAACCCCCTGATATCATTGAAACCCCTTGACTATATGGGGCTTTGCCCGTCTCGCTGTTACAAAACGCGTAACAAAATGGAGCAGGTTGTGGCGGGTAAGATCAAGAATTTCCTCGATCGTGACGGTCGCTATTTTTCACGTATTGCAGTGCCAGAAAGGCTACGCCCTTTCCTGGAAAACAAGACCGAGCTTCGAAAAGCGCTTGGCGGTGACCGGCGCGAGGCGATCGCCCAGCACACCATAGAGATCGCAGTGCTTCAAATGATGCTGGGTAATGCGGAGTTCCAGTATCGTGATGCAGCCACAAAACAGCCAGAGCCTGTCGAGCTTTGGAGCATTCAGGAAATCGCGACAGACAACTATCTTGACCGGCTCGCCTTCGACACAGATCTGAGAGCAACAACAGCTGATTATGCCCGCATGGGTCTCGATGATCACCTAGCGGCTCTCCTGAAGCGTGGCTATTCTGGGCTGCTCATTGACGGGGAGTTGGCGGTGCTGGTCGTTTTGAGGCTCAACAGATACAAACATCTGGGCCGCACAATTGCTCAATACCGCACCCAAGAATGGCGCGCGCTGGCAATGGCCCTTTGCAGGTCAGAATATGAAGCCATGGCACGCGCAGCAGAGCGGGATGAAGGCAATTTCGCGGGGCAACCGAGTGCGGACTTCGTAATATCGCGACCAGTGCAGATACAGCCACAAGAACGGACGCCTCAACCTGCCCCACTGGCCCCACCGGCCCTAAAGAAGTCTCTATCGTTGCAATCTCTGTTCGAAGAGTATCTCACGAGTAGAAAACGTCTTGGGCGGGGAACAAGTATCGAGAAGCGCTGGCAGCCCGTGATTACCGACCTCGCCCGTTTTTTGCAAAGTGACAACGCGCGGGACATCAGCAAGGCGGACATCGTCCGATGGCGAAACAAAAAACTTGAGACCCTTTCACCAAAAACTGTGAAAGCGGTTTACCTTGCCTGTATTCAGACGCTTCTGAGGTGGGCTGTCGAAAACGACCATTTGCCTACGAATGCGGCTGAAGCCTGTTGAATGTCACTGAGAACTGACCCGGTATTTTCACCGAGATTTGACCCGCTC
>NZ_JBALVJ010000091.1:0-11233 GCF_036961165.1 Sulfitobacter sp. | reverse complement strand
GTTCGGGTTGGATACATCTTAGCACGCTGTCCAATTTTGCCGGACCACTTCAGTCGGTCCTTTCGCTTGGATTCCTCCAATCGAAAGGCATGAAAAAGCGGCCCCGACGCTATGTCAGGGCCGCTCCACCAAATCTCCTAGCATGGGACTTGGTATATCGGATCAATGTTGAACGTCTCTTGCCCCACCGAACAGGGCATTAACACTTAGTCGTTGCCACCGGTTGAGGCGTTGCCTGCAGCTGCGGCGCCGCGCTCCGCTTCAATCTTGCGCCACTCCGCGACATTGCGGTTGTGCTCGTCCAAACTGACAGCAAACGCGTGGCCGCCAGTACCGTCAGCAACAAAGAAGATAAACGGCGTCTCGTCCGGCTGCGCGGCCGCCATCAGGCTGGCACGTCCGGGGTTCGCAATCGGTGTCGGCGGCAAACCAGATATCACATATGTGTTGTAAGGCGTTTCGCCACGCAGCTCACTGCGGCGCAGGCCACGGCCCAACACACCTTCACCACGGGTTATACCGTAAATAACTGTGGGATCAGTCTGCAAGCGCATGCCTTGGTTAAGACGGTTCACAAATACGCTCGCTACCTGACGGCGTTCTTCGGCCACACCGGTTTCCTTCTCGACGATCGAAGCAAGGATCAACAGCTCTTCGGGGCTGTCTATAGGCAGATCTTCCGCCCGGGCTTCCCATGCGGCTGCAAGCAGAGTCTCCTGTGCAGACTGCATCCGCGCAATCAAGGCCGCACGGTCGTCACCCTTGCGCACTTCGTAGCTGTCAGGTGCAAGAGCCCCCTCGCTTGGCGTTTCCGGGACTGTGCCTTCAAGAATATCCATGCTGGACAGCGCATTTACGATCTGCCAGCTTGTCACGCCTTCGGCCACCGCAATACGGAAGCGTATGTCAGCTTGGTCGCGCGTCTCTGTATATTCCGCAGGCACTTCGTCCGTGCCGGGCGTGAATTGAGCAAGCTCGACAAACCGATTGGTCGCAGGATCAAGCTCACGCACCTGCACGCTGACGCGATTCACGCCAACGCGGTATACGATCTCGGTGCCACACGTGCTGGCACCACCGCGGGTGATCACATCCACGATTTCTTGCATGGTCGCTTCGGGCTCTATCAGAAAGCTCCCGGCCTTCAACTGGCCGGTCTTCTCCTCATAGTCGGCACCGATACGGAAGATCGCAGCCGAGCTTACCGCACCCTGATCAGCGAGGTTCTTGCTTACCCGCCGCATGTTGGAGCCGCTTTCAACCTGCACGCAAACGGCCTGCGTCAACGGACCGGGTGAGTCATACTGGGCTTTGCCCCAAATGATCACACCACCGGTCAAGAATAACGCAACCATCAAAAACGTGATGGCATTGGCCGCTACATGGCGCCACATCTACTCAACCTTTCCGAACAATACGCTCGCATTGGTGCCGCCGAAGCCGAACGAGTTGCTCAGCGCGACCTTAATTTCCCGTTTCACAGGCGCGTTGGCTGCCAGATCAATCTTCGTCTCAACCGCAAGGTTATCCAAGTTGATCGTTGGCGGCGCAATCTGGTCACGGATCGCAAGGATCGAGAAGATCGCCTCAATCGCGCCCGCAGCCCCCAACAGGTGGCCTGTCGCAGACTTGGTCGAGGACATTGTGACCTTGCTAGCATGCTCGCCCAACATACGCTCTACAGCACCCAGTTCAATGGTGTCCGCCATCGTCGACGTACCATGTGCATTGATATAATCGATGTCCTTCGGCTCTTTGCCCGCGTGGCGCAGCGCTGCGCGCATCGAGCGTTCGCCGCCCTCACCGTCCTCTGACGGCGCTGTGATGTGATACGCATCGCCCGACAGGCCATAGCCGATCACTTCGGCATAAATCTTCGCACCGCGTGCTTTAGCGTGCTCATACTCTTCCAGCACGACAATGCCCGCACCCTCACCCATGACAAAACCATCACGGTCAACGTCATAAGGTCGGCTTGCCTTTTTGGGGTCATCGCCACGCTTCGTGCTCAGCGCTTTACACGCGTTGAAGCCAGCAATGCCAATCTCGCAAATGGCGGCTTCTGCACCGCCTGCAATCATCACGTCCGCGTCACCGTACTGGATCAAACGGCTCGCATCGCCAATGGCATGCGCACCGGTAGAACAGGCAGTCACGACCGAATGGTTTGGCCCTTTATAGCCATACCTGATGGATACCTGACCGGAGATCAGGTTGATCAAAGCACCGGGCACAAAGAAGGGGCTGACCCGCCTAGGGCCTTTCTCCGCCATCATCACGGCTGTGTTCGCAATCGAATTCAACCCACCGATACCAGAGCCGATCAGAACGCCGGTGCGCTCAAGGCTTTCACGGTCATCGGGTGTCCAACCGGCATCTTCAATCGCTTGCTGTGCAGCGGCCATACCGAAAAGGATAAAAGTATCAACCTTTCGCTGGTCTTTGGGCGCCATGTAGGTGTCCGCATTGAACGTCCCATTGCTGCCATCGCCCAAAGGCACTTCACATGCGTATTGAGTGATCAACTTGCTCGGGTCAAAGCCCGTAATTGGTCCCGCACCGGACTGACAGTCCAGAATGCGTTTCCAGCTTTCTTCGACTCCGTCTGCCAACGGTGTCACCAAACCCAAACCCGTAACGACCACTCTGCGCATATATTCTGCCCCTTGGTGCTAAATTATCATTCGGGCTATAGCCCGAGGGGAGGCCTGTGTTCAAGAGCGCAGGCGCCTCCGATGGGCGGTCGACTGCCACGCGACCCGGATGGAACTATCGAACTTGCAATGGGTTGACCTCCCAAGCAGGGGAGAACACGCATGATAGAGTTTTTCAATATCCTATGGCGCGCGACGTTGGTGGTGGCTGTGATCGTCGCGCTGACACGGCTTCATGGCCTGCGCAGCTTTTCAAAGATGTCGGGCTTTGATTTCGCCATCACGGTATCTATCGGTTCTGTTCTGACCAGTGCGGTAACCACCCTGAAAACCGACGCGTACATCTATGTCATGGCGCTCGTTTCACTTTTCATTATCCAGTTAACGATTTCCCAGCTCCGCGTGAGGTCCAGCCGCCTCCATAGCATGAACGACAATACACCGTTGCTGCTGATGGAAGACGGCAAAATGAAGCCTGAGAACATGCGCGCGGTCGGCCTAACCGCTGACGACCTGCATGCCAAGCTGCGTGAGGCCAACGCCTACAACCTTGATCTCGTCCATGCTGTCGTCATGGAGGCCACTGGCGATGTCAGCGTGCTTCACGGCCCAAAGGACGGCCTAAAAATATCACAGGAGGTGATGCAAGACGTCCGCCGCTGAAGTTATGCACTCCGTTCAGGTTGGCGGGCCTTTGCGCGTCATCAAGGTGACGGTTTCTCCGTCAACCTCAGCATCGCGCAGCGGCGTATAGCCAAGGGTCTCCGCAACCCGCATTGAGGCTGCATTGTCAGGCGTGATCATACAAACTGAGCGCAACGCTACAACGCGGTCGAACCAATCGTGGGCTGCCCCTGCCGCATCTCGGCCCAGTCCATTCCCTTGATACTGGGGCGCAAGCAACCACCCAGCTTCAGGATAGGGATCAAAGTCATCTCCCAAACCACGCGAGCCGTAGAAAAAGCCCGCCTGCCCCGCCATATCGCCAGAGCCGTGGATCTGGATAGCCCATTGGCCGAATCCTGTGATTTGCCAATGCCCAGCATTGCGCAGAAAAGCATCCCAACTGCGCGCACGCGGCCAAGGCTTGCCGCCGATATGCGTCACCACATCGGGCATCGCCCAAATTTCAGCAAATCGTTTAAAATCCTCGGTCCGCATTCCACGCAATGTCAAAGAAGGTGTATTGATGGTCGGAATAGTGCGGGACATGCGCTGCGTTTCTTTCACTCAGTAGGTAAGGGACTCAGACCAGCAGGAGTGCCGCAGCCCATTCAGCGGAACAAGACCTAATCCGGTGCAGAATCAAAAACGGCGCCGATCCGCAAATCAAAGCGCCGTTTGAGTATTTTTTCGCCGAGCGTACCCGGAAAAGCCTGATTAGGAGGCTTCTTTGATGAACTTAACCGCGTCACCGAAAGTCTGGATGTTTTCGGCTGCATCATCAGGAATTTCGATGCCGAATTCTTCTTCGAAGGCCATGACCAGCTCGACGGTGTCGAGGCTGTCTGCGCCAAGATCGTCAATAAACGAAGCGTTTTCTGTTACTTTGTCTTCTTCAACACCAAGGTGCTCAACAACGATCTTCTTAACGCGGTCTGCGACGTCGCTCATACTATAGTCCTCACTCATCGGGCCATTGGCCCCTTTTTGGGTTTCTGCCCGCTCCCGTTCGTGGGAGGTCAGAAGGTGCCCCTGACAGGGGCGGCTCGTTCTCCTTGCTTGCACAAGGCGCGGGTCACATCAAGCGCCCGTCTATGTCAACTGTGCTTCCTTTAGCATATGAAGCGGAGTTCGCAAACGCTTTCGAGAAAGCTCCTACAACATGGCCATGCCACCGTTCACATGCAAGGTAGCACCTGTAACATACGCCGCCTCACTGCTAGCAAGATAAACAACAGCGCTCGCAATTTCGTCCGGAGTGCCCATACGCCCTGCCGGAATTTGCCCCATGATTCCAGATTTCTGATCATCGGTCAGCTTGTCTGTCATCGCGGTGGCAATAAATCCTGGCGCGACTGCGTTCACAGTGATTCCACGGCTCGCCACTTCATAGGCCAAACTTTTGGACATCCCGATCAGCCCGGCCTTCGAGGCGGCGTAGTTCGCCTGTCCGGGGTTACCCGTGGCGCCCACGATGGAAGAGATGTTCACAATCCGGCCCCAGCGCGCCTTCATCATGCCCCGCATGACTCCTTTGCACAGCTTGAACGTTGCCGTAAGGTTCACATCCAGCACTGACTGCCATTCGTCATCCGACATCCGCATAAACAGATTGTCACGCGTGATTCCGGCGTTGTTAACCAAAATATCAACAGATCCCATGGCTTCTGCCGCCTGCTTTGGCAGCGCCTCGACAGCCTCCATATCGCTCAGGTTACAGGGCAGCACATGGGCGCGCTCGCCCAGCTCGGCGGCCAGCGCCTCCAGTGGTTCGGTGCGCGTGCCGCTTAGGCCCACGGTTGCGCCCTGCGCATGCAGGGTACGCGCAATGTCTGCGCCAATACCGCCCGAAGCGCCGGTGATCAGTGCATTTTTCCCAGTCAGATCAAACATCTACTCTTCCCTTTATAAACTATCGCGGCACCGCGCAGCGTTTGCGCACAGTGCCCGCTGTTGCTTCAAACACCTTAGGCTTCCAGCGCCGCTTTCACGTCTGCGGCCACGCCCACGTTGCGCAGTACTGCATCCTTGTGAATGCGCCGGATCATGCCCGACAGAGCTTTACCCGCGCCGATTTCCCAGAACTCAGTCACGCCTTGTTCGACCATCCACTCAACGGACGAACGCCAGCGCACGCGACCAGTGACCTGATCGACCAACAGCCGCGCGATCGGATCAGCCGTGATCACACTACTGGCAAGCACATTGGCCACCAGCGGCACGGATGGCGCGTTGATAGTGACCTCTGACAGCGCGCGCGCCATCTCGTCTGCTGCGGGCTGCATCAGCGCACAATGGAACGGAGCAGACACCGGCAGCGGCAGCGCCCGCTTGGCACCCGCCGCCTTGGCAAGATCAATCGCGCGCTCAACAGCAGCTTTGCTGCCTGAAATCACGTTCTGCGTGGGGTCGTTCTCATTCGCCAACTGGCAAACATCGTCGCCAGCGGCCTCAGCGGCCACCTTCTCCACTTCCTCAGAGCTAAGCCCCAGAATTGCGGCCATCGCGCCCTGCCCTACAGGCACAGCCGCCTGCATCGCCCGTCCCCGAATACGCAGCAACCGCGCGGTATCGCCCAACGTGAACACACCAGCAGCGCAAAGCGCCGAATATTCGCCCAGACTGTGCCCCGCCACAAAAGACGCGCGCGAGATGCCGATCCCTTCCGCCTCAAGCGCACGCATAGCGGCCATGGATGTCGCCATCAGCGCAGGCTGTGCGTTTTCGGTCAGCGTCAGCGTCTCGATATCACCGTCCCAAATCAGCGCACTCAGCTTTTCACCCAAGGCATCGTCGACCTCGTCAAAAACCGCTTTTGCTGCGGGATAGGCCTGCGCCAGATCCTGCCCCATACCGATGGTTTGCGCGCCCTGACCGGGAAATACGAATGCTGTGCTCATCAAAAGCCCCTTGAATATGTGGCATTGGGTTTAGCGAAGCACGCCTACTCTCACAAGAGCGCACAGAGGCTCTGCGTAAACTCCCATTGCTCTACCCGTCAGGTGCAATAAGTTGGCCCAAACACTGTCATACCGGAGTATTCCATGGGTCGTTCGAACACTACCACCACCTACGGCAGCGTAACGCGCAGCTTTCATTGGCTGACCGCCCTGCTGATCCTCACCCTGATCCCCGTTGCCATGATCGCCGAAGATCTCCCCTATGACACGTCTGAACAGCTTGCCACCAAGGCTTGGATGTTCTCATTGCATAAGACGTTGGGTGTCACCGTGTTCTTTGTCGCTTTGCTGCGGATCCTCTGGGCGCTTGGCCAAACCAAGCCTTCGCCACTGCATCCCGACCACAAGGTAGAGACATTCATGGCCGAAACCGCGCATTGGTTGCTGTATGGCTCGCTCGTGCTAGCGCCCCTGTCGGGCTGGATACACCACGCCGCCACGTCAGGCTTTGCGCCGATCTGGTGGCCGCTGGGTCAAAGCCTCCCGCTGGTGCCGAAGTCTGAAGCTGTCGCTGCCTTTGTTGGCGGGCTGCACTGGGTATTCGGCAAGGTCATGATCGTATCGATCCTGCTGCACATCGCAGGCGCACTGAAACACCAGTTTGTCGACAAGGACGCGACCCTGCGCCGGATGATCAACGGCGCGCCCGATCTTGCGCCCCTGTTCGCTATACACCACAGCAAAACACCTTTGCTGGCAGCATTGGTCATCTGGGCCGCCGCTTTGGGCGTCGGCGCAGGGATCGGTGTGTTTGCGAAACCCGAAGGCGCTGTCGAAACCGCCTCACTGGAAGAAGTAGCCTCCGAATGGACCGTGCAAGAGGGCACACTTGGTATCGCGGTAACGCAATTCGGCTCAACTGTTGAGGGCAGCTTTGCCGACTGGACCGCGAATATTGCCTTTGATCCTGAAGTCATGGTCGGCCCATCAGGCACAGTCGATGTGACCATCGCCATCGGTTCGCTCACGCTGGGTTCCGTCACGGATCAAGCCATGGGGCCGGATTTCTTCAACGCTCAGGACTTCCCGACAGCCCGTTTCAAAGCTGACCTGACCTCCGGCGTTGACGGATTTTTTATCGCCGAAGGCACCCTGACTATCAAAGAGCAGAGCATCCCAGTCAGCATGCCTTTCCGCCTCTCCACAACAGGTAACGAAGCAACCGTACAGGCAAAGTTGAACCTCGACCGCCGCGACTTTGGTATCGGGGACAACATGTCCGACGAAAGCTCACTCGGCTTTGGTGTCGATGTCGCCATCCAATTGACAGCCACACGCGACTGAGGCTGCGCGCCGACCGGACACAAAAAAGGCCGCTGGGAGTATCCTTCCAGCGGCCTTTCCAATTTCTGAAAGAGAAAGCTTATTCGGCTTTCATAGCTTCCAGAGAGATCATGACGTTGACGTCATCGCCTACGAACGGTGCAAATTTGTCCACACCAAAGTCAGAGCGCTTGAGCGTCGTTGTCGCGTTGAAACCGGCCCAAGGCTTGTTGGCCATCGGGTGATCACCCATCTGGTTCAGCTTGGCATCCAGAACAACAGACTTGGTCACTTCGTTCATCGTCAGATCACCGGTGATCAGCGCTGTGTCGTCGCCTGTCACTTCGATCGCCGTGGATGTGAAGGTGATCATATCTTCGTCAGTCGCGCCGAAGAAGTCGTCGGACATAAAGTGATCGTAGCGCGCTTCCCAGCCTGTGAGCATGGATTTTGCGGGCATGGAAACGCTCACGGATGATGCGGCAGGGTCTTCCTGATCAAACATGATCTCGCCGTCAAAGCCGGAGAACATGCCGGTCGTGGTTGAATAACCGAGGTGGTTATAGGTGAACACAATCTGGCTGTGGCTGGAATCGAGAACGTATTTATCGGCTGCCAGTGCCATTGAGGCGGTAGCAGAAAAAAGGGTAGCTAGAACGAGGGATTTCATCAGAAGCACTCCATTATGTTAGACTACAATATTAAGTGGTGTGTTCTGCCCTTTTCTCAATACCATAAGGTTCAACACCTACTGCGCGCATTTGAACAGTTGCGCAGCATTTACCCTGCATCAGCGCACATAGGCAGATTAGGAAATCTTGCCTGCCACACGCAGTTTGTGCAGCAAAGTTGCATGCGCAGTCGCGTTGCTGAGCGAAATCTCGGCAAGAAGCCGCCCGCCTTTTGCACAGAAAGTAAACGACCGGCCTTTCAGTTCGACATCTTCAAGCTCGGCAAAGCTGCACCGCTCAATGATCCGTTGACTTGCAGGTGCGCTTTCACGGATCAGGCATAGTTCACCGCCGACCACGTCAATCTCGACGCTGGGCGGCGGGGGCGGCAAGGCAGCCTGCCAGCAGGCTATAGATACCAGAACGGACAGTGATGAGACCAACAGCTTAAACAGCATCATGTTGTTGCCTGTACCCGCCGATGGTGTCACCCAGATCAGCAGTGCCACAAACAAGGAGGCACAGGCGCCGATCCGCATCACCAACCGCAAGACCAACCGACCACCGCCCAGGCTACGTACCGCGCCATTCATCGGGGCACTTTCAGAGAAATGGTCTGCGACGGCAGTCATGGCGGCATCCTTGAATGGGTTAAGCGTTCTTGGACCTGAAAAAAGACCAGACGGCGGCACGCAGCTGGCACATTGGGGGCAATTGCGTAAAAACAGACGCGCGCACCCTGCCCTACGCCATCCTCGCTTGCGCAGCGCGCTAAAGGGTGTATATGGGCACTTCCTTTGCAAGACGATTTAACCGCGCAGACTCTCGTGGTGGGGCCGCATAGGATCATTGCCCTGCCTATGAAATGCGCCTTGAAATAAGTGGAGCACACATGCCGCTATATGAGCATGTAATGATCGCACGCCAAGACTTGTCCAACACACAAGCCGAAGGCCTGATCGAACATTTCGGTACCGTTCTGTCCGACAACGGCGGAACACTCGTGGATAGCGAGTATTGGGGCGTCAAAACGATGGCCTATAAAATCAACAAGAACCGCAAGGGCCACTATGCCTTCCTGCGCTCCGATGCACCGGCAACAGCCGTGCAGGAGATGGAACGCCTGATGCGCCTGCATGACGATGTCATGCGCGTTCTGACCATCAAAATGGATGAGCACAAAGAGCTGCCTTCCGTTCAGATGCAAAAACGTGACGAGCGCCCCGAGCGCCGTGAACGTCGCTGATTTTAGGTTGTTGAAAGGACTCTAAACCATGGCCGCAAAACCATTTTTCCGCCGCCGCAAAGTCTGCCCATTCTCTGGCGACAACGCACCGGCAATCGACTACAAAGACACACGTCTGCTTCAGCGCTACATCTCTGAGCGTGGCAAGATCGTGCCATCCCGCATCACCGCAGTCTCCGCGAAAAAGCAGCGTGAATTGGCCCGTGCCATCAAACGCGCACGCTTCCTCGCCCTGCTGCCCTACGCAGTGAAGTAAGGAGTACACATCATGCAAGTTATCCTTCTCCAGCGTGTCGCGAAACTGGGCCAGATGGGCGACGTCGTAGACGTTAAACCAGGCTACGCTCGCAACTACCTGCTGCCACAGCAAAAGGCGCTTTCCGCGTCCAAAGCAAACATCGAAGCTTTCGAGGGCCAAAAAGCCCAGCTTGAGGCACAAAACCTCGAGACCAAGAAAGAAGCCGATGCGATGGCTGAACGTCTAAACGGTCAGCAGTTCATCGTGATTCGCTCCGCTTCCGATGCAGGCGCGCTTTACGGTTCCGTCACCACCCGTGACGCGTCCGATGCAGCAGCCGCTAAAGGCTTCACAGTTGACCGCAAACAGGTCGTCTTGCTCGCACCCATCAAATATCTGGGTATCCACGAGGTAAAGGTTGTCCTTCACCCCGAGGTCGAAGCGACAATCGAGCTGAACGTAGCCCGTTCCGTCGAAGAAGCTGAACTGCAAGCTGCCGGCAAATCCATCCAGGAACTGGCCGCAGAAGAAGAAGCTGCAGCCGAGTTCGAGATTTCCGAACTGTTTGACGATCTTGGCTCCGCCGCGTCCGATGACGACGATCACGAAGCACCTGCTGCTTCCGGCGATCAGGAAGACACAGCTGGCAACTAAGCCTCACGTGTTTCAAAGAATAGAAAACGCCGCGCTTTTAGCGCGGCGTTTTTTTATGGCGGGAATGGCCACTGTTCCGTTATTCGCTCAAAGCATTAAATAGCTACAGTTACTATTATAGCAGCGTTCCAACAGCATCAGGTCTGCAATGTTGCACTCGCTGTGCTCTCACTGGACGGGAATGTCAAAGTCCCATCATGTAGCCAGTACCTGACCGCTGTCTCCAAAGCGGGGCAATTTCAAATCGTCGCCCCGCTTTGTACGGTTCATTCAGATCTTGGCATTGCTACAACCGCAATCATTTCCACCCGCATACCGGCGCGGGCCAAAGCGACGCCACCGGTTGCGCGCGCTGGCGGGGCGTCACGGTCGACCCACTCATCCCAAACGGCATTCATGCCCTGAAAATAAGCCATATCGGCAAGCCAGACTTGAATAGACGCAATGTCGGCCTTGTCTGGCGGTCTCAACTGATCGACGCAACACATGCATTGAAACGCTCTGCGGGAGTTTCATACCCCAGCGTCATTCGAGGTCGTTCGTTGAGCTGTCTTGCAACGGCGCTCAACTTTGCTTGACTGTGTATCGACAAATCTGTGCCTTTTGGAAAGTACTGTCGTAGAAGCCGGTTGGTGTTTTCGTTTGAACCGCGTTGCCATGGCGAATGGGGCTCGCACAAATAGACGTCAATATCGGTCACCAAGGTGAAGGTCTTATGCCCAGCCATCTCCGACCCACGGTCCCAAGTCAGGGAGCGATACAGCTCTTTGGGCAGCTTGCGAGACTGCTTGATCAATGCCTGGATGACGCTGTGGCTGTCCTTGTTGCCAACCTTCGCCAGCATCACGTAACGCGTGTTCCGCTCGACCAATGTTGCGATAAAA